>NZ_CAWVHE010000014.1:0-75000 GCF_963929015.1 uncultured Merdimonas sp.
ACACTAGATCGCGTGTTTCGTATGCCGCTCGTAATTCTGCATATTGTATCACTTCCAGCAAAGAAATATTCAGATTTGCTGCAAATTTCTCAAGAATTATTCTTGCAGCCTCTACTTTCTGATCCAGCTCATCCTCTTTTTTCATCAATGAATAATTCCAGGCATTTTTGTTCGTGAAAAGCCAAAAATTCCCGACTATTTCCAAAATGTTCCTTGATTTTTTTATAAGAATCTGCACATAGAATCTGATCTTCTTCATCATTCATTGTGCAGAATTCTTTCATGCTTCCGTAGGGATAGCCGACGAGCTCACGGACCAGTCCGGCTTTTATCGGATTTAGATGAATATACCGAAGACAATTCCAAAAATATGACTCATCTTCTATACATTGACTTCGGTAACGATTTTGAAACACATATCCAGTTCGTTGATGTTTATAGTTATAGTAAAGTGCGTATCTTGCTGAGATTACAGCCATGAAAAGTGCCAGGGTCTCTAATTCTCCCTGCACCAGCAAATGAAAATGATTTGGCATGATGCAATATGCATAGAAATTAACCTGATATTTTTTGTAGAATTCACGAATAATATTAAGCATTCTGGAACGCTCACGCTTTTCTCCAAATATAGCTTTTCGATCAATCCCACGGTTAACGAGATGATATATTTTCGTTCTACTTTCTCTTCTAGGTTGTCGCGCCATATAATCCCTCCTTATCCAGATTCTGTGGATAAGAGACGGGATGTCTCATTGGGGACGGGGGATTTCCAGAAATCCCCCGTCCCCAATGAAGAGTTTTAATAAGATTTTCCCCAATATACCATGTGTTTTGCGGGTTTTCCACACCAGATACATTTATCGGAAATCATTTCTTCGTCTTCAATCAGACAGCGGGTTGCTGCTCCGCCGGTTGCGTATTTTACTTCGCCCTCGCATTCGGGATCGCCGCACCAGCATGCTTTTACAAAACCACGGTTTTCTTTGAATTTCTCTACCATCTCATCCAGAGTCACTGCGGTATCAATATGATCCTGCAGGAATTTGTTGGCTCTGTCGTACATATCCTGCTGCTCCTGTTCCAGGATCTCACGCAGTTTTACCGCAATTTCATCCAGAGAAACTACAATCTTCTCGCGGTTGTCACGGCGTACTACAACAACCTGTTTTTTCTCCAGATCTTTTGGTCCGATCTCGATACGGGTGGGGATTCCAAGAATCTCCTGCTCAGAGAATTTCCATCCGGTACTCTTGTCGGAGTCGTCTATTTTTACTCTATATCCTGCTTTCTTCAGTTCTTCGTAAAGTGCATAGGAGCTTTCCAGCACGCCTTCCTTATGCTGTGCGATCGGAATAATCCGGCACTCTACCGGAGCCACATGAGGCGGCAGCACCAGTCCGTCATCATCTCCGTGTACCATGATCAGAGCTCCGATACTTCTGGTGGACCATCCCCAGGAAGTCTCGTAAGCGCTCTGAAGCTGGTTATTTTTATCCACATACTTAATGCCGAAGGCGTCCGGGAATCCGCTTCCGAAGAAATGGCTGGTGGCAGACTGCAGAGCCTTGCCATCGTGCATCAACGCCTCGATGGTATAAGTATCCTGTGCTCCGGCAAACTTCTCATTCTCTGCCTTTCTTCCGGCTACAAACGGAATCGCCATGGTCTCTCTGTAACAATCTTTGTAAACTTCCCACATCTGGATCGTTCTTGCCTCTGCTTCTTCATAAGTTGCATGAAGGGTGTGGCCTTCCTGCCACAAAAACTCCCTGGAACGAAGGAAAGGTCTGGTAGTTTTTTCCCAGCGAAGTACAGAGTTCCACTGGTTCCATACCTTCGGAAGATCCCGGTAAGAACGGACTGTCTTTGCCCACAGATCACAGAACAATGTCTCAGACGTCGGGCGGATGCACATCCGCTCCTGCAGTCTCTCCATACCACCGTGAGTAACCCACGCGACCTCAGGCGCAAATCCTTCCACATGATCCGCCTCTTTTTCCAGAAGACTCTCCGGGATCAATACCGGCAGATAAACATTTTCTACGCCGGTTTCTTTAAACCGTCTGTCCAGATCAGCCTGGATCAGCTCCCAGATCGCATATCCGTTGGGCAGATAATTCAGACAACCTTTTACACTGGAATAATCACACAGATTTGCTTCGCGGACTACATCTGTATACCACTGTGCAAAATTCTCATCACGAGGTGTGATATTTTTGACTAATTTTTCCTTTGCCATGACTTTCTTCTCTCCTTTTCTCTGACAGCCGGAAACCTCCGGCACATTTTTGCTGCAGAAGCGCTGTCCCCGGCAAATAAAAACGCCGATCTTCGCGCTCCCCAAAAAAGGGACCGAAAAGCTCGGCGGTACCACCCTAGTTAACTGCCTTCTTCCGGCAGTTCGCTCATTTACCATTAACGCTGGCAACACGCTGCATTTTCATGCAGGGGCTCCAGGGCCGGTTCCACAAGAACTCCCGGCAGGAATCTCACACCCGCTGATTCCCTCTCTGTGCCTGCTCTCATGTACTAATCCCCTTCGCAGCCCATAAAAATCTTGAGTTATCCGTAATTCTAATCCATCCCTCCCCATTTGTCAAGGGCGAACTCCCCCTTATCTACAGGAAATGTCCCCTCTGTACGCTTCAAAATTCCTCCCTTTTAAACTATAGATATTTCCCTTTCATCAATAAAAATACCCTTCATTCTCGAAAATGAAATCCTCTCATTATCAAGGCCGCAGACATCGCCATCACAAAATGCCGGATATTTGCATATTTCCTCCGGCTGTGCTTAAATAGAATTTAAGAAAGAAAAACAGCACACTGTAATCGGAGGAGCCCATGTACCATTTATCATCAAAAACACCGTTACATATTTTATATGAAGACACACAGATCATCGTCTGTGTCAAGCCGCCCGGAATCGCCACCCAGACTCGATCCACGGGAGCTCCGGATATGGTACGCCTGCTGAAACAACATCTGTACCAGATAAATCCTGCTTCCGGCGAGCCTTATCTGGCAGTCATCCACCGGCTGGATCAGCCGGTATCCGGTCTCCTGGTATTCGCCAAAACCCCGGCAGCGGCCAGAGAATTAAACCGCCAGCTGCAAAATCCAGACAAAACTTCTTTCGGCAAATATTATTGCGCCCTGGTGGAGGGCCCGCCCTCCAAAACCTTCCGGCATCCTGGAAAACTATATGTGCCGGGATCCCCTCACCAACACTTCCAGAATATGCGATCCCGGAGAAAAAAATGCAAAACTTGCCCGATTAGAGTATGAAGTTGTGGAAAACTCCTTCGGATGGGGACGGGGGATTTCCAGAAATCCCCCGTCCCCATCCGAAGGCACCACCCTATTTATCCACATTTTCACCGGACGCCATCACCAGATCCGGGTACAACTGGCTCATATGGGCTGTCCGATTGTGGGCGACACCAAATATAATCCACATTCCCGGGAAATTGCGGGGATAACGGGGATAACTTCCGCTCCTTCCGGTCATCCTGATACTCTCCGCGGCCAGTCAGACGTCCGGCCCACCGCCCGGCCCTGGCAACAGATCTGTCTGTGCGCCTGCCGGCTTACGTTCTTCCATCCGACGACAAAAAAACCCATGGCCTTCCAGATCAGCAATCTGGAAGACTATGGGTTCTGACACTCCTTATTCTGGCATTCCTTATTCTGCACTCCTTATGCGCGTTTGCCGATCTGGATCTCCTGCTTCTTTGCATACAGGATGCACCGTGACACTACATCTACGATCAAGAAGCCCAGCGCGATGGCAAGACAGGTTTCCAGGAGCACTCCGGTCTCACTGCGGGCCATAGCCGAATCTGCGCTGACCCAGCCATACATCATATAGTAGAGATTTGGTCCGGGGATCAGCGGAAAGGCAGAGGCAGTCAGAAAAATCGTAGCCGGCGCCTTATTGATCCTGGACATAATAAAGGCATAGGCCGCCACAAACACCGCGCCCGCCATGGTCGCCCCAAAGTTGCTTGGCCAGATCGCAAACACCACCATATAGATCAGCCAGGTAAAAAACGCTCCGATCCCGGAATACATCACCTGCACGCCTTTGATCTTAAACCACAGGGCAAATCCCACGCAGGCCACCGTACAGGAGATCAGCTGGATCACCGGATTGGAATTCAGGGTAAATCCATCGGAATGTCCGCCGCCCAGCAGCCACATGGCAATGGCGATCCCAAATGCGATCCCTGCCGCACCCAGGATCGAATTCATAATATTGATCAGTCCGGAAATAAAGTCTCTCTGCAGGATTTCCCGGATGCCATTTGTCGTGCTAAGGGCACTGATCAGGAGCATGACGATCCCAATCATAATCCGGTCCGGATGAGTTCCGATCCCCAGGAAAGACATGGCGATGATCACCATTTCCGCCAGAAATGCCAGGATCAGATTGTAGATCAAAAGATTGCTTTCCCGTTTTCCCAGCCAGTTTCCGGCAAACACGATCAGCGCAGACACCAGCCCCGCCACAATCCCGTCTACAAGCCCGCAGCCAAAGAACACGGCAAAGCCTGCGCCGCCCATAATGCCCGCCAGATAGGTCACCGGAAGCGACGGCTCTTTGCGCGCCATAACTTCCAGATATCTTTCGTGCAGCTCCTTCGCGTCCGGCGTATGGGCACAGACATATCTGGCCAGATTATTCAGATAATCCAGCCGGTCATAATTGATCCCGGTAGACTCAATATGCCGGATCTGCGTCAGGATCTCCCCCTCCGGCGTCTCCACGGTAATCTGGATATTACTGGGAATTGCAAATACATCATACCGCACAAATCCATAGCTTCTGCACATCCGGTACAGCGTATCATCCAGGCGGAAATTCTCCGCCCCGCTGCACAGCATGGCCTCTCCGATATCCAGGATCCCTTCCAAAATCCGTTTGTAATCCATTCTCCATTCCTCCAGTTATTTTCCTAATCCCTCATCCTGCATCAAAAGAGCGCACGAAAACCTGCCTTTAGAGTCCCGCTCCGCTTCTCTTTCACATACAGCCCCCATTGTAGAAAATAACCCGGAAAAATGCAATGCTTTTTCCAAAAGTTAAAAAATACACAATCTGTCTTAAAAAATCCGGGATATCCATTCCTCCGTATCCGGCAGGACCACATCCCGGGAAATCACCTCCTCGATCCTGTCACTGTCCACATCCAGCACCTTCATCTCCCGGCGGTCCATTGTCACAAACAAGGTAAATAAAAAACAGCACAAAAGAAAGCGGACCCCGAACGTTCCTCTCGGAAGGTCGTGCCCCTCTCCCTCATACAATCCGTGGCAGACTGCTCCATATCTTGGATGCACCACCGGAGCGCCCCCGTGGTCGCGGTAAAGGGAACGGGTCTCCTTCAAAAGTCTTTGCCTGCGTTTTTCCGGACTCTCCACTGATTCTCCCCCTTCCTTTTCCGGCCGGGGAAGGACCGTCTCCCGCCTCTTTTTGCATACCGGTCCTGCATCTCCCCGTACCGTCATCCCTCTTCTTCCAATACAGTCTATGCCCGGCACCACACATAATATACCACTGCCGCAAGGAAGCGACGCCGCAGGCGGCATTTCCTTCCCAGGCAGTGAATTTCCGGGAAGAAAACGATGCCCTTACAACTCCTTCATCTTCACCAGAATTTCCTGATAAAAACTCTCCTGATCCTCCCCCCTGAATAGATCCTCCAGGATCACGCCGTCCTTCAGAAGAATGAGGCGGCTGCAATAACTGGCCATCTTGGGATCGTGAGTCACCATGACGATGGTCTTGCCAAGTTCCTGATTGATCCGGGACATGGTAGAAATCACCACATCCCCGGACTTGGAATCCAGATTTCCGGTAGGCTCATCCGCCAGGATCAGCTCCGGGTCATTGATCAGCGCCCGGCAGATGGCCACTCTTTGCTTTTCCCCGCCGGAGAGCTCATATGGCTTCTTCTCCAGCAGCCCGCGAATCCCAAACTGTTCCGCCAGTTCTTCCGCCTTCGCGATACATTCCCGGGCAACGCCTTTATCCAGAATCTTAGGCAGCATAATATTCTCCTTCACCGTCAGGCTGTCCATCAGATAAAAATCCTGAAAGACAAACCCGATGTCCCTGCGGCGAATGTCCGCCAACTCATCTTTCCACAGCTCCTGCGTATCACTGCCTTTAAAATACAGACTGCCCCCGGTCTGCCGGTCAATCATACCAAGGATCTTAAGAAGCGTCGTCTTTCCGCAGCCGGAACGTCCCATAATTCCCACAAACTCCTGACGTTCCACCTGAAAATTCAATCCCTTCAGCACCCGGATCTCATGCTTTTCCTTCGGTTCCCCGGTCCCTGTATAATTCCGCACCAGATCCCTTGCCTCCAGAACCGGACAACTCTTAGCCGTATCTCCTGCCCCGGTCCTCTTCTGCATCCGCTGATCTTCCATCTGTTTTTCTGCCCTCTGATCTGTCATCTTTTCCATCCTCATTCTTCTCCTTCCAGCTCCCGGTTCACATTCTTCTGAAGCAGCTTCATATTCAGAACCTGCGCCAGAACATAGACGCCCCATACCGGAAGCCCCCATTTCAGATAAGCGGCCATATCTGCCGCCTGATACAGCCGAAGCTTCCACAGGATTCCCGTCAGCAGGAGGGATATCCCACAGGCAAGCGCAAGCGGCACCCACACATACCGTGACACCTCCCGTTTCATAAGACGAATCCTTTCTTTTTCCTCCATTCCAAAGGTTACAAAAAAACGGTAATCTTGTTTCAGCTCCGGCAGATCCATCTTCATCCTCATACGAAGCACAAACATCCCCACCGCCAACAGCATCAGTAATACAATACCATTCACCAGCATTTCCATCTGCTGCTCCATCTGTCTCTGGTGCCGCCCTTCGCTGCCGATATAGGCGCTTTTTACCAGCGGGTCAAATTGTTCATCAAAGGCATGCGCCGTTCTAAATTCCTCCAGGATCTCGTCCGCCTGCGCCCGGTATTCCTCTGGCACATTGACCAGACACAGCCGGGTAGGCCACTCATGGATCGTCACGTCCGGCACTGCATCCTTTTCGCTCACCGGTTCTCCGGTCAGAAGATCCGTGGTTCTCCAGGAGTCTTTTACCGCTTCAAAATAGGCATCTGAAAACACGATCAGATTCTCATACTTTCCCTGCCTGAAGGCGCCGATCAAAGAGCCCCGCTCCTCGCTTATAATCTCTCTTGGCGGATAAGTCTTTGCCCGTGTATAAATATCATGGCCCATCAATGCCTGGCCGATATGGACATAGGGTTTGCCGGTCCACTGGAACCAGTCCAGCGGTTTTGCCCTGGCGGCCTGATCTTGTTGGTAGACCACATGGATCCGCCTGCCCGCATCATCCAGCAAAAGATCTTCCCACGTCTCTCCTGCCAGTTCCTTCAGCGCCCGGTAAGTCGTTTCTGAAATGCCGATATTTTGTCCCTGCTGTACTACAATCTCTGTAAATTGGTTGGGCATCTCTGTATTGTCCAGGGTGGTGGCCCTTACCATAGGAAATTGATAAACCTCCGCCCCGCATTCTTCCTCCAGCTGTTTAAAATATCTGTCATCCTCTCCGTTGGCCAGATAGACATAATCGTAAGGATACAGATCCTCCGGGTCGTCTGCGATCCGGGCAGAAAGAAACTTTACAGAAAATACGCTTAAGCACAACACATGTACCACCGTCAGCAGGGAAAGGTATCTGGTCACCGTCCGAAACCGGCAGCGCGTCCGGCAGATCTTCGGCAGCGCCGGCAGAGTCTTTTCCGGATCTTTCAGTCCTCTTTTCATCCAAAGTCCCCACAGGGAACGGAACACGATCGCCGCGCACAACAAAAATCCGCAGGCAAGCACAAGACTTTCCGCCATTCTTCTCTGTCCGTAAAAGGACAGACAAAGAATTCCCAGAATACCTGCCGCCACAGCCGAAGCTATTGTAAACCGTCCGGTCACAGGCTCCCATTTCGCCGCTGCATTTCTGGTATCTGTGGAGGCGGATCCCCGCTGCATCTCATAAGACGCGGCATACCCACACAGACCAAGGAGCGCCGTACCCGCCAGTGTCCAGATATATACGCCCACGCCTGCTGTACCCGTGCTTTCATATCCGGGCATCCACCTTTCGATCCCCTTACAGAGCAGATACAACCCCAGGCTGCCAATCCCCCAGGACAGAGCCACAGCTGCCGCCAGACAGGCAATGATCTCACCAACCCAGGTCGCAAACAGCGTACCGCTTCGGATCCCCAGTGTTTCAATCAGCCCCATGCCCGCCATCCTTCGCTTCTGATAAAACGACATGGCAGAAGAGACGAGAAAAAGGCCGATAAACAGGATCGCCACCAAAAAATCCCTCACAATCTCCACCAGACCCAGCCCCAGCATGCCGCCGTCCTCTCCATAGCTGCCGGAAAAATTCTGATAGATCCCAAGTCCAAGAAAAAGAAAAAGCGCGGACAAAAACGCAGACAAAAAAAGATAGGAAATATCCTTCCGGCGATATCTCATGTCCTTCCACAGAACCCGGTAAAGCAGTCTGCAATAATGCCCGGGAAACCGGAGCCTTCTCTTCCTCTCCTGCCGGTAAAACCGCTTTGCCTCCTGCTCCTTTCGATGGCGTCTGTCCGCCTCGTCCCATGCTTCCAGGAGCCGAACGACTGTATACAATAATCCGGCCGCAATAACCCCGCAATAAGGGTAAAAATAAGTAAATGTCCCGAGAATTTCCTTCTTCCCGACCATTACATCCCCGGGCGATACAATGACTTCGGCAATGTACATCAAAGCACATCCGATCACGGCCGCAGCTGCTGAGCAAAACTTATACCGAAAGCCGTTCATCCCACCGATCACAGCAATGATACAAAGAGCCTGCGAAAGCGTCAGCAGCACAGCCACCAATACAAACTGACCGGCAAACGCCGGAAGATTCCCGCCAAGCTCCAGGCTTAGCGGAAATTCCTCCTGCATAAGAACCGCCGCGCCGCCCTTGCGGATCACCGCCATCAGATAAGTAATACTGTTATAAGTATGCTCCTCTCCCCGGATCCAGGGCCAGAGATAGTACACCTGTACCAGGAGCCCTGTAGCCAGCAGGATCCACCGAAATCCGGATTTTGTTTCCCACTTCATAACATGTCCTCTCAATTTTCCTGTCCGGGTCGCTTTTCCCCAAAGGATCCGGCGTATTTACCAAAATCATAACACCGGAGCCGGAAAGAGACAAGTGTCCTGACATCTTTCATCCTAAAATAAGCGGCGGCTCTTTTTACAGAAGCCGCCGCTTTTTATGTCCCTGGTGCCTATTCTTCGTTGTCGTCATTTTCCATGGCTTCCTGGTATTTTTCCAGGATCATGGTCTGGATCCGCTCTCTTGTCGCGGAGTTGATCGGGTGTGCAATGTCCCGGTACTCACCGTCCAATGCCTTCTTGCTCGGCATGGCAATGAAAAGTCCCTTCTCGCCTTCAATTACCTTGATGTCATGTACCACAAACTCCTCATCCATGGTGATGGAAACCACTGCTTTCAGTTTCCCTTCTTTTGCTACTTTTCTTACTCGTACATCTGTAATCTGCATCCTTGCTGCCCCTTTCTCCATGCGCTGCGGATATTTCTTTTACAGCGCATACCTTTCGTTCTTTTCTACAACTACCTTCACACCATTTTCCCCAACATAGCGTGTATTTGCTCTGATCGTGTCTCTGCTCTCGACGATGCAATTCTCAATATAAGTATTGTCGCCAAGGTAGACGTCATTTAGAATAATAGAATTCTTGATCACACAATTATTCCCGACAAATGTTTTCTTGAAAAGAATCGAATTTTCCACGGTTCCATTGATGATGCTTCCGCTGGCCACCAGGCTGTTTTTCACAACTGAGCCCGGATTGTATTTTGCGGGAGGCAGATCGCTGACTTTGGAATAAATCTCCGGACGCTTTTTGAAGAAATATTCCCTGACTTCGGGTCTTAGAAAATCCATGTTTGTCCGATAGTACGCATCCACCGTTGATATGTTGCTCCAGTAATCTTTTATTTTATAACCATATATCTTTTTCAGATTTTTATATCTGATCAGGATATCGGTTACAAAATCATACCTGTCTTCCTCCGCACAGTGCTCGATCAGGTCGATCAGGAGGCGTCTCCTGACGATGTAGATTCCTGTGGAAACTGTGCTGGAGTTTGCCACCATAGGCTTCTCCTCAAATTCAGTAACCCGCATGGTGTCGTCCATCCGAATGGTACCGAAACGGCTGGCATCCTCCAGAGAATCCAGCTCTTTGCAGACCACGGTAATGTCCGCCTTCTTTGCAATGTGATATTCCAGTACTTTATTGTAGTCCATTTTGTAGACGGCATCCCCGGATGTGATGATCACATAGGGTTCATGGCATCTTCTTAAGAAATCCAGATTCTGGTAGATCGCATCGGCAGTTCCCCGGTACCAGTAGCCATTATCGGCGGTGATGGTCGGGGTAAATACATAGAGACCGCCCTGCTTTCTTCCGAAATCCCACCATTTTGATGAATTCAGGTGCTCGTTCAGGGAACGCGCGTTGTACTGTGTCAGTACCGCCACCTTCTGGATATGGGAATTACTCATATTACTCAGGGTAAAATCTATGGCCCGGTAGCTGCCGGCGATAGGCATCGCCGCAACGGCCCTCTTGGTAGTCAGTTCCCTCATTCTGTGGTTGTTGCCGCCCGCCAGTATGATCCCTACTGCTTTCATACGCGCTCACCTGCCTTTATCAAAGTCTCGCCGCTTTCCAGCACTCCGTTCGGATAGTCCTCCTTCACGGTATAGCCGCTAAGCGCGGTATTCTTTCCGATCTGTACCCCCGGCGGCACTGTGGTGTTTTCTCCGATGGTCACAAGTCCAAAGGAATAGATGGCCGGCTTCAGCCTGTTCGGAACGTCGCTGCCAATACCAAGGGTTACATTTTCCCCGATCTGGCAGTCCTCGGCAATGATCGCCTTATCCACCACACATCCCTTTCCGATCACGGTATCCTTCATAATAATAGAGTCCCGGACTACCGCGCCCTCGCCGACGATCACGCCGGAACCGATCACGCAGTTTCTGACTTCCCCGTATATTTCGGATCCATTTCCAATGATACTTCTTTCGATCACTGCCTGTCCGGATATGTACTGCGGCGGCAGGATCCCGCTATTGGTATAGATTTTCCAGTATTCTTCATAAAGATTGAACTCCGGCACAATGTCGATCAGCTCCATATTGGCCTCCCAGTATGAGCCGAGGGTCCCCACATCCTTCCAGTAGCCGTTGTATTCATAGGCAAAAAGCCGAAGTCCCTTTTCGTGGCAGTACGGGATAATATGTTTTCCAAAATCACATCCGGGTTCATTGCGGAGCGCCAGCAGCGCTTCCTTTAATACCGGCCAGCTGAATATGTAGATCCCCATAGAGGCCAGGTTGCTTTTTGGCTCTGGCGGCTTTTCCTGAAATTCAGAAATCTGTCCGTCTTCTCCCGCCACCACAACTCCAAATCGACTGGCTTCTTCTATCGGCACAGGCATGGCCGCGATCGTGACGTCAGCCTTATGCTCTTTGTGATAATCCAGCATAATCTCATAATCCATCTTGTAGATATGATCTCCCGACAGGATCAGCACATAATCCGGATGATAGGTCTCAATATAATCCAGATTCTGATAGATTGCATTGGCAGTTCCGGTATACCACTCGCTGTTGCTGCTCTTTTCATAAGGCGGCAGGATCGTAACCCCGCCGAAATTGCGGTCCAGATCCCAGGAGATCCCTATGCCGATATGCGTATTCAGACGCAGCGGCTGATACTGTGTCAGAACGCCCACCGTGTCGATCCCGGAGTTGATACAATTGCTCAAAGGGAAATCTATGATGCGGTATTTTCCGCCAAAGGCCACCGCCGGTTTTGCAACTTTTGCCGTGAGGACTCCAAGTCTGCTGCCCTGTCCTCCCGCAAGCAGCATTGCAATCATCTCTTTCTTTCGCATGTCATCACCCCTTTATAAGTAAATTATTATACATTATATCATACAAATATATATTCGTGAACAAAATTTACAAATTAATTCCAATTTTTGTTTACTTTTTATGGAAATATCACAAAAACTTACAGCTTGGTTTTTTCCCCATATCTGTATATAATAATATGGAAAGAATTTATCATTTATGACTTTGAATTCGGAAAGGTATGAGCGCATATGTATCAGATTAATTTCAGTAAACCTGTACACATACATTTCATCGGCATCGGCGGCATCAGCATGAGCGGACTGGCTGAGATCCTTTTAAAAGAAGGATTTACCGTATCCGGCTCCGACAGCAAAGAGTCGCCCCTTACCGACCGGCTGGAAAGCCTGGGCGCAACGGTCTTCTACGGACAGAAGGCCTCCAACATCATCCCCGGCATCGACGTGGTAGTCTACACCGCCGCCATCCATGAAGACAACGAAGAATATCAGGCGGCTGCAGCAAAAGAACTGCCCATGTTAAGCCGGGCCGAGCTTCTCGGGCAGCTGATGAAAAATTACGAGACGCCCATCGCCGTGGCCGGCACCCACGGAAAGACAACTACAACCTCCATGCTCTCCCACATCCTGCTTTCCGGGAACATGGATCCCACCATCTCTGTGGGCGGCATCTTAAAAACTATCGGCGGCAATATCCGGGTGGGAGATTCCGGCCTGTTTGTAACGGAGGCCTGTGAGTATACCAACAGTTTTCTTCACTTTTTCCCGAAAATCGGCATCATTTTGAACATTGACGCAGATCATCTGGATTTCTTTAAAGATTTAGACGACATCCGCCGTTCCTTCCGGAAGTTTGCCGAACTTCTGCCGGAGGACGGTACGCTGATCGTAAATAGCGAGATTCCGGATCTGGACTCCTTCACCCGGGGACTGCGCTGCAGAGTCGTTCGCTACGGCATGGACGATTCTTTGGACTACAGCGCCGCCAACATCACCCACGACGAGCTGGGAGACGCCTCTTTTGACCTGATGCGCTCCGGCGCCTTTGCGGACCGGATCCACCTTGCGGTCAACGGAGACCACAATGTATCCAATGCTCTGGCCGCCATCGCTGCCTGCGATATCCTGGGTGTACCTGTGGATGTTATGAAAAAGGGATTAAAAGAATTTACCGGCACCAACCGGCGTTTTGAATACAAAGGGGAATTTAACGGCGTCACCGTTATCGACGACTACGCCCATCATCCCACGGAGATCCGGGCGGCCCTTACGGCAGCCGCTCACTATCCCCACAGGAAGCTCTGGTGCATCTTCCAGCCCCACACCTACACCCGGACCAAAGCCCTCTTTCCGGATTTTGTGTCTGCCCTTACTCTGGCGGACCATGTGATCCTGGCAGATATCTATGCGGCCCGGGAGACCGATACCCTGGGCATCTCTTCACAGGACATCGCCAGGGCTCTGCAGGAAGAAGGCCGCGACGCCTGCTACTTCCCTTCCTTTGAAGAAATTGAGAATTTCTGTCAGGAACACTGTCAAAAAGGGGACCTGTTGATAACTATGGGAGCGGGAGACGTTGTAAACATTGGGGAAGCGCTGTTAAAGGACTAGTTATCCACATTTTCCACAGGATTTTATCCACAAAAAAGTTGATTTTTGCGTCAGAAATTTCTTTATCCTCCGGACAGCCGATGCTATAATAAACAGCACAAGATTTAGAAGGAGCGGCAGAAAGCACTATGACGAAGTTAACTCTTAGAAATTGCGCGCAGGATAATATCACTGTGCTGGAAAATGATTTTATTGACCGGTATATGCCCCAGGCCAACGGAGAATATGTAAAGGTATACCTTCTGGTCCTGCGCCATCTGGGAGACTCCTCCGGCGTGCTGTCCATCCCGGAGATGGCCGATGTGCTGGAATGTACAGAAAAAGATGTGCGCCGGGCCCTGCGGTACTGGAAAAAGCAGGGGATCCTGGACTACACCGAATACAGCGAGGCCGGCGAGGCATCTACGCAGACTTCCTGCGGATCTTCCGCCGTCCCGGCACGCGAGGCTTCTGCTCCGGCTGTTGCTGCGCCTTCCAGAAGCGATAAGGAATTTAAAGAACTCCTCTTTGTGGCCGAACAGTATCTGGGCAAGACCCTGTCCGCCTCAGATATCGACACCATTGTCTATTTCTTTGATGTGCTGGGCATGTCCGCGGATCTGATCGAATATCTGATCGAGTACTGTGTAGAAAACAACCACAAGAGCATGCACTACATCCGGGCTGTGGCTCTGTCCTGGGATTCCCAGAATATCCGCACCGTGGAAGAGGCCAAAGCCAATACCATGCAGTACCACAAGAATTTTTACTCGGTGCTGAAAGCTTACGGCATCGGAGGCCGCTCTCCCGCGCCTTCCGAGATTGCCTACATACGCAGATGGCAGGAAGAGTACGGCTTTTCCCTGGAGGTCATCCTGGAAGCCTGCGGGCGTACCATGAGCGCCATCCATCAGCCTAATTTTGAATACACTGATTCCATCCTGAAAAACTGGCAGTCCAAAAATGTCCGGCAGCTGTCGGACATCCGCACAGTGGACGCTGATTTTCAGAAAGAAAAGGAAAAACGTATGGTTTCCCGGGAGAAAAAACCGGCCAAACCCAATAAGATCAATAAATTCAACAACTTTGAAGGCCGTTCCTACAACATGGACGACCTGGAACGCAAACTGATCCAGCAATAAATGCAGAAAAGGAGACCCTTTCTGGTATGTCATTAACCAATTCGCAGTACGACCAAATCATGCGTATTTATGAACAACGGCAGATCGACAACGAGCACCGGCTCCGGGAACATTATCGGGAGGCTTATGCAAGGATCCCTTCCCTTAAAGAAGTGGACCAGTCTATTTCTTCTCTTGGCATGGACAAGGCCAGACGTCTCCTGGAAGGAGACCTCGACGCCCTTGCGTCTCTGAAACAGGAGCTTGCCCGCCTTACCGCAAAAAAGCAACGCCTTCTTACAGACGCTGGTTTCCCCGCAGATTACCTGGAGCGCTCCTACACCTGCCCCGACTGCCGGGACACCGGTTACATCGGCACGGAAAAATGCCACTGTTTCCGGAAAGCAGTAACGGATCTTCTCTATCTTCAGTCCAATCTGCAGGAGATCCTGGAGCAGGAGAATTTTTCTACTTTTTCCACAGACTATTATTCCGCAAACCACATAGATCCGGTTACCGGCCGATCTGCAAAGGAAGCGATGCAGACGGCGTTAAAGACCTGCCGGGCATTTGCAGATCATTTCTCTGAACGCTTTGAGAATCTTCTGCTCTACGGAGACACCGGCGTGGGAAAGACCTTCCTCTCCCACTGCATTGCCAGAGAAGTGATGAACGCAGGTTTTTCGGTCATCTACTTTACAGCTGCCGGATTATTTGATATATTTGCAAAGTGTGTGTTTGGCCGGCGGTCAGAAGAAGACGAAGAAACTCTGGATCACATTTACAACTGTGATCTTCTCATCATCGACGATCTGGGCACGGAGCTTTCCAACTCTTTTACCGTGTCCCAGCTGTTTGTCTGCCTGAACGAACGCATATTAAGAAAGAAATCAACCATTATATCCACCAATCTCGCGCTGGAGGATATTCAGGAAATCTATTCTGAACGGACCTTTTCCCGCATCAGCAGCAATTATATCCTGCTGCGTCTGACGGGGGATGATATACGGATCCAAAAAAAATTATTAAATCTGGGAGGTACTAAGGATGCTGCGACGCACTGATCGAAATCTGGACAATATACCCATCGGAGCTCTGGGACTCATCGCGCTGGAAGGCTGCGAAGAGATGGGCCAGAAGGTCAACGACTATCTCGTAAAATGGAGAAGAGAGGACGGACATATCCACAAAAATGACGTGGCTTTCAGCGGATATGAAAGAGACACTTACCTTGTGAACGCCAATGTCCCCCGCTTTGGCTCTGGGGAAGCCAAGGGGATCATCAAAGAGTCTGTAAGGGGCATGGACATCTACATTATGGTAGATGTCTGCAATTACAGCCTGACTTATTCTCTGACCGGGCACATCAACCACATGTCCCCGGACGACCATTATCAGAATTTAAAGCGCGTGATCGCCGCAGTCGGCGGAAAGGGCCGGCGGATCAATGTGATCATGCCTTTCCTTTATGAGAGCCGGCAGCACCGTCGTACCAGCCGGGAATCTCTGGACTGCGCCCTTGCCCTGCAGGAGCTGGTCCGCATGGGCGTAGACAATATCATAACCTTTGACGCCCATGATCCACGGGTACAAAATGCCATTCCTCTGAATGGATTTGAAACTGTACGTCCCACCTATCAGTTTGTAAAGGGACTCCTTCGCCGGTTTGACGATCTGAAGATCGACAGCCAGCACATGATGGCCATCAGCCCGGATGAGGGCGCCACTGAACGGGCCGTTTATCTTGCCAATGTACTGAATCTGGATATGGGTATGTTCTATAAACGCCGGGATTACACCCGGGTCGTGGACGGACGCAATCCCATCGTAGCTCATGAATTCCTGGGCTCTTCGGTGGAAGGAAAAGATGTGATCATCCTGGACGACATGATCTCCTCCGGAGACAGCATCCTGGATGTCGCCCGCCAGCTGAAACGCCGCAAGGCAAAACGGATCTTTGCCGCAGCCACCTTCGGCCTCTTTACCAACGGCATGGAAAAGTTTGACAAAGCCTACGAGGAAGGCATCATCGACGCGATCCTGACCACGAACCTGATCTACCAGACGCCGGAGCTGCTTTCCAGACCCTACTATATCAACTGCGATATGAGCAAATACATCGCTCTGATGATCGATACCCTGAACCACGACGGATCCATCAGCAGTATTCTGACTCCCAGCGAACGGATCCAGGAAGCTGTTGCAAGCTACAACCGGGGCGAGGAAATCTAAAAGACAGGCCAACTGCCTGGCGCAGCTGCAAAGCTGCCCGTCAGACGGTTGGCCTGTCTTTTTTCTTATGCGGTTATCGTGTCCCGTCAAATTTCTATCACATTGCAGGGAATCCCCATCTCCTGCAGCGCTCTGATCTCCCTCTTTTGACAGGTAAAGATCAGCACCTGCCTTTTCTCCTCAAACAGCCACCGAAGAGTGGCTTTTAATCTTTGATCATCGTAATTGCCAAACGCATCATCCAGGATCACAGGCTGTGCCTCCTCCTGCAGGATCTTTGCCGCAGCCATCCTAAGCGCAAAACAGATCTGCTCTGCTGTGCCGCAGCTTACCTGTTCCGTTGCGATCCGTTTTCCATCCTTTACGAGCACCATGCGAAGCCCCTCTTCCACCCGCATCTTCTGATAGATCCCGCCGGTAATGCTGCAGATAATAGCCGAGGCCTCTTCGTTGAGCTGCCGGGACAGCCGGTCGCGAAAGTCTTCCGACAATTCATTCATCCGGTCAACCGCCAGACTTAATGCCCGGCTCCTCTTCTCCAGAGCCTGATCAGATGCCCCTGCCACACTCATCTCCGCCAGCTGCTCCTTTAGATTTTCATACTGGATCTCTTTCTCTTTTTTCTCCCGCAGCACCCGTTCCAGCTCCCAGGAAAGCTTTTCCCCGGATACCCGCTCTTCCTCCGGCAGAAGCTCTTCGATCAGTTCTGTGGAAGGATCCTTCTTCCCTTTTCCAACCTTTATGCGGTTCCACACATAGACGCTGCTGGCAAAGAAGATCACAATGACTACCAGGTAGTTGATCGGACCCGGAAGAAGGAAAAATGCCGCCACCATCACCGCCAACAGTACCAGGATCTCCAGCGGATGGATCCGCCATCTGGGCGGACGCAGTTCGTCTACCAGCCGCCGGTGCTCTTCCTCTCTTTTCTCTTCCCTAAGTTCTTCGTCCCGCAGACGATCCCGGATCTCTTCTTCTTCTTCCAGGAACCGGTGGAGCTCCCGCCAGACGTAAGAGGCTTCCTGTTCCACTGCCTCCCGCTCCTGCTGCCGCCTGCCAAGCTCCGTTCGGATTTCCTTTTCTACTTCTTTTTTTTGCTCCAGCAAAAAACGAATGGCCTGTTCCGGCTTTAAACTTCCATCCTCTGCCGCATAACAGCTGGTGGCGTACTCCTTAAGCGCCTCTCCCAGCGACTGATCCGGACGCGCCTTCATCTGTCCAAGAGAAATGGTATTCTCATACCCCGCGGCAGTCAGCCCGTCCAGCAAAGCGTCCAGATCCCCGTCTTCCAGGCTCAGTTTTTCGCCGTCGTCCTCGCAGACCAGCCCTGCCTTCTTATTCGCCTTATCAAAGCTTCGTTCGATACGAAACGTTTTTCCCCCGCTTTCAAATCTTAAGACACCCGCATACTGTCCCGGGCCGTCCCAGGGTTCATAGATGCTGTAGGCGTCATAAGCAGAGCCTCTTCCCCGTTTCCGCTCCATGCCAAAAAGCATGCCCCGGATAAAGGTGTGGATCGTAGATTTGCCGGATTCATTTTCCCCGTAGATAATGTTGATCCCGTCCTCCAGCCGGATCCTCTTATTCTGAAATTTTCCAAAATGCACAAGCAATACTTCCAGGATCTTCATACCTGTCCTCTTTCCATCTTCGCCTTATTGATTCCCGGTTTCCAGAAGCGCCTGCACACCATCGCACAGCGCCTGATATTCCAGACTGTCTTTTTTTGCCCCCTGAAAACTCCGGATATAATCTCCCAGAAAATTCCCTTTATTCTGCGCCATCAGCCGCTCAAAATCATAAGCCGGCCGGGTCTCGTCTGTCAGCTCCACAATATTTCCAAAAGGATCCATGGCACGGAGATCAAAACGGATGTCTGGATCCCTTTGCCCGGTCACCCGGATCCGGTAGATATCTTCTACGCCCTCCGCCTCTATGGCTGAGCGGATCTTTTCCGAGAGCGCATACCCGGTAGTTTCCTCTGTCACCGGAATCTGAAGCTTCCGGTATTCTCTTGTGGCTGCAGGCACAAACCGGGTCTTAAGTCCGTTTTCTGAAAGTTCCCCCTCCACATATCCGTGTGGTCCGGTATCGCCGCTGTCAATGGGCTCCAGGGCGCCTGCATAAATCATCCGGGCGTCCGGTGCGCCCGGCTTGTGGATATGTCCAAGGGCGATATAATCATAACCCATGGACAGCAGTTCCTTCTTATGAATGGGAATATGCTCCTCATCGCCGCCGTGAGCCAGCAGGATCCGGTATCTCTGACGATCCGAGGGCTCCGTCTCCTCATAGAGCGCCTCCCGGATCTCTCTGCTGTGATAACTAAGGCCGTATACAGCCAGGGATAATTCCGGATATTCCACTTTACTTAACTGTTCCTCTCCCAGAAAAGCAACGTTCCCGCTCCAGGAAAAAGTCCGGTAATAAGAATCCCGGCGAATGTAGTCGTGATTACCGGCGATCAGAACCACCCTTGTGGCATCCAGCGAGGCAAACATGGCGTTTACCTCTTTTAATTCTCTAAGAAGCGGCTGCCTGTGAAAAAGATCTCCCGCGATCAGAAGCAGGTCCGTCTTCTCCCGCCTGCAGATCCCGATCACCTTCTCGAACGTATCCCACAGCTCTCTATTTCTCTTTTGTCTGCGGGCGCTTCCTGCGTCCGGATCTGCCCCCAAATGTACGTCTGCGATGTGTATGAACTTCATCTGTCACCTCTTCTTCCTCCCGGGTCTTTCTTGGCAAAGTTACGATAAACCGGGTCTTCAGATCGTCGCTTTTTGCCAGGATCCTGCCTCCGTGAAGCTCTACGATCTCTTTTGCGATCGCAAGTCCAAGCCCCGCGCCGCCGGTTCCGCTGGATCGGGCGCCGTCCACCCGATAAAATTTTTCAAAGATCGTCTGCAGCATATCCCCGGGAATACGATCCCCCTCATTGGTAAAGATGATCTCCACATGATCCCCGGTTTCCGCCGCCTCGATCTGGATGCTGGTGCCTTCATAACAATAAGCAATCGCGTTGCGGAGGATATTGTCAAATACCCTGGCCAGCTTGTCCGGATCTCCATAGACCACCAGATTTTCCTCCACCTCTACCTGACAACTTAAATGCTTTTCCTGGAGCACCCCGTAAAGCTCGTCCGCCAGCTGCTCCAGCATGAAAGACAGATTGATCTCAATCGGCTCCAGCTCGATCTGCTGCAGGTTATATCTGGTAATATCAAAAAATTCATTGATCAGCTCTCCCAGACGGATAGATTTGTCCAGGGCAATATGGGTATATTTTGCCCTCTCCTCCCCGGACATCTCCGGGTGGCTTTCCAGCATCGTCAGATATGCCACGATGGATGTCAGCGGCGTTTTCAGGTCATGGGCAAGAAAAATAACCAGATCATTTTTCTTCTTTTCTCCTTCTGCAGCCAGAAGTTCCTGGCGCCGGATCGTAGCCTTGATCTCGTTTAACCGGATCTCGATCGGCTTCAGCTCCGTGATCAGATGGATCGGCTCATTAGAATCGGAGACGATATTCTCGATACCGTCCCCGATCTGGTCTACATATCTGGTCATTCTGGACAGCGCAATATAAAAGAACACGCCAAAAAGAAGCAGAAAGCCGACGATCATATAGAAAGTTTTATTGTCGCCGATCAGCTTCCAGTACCAGTCAATGGCGGTCTGCTCGTCCACATGAAAATTCATCAGGATCTCCACAAATATATTGGCAAAGCTGTCATTATAAATCCCGTCGATCACATAGTTCAGCAAAAAGCCTCCCACAAGCACGGTAAACGCCGTGATCAGAAGCGTCTGCAAAAGTACGCTGAACTTCAGTTTGCGATAATTATTCTTCAACTTTATAACCCACTCCCCAAACGGTCTTGATAAAGTCCGATTTTCCGGTGGGTGCGCTCATCTTTTCCCGCAGATGCCGGATGTGCACCATCACCGTATTGTTGCTGTTTTTATAATATTTTTCGTTCCACACTTTCTCAAACAGCTCCTCGGAGCTAAGCACCCTTCCCCGGTTCTCGCACAGAAGCCAGAGAATATCAAATTCAATCGGGGTCAGGGTCAGCGGCACTTCATTGTAGACACATTCATGTGAAGTCTTATTTAAGAACATGCCGCCGAAATCGATGATCTCTCCCTCTTCCTTTCCTCCGTCGTTGTACTGGGTGTAGCGGCGCAGCTGCGCTTTGACTCTGGCAACCAGCTCCAGCGGATTAAATGGCTTGGGAATATAATCATCCGCCCCCAGGGTAAGCCCGGTGATTTTATCCATGTACTCGGTCTTTGCCGTCAGCATGATCACCGGAAACTTATACTTTTCCCGGATCTGCTTCAGGATCTGAAATCCATCGATATCCGGAAGCATGATGTCCAGGATCGCCAGATCAATCCTGCGGCTGCCGATGCACTCCAGCGCCTCCTGGCCGGTATAGCACTTCACAACGCTGTACTGGTCGCTTTGCAGATACAGTTCAATCACATCTGCAATTTCCTTTTCATCATCCACCACCAAAATATTCATGCTCATGGAAACCTCCTTATTTCTCCCCCGTATCTGTCTCTCATCCCTGCTCTTTTCCACACTTCGGCTGTCTCCCTCACCGAGTCCTCTCTGGCCGCCGCAATGCGGACCGTCGCAAAAGATCCCAAACGCCTACAGCTCGCAGTTGTTCACGGTACGCGGGAAGGGTATTACATCCCGGATATTGCTCATACCGGTCAGATACATGATGCAGCGCTCAAATCCCAGCCCGAATCCCGCGTGTCTGGTGGAGCCGTACTTGCGAAGATCCAGATAGAAGCCGTACTCCTCTTCTTTCATGCCAAGCTCTTTCATACGGGCAAGAAGCTTCTCGTAATCATCCTCTCTTTGGCTTCCGCCGATGATCTCACCGATACCCGGAACCAGGCAGTCCACTGCTGCCACTGTTTTTCCGTCATCATTTTGTTTCATATAAAACGCTTTAATTTCTTTCGGATAATCTGTTACAAATACAGGCCGCTTGAACACCTCTTCTGTCAGATAGCGCTCATGCTCTGTCTGCAGATCTGTTCCCCAGGAAACCTGATACTCAAACCGGTCGTTCTCCTTTTCCAGAAGTTCGATCGCCTCTGTGTAGGTAATCTTCGCAAATTCAGAAGAAACAACATTGTGGAGACGGTCCAGCAGACCCTTATCTACAAAAGAGTTAAAGAAGTTCATCTCTTCCGGCGCATGCTCCAGCACATAATTGATCACATACTTCAGCATTGCCTCCGCCAGCATCATATCATCCTCCAGATCCGCGAAGGCCATCTCCGGCTCCAGCATCCAGAACTCGGCCGCATGCCGGGTCGTGTTGGAATTTTCCGCCCGGAAGGTCGGCCCGAAGGTATAGACATTGCGGAACGCCTGCGCGTAGGCTTCCGCATTTAACTGACCGCTGACCGTCAGACTGGTTTCTTTTCCGAAAAAGTCCTTGCTGTAATCCACATGGCCTTCCTCAGTCTTCGGAACATTTTCCATATCCAGCGTGGTTACACGGAACATTTCCCCCGCGCCCTCACAGTCGCTACCTGTGATCAGCGGTGTATGCACATAGACAAATCCCCGCTCCTGGAAAAACTTGTGCAGCGCATAAGCTGTCAAAGACCGCACGCGGAATACCGCCTGGAAAGTATTGGTCCTTGGACGCAGATGAGAGATCGTCCGCAGATACTCAAAGCTGTGACGCTTCTTCTGCAGCGGATAATCCGGAGAAGAGGCTCCCTCCACCTCCACGCTGTCCGCCTGGATCTCAAACGGCTGCTTGGCCTGCGGAGTCGCCACCAGTGTACCGGTCACGATTACCGCTGTCCCTACATTTAATTTGCAAACCTGGGCAAAATTGTCCATCTTATCATGATAAACCACCTGCAGCGGTTCAAAAAAAGTGCCGTCATTCAGTACGATAAAACCAAAGGTTTTGGAGTCGCGAATACTGCGGATCCAGCCGCCTACTGTGACCTTCTGATCCAGGTAAGCTTCCCTGTTCTTAAATAAATCTCTGATCTGTGTCAAATTCATGGTATCCTATTGCTCCTTTACTCTGCTATTTCTCAAAATACTTTTCGCCCATTATAACACATTGTTCGTGATTTTTAAAGCTTGGCCATCGGGAGAGCCAAAAAACACAGGGCGGGTAAACGCAAAATCCCCGCCCCGGAAACCCGAACCGCCCTTTCACTCTTCAACCAGATATGCTATATTAAAGACACAAAAAGAACAACCGCCACAAAGTGGTTGGCCTCGTTGAATGATAATAGAATTACCACCCCAACTCGCCAAAGTTTAAAGGGTGGTTTTTCTATGCTTATTACATTATCTGATAAACGTAAATACGAATGTCAGCAATGCCAGCCACCTTTTTCTTGATTTCCTGCTGCCGCCATGCTATACTAACTTTCATCGCAGACCCGTCTAAACCAAGGTCTTTCAAGGTCTGCCGGCGGTCACCGCCGTAAAATGTGCCGAGTGTTCGAGACCTTCCACTCGTAAAACAAAACTAAAGGAGACAAAAAAATGAAAAAGCAGAATGTTACGTTTCTGACCCAGGCAGCTATGATCGCTGCCATCTACGTGGTGCTTACTTATGTCTTTGCACCCTTCTCTTTCGGCGAGGTACAGGTTCGCATCGCTGAAGCTCTCACGATCCTGCCGGCCTTTACTCCGGCCGCGATCCCTGGACTGTTTGTCGGCTGTCTGATCGGCAATACCCTGGGCGGAGCCATCCTTCCGGACATCATCTGCGGAAGTCTGGCCACTCTGATCGGCGCTTTTTTCACCTGCAAATTAAAAAATCAGGCTTTTCCGCTGCTGGCGCTGCCACCGGTTATTTCCAACATCGTGATTGTGCCGTTTGTGCTGCGGTACGCCTATGGCGTCGCGCTGCCCATTCCGTTTATGATGCTGACCGTGGGGATCGGCGAAGTGGTTTCCTGCGGCGTACTGGGCTTCCTGCTGTACACTGCTCTGAAGAGATATCGGGGACGGCTGTTCGTTCCTGCGGGCAGAAAATAATTTTTACGAAATCAAAAATGTCGAAAAGACGCTAAAAGAGCGGATGCTCTGTGATCTTCTTGTCACAGGAGCTCCGCTCTTTTTTCTTCTCTTTTTTCTGTTTTCTGCAGCGTATCCGGAAATGCTATCCAATATAGGTATTGCCGCTTCCCGCCGTCATCTGATCCATTTCTCCATAGCTTGCGCTGCTGCGCTCGCCGCTGTCCGGATGGACATAGATCACGCTGCTTTCGGTGTAACCCACCAGGATTACCGCTTGTTCGGGATCAAGCATGGCAATGACCGGCCGGCCGGTATTGATCACATACAGGATCTGCTCTGTCGTGCAGCCGGTAAGATCCAGGCACTCGCTATTCACTTCTTTCATCACTGTCACCGGTGCTTCTCCAGCCGTCAGACGACTTCGGATCTCTTCGATCAGGGCATCTTTTCCTGTGATGTTGTACTGCAGATTCCGGTTGCCCCGCTCCCAGATATAGTCCTGGGACGCGGACACCACCACGCCGCTGATCTCATCGGCATGACGGATGGCTTCCCCTGCATTCTCATAACTTTTCACCAGTTCCCCATATCCAAACACATCATAACGATCTTTTCGCTCCTCTGTGTCAAAAGACAATTCCTGTGTATTTTCAAACAGCACCTGCTTGGGCTTAAGCACCTTTGGCTCTTTGTCAGAAATGCCGTCCTCATAGGTCAGGCGCATCTGCGTTCCTTTTAACTCTGTACTGTAAGATTCCAGAGAAATGTTGCTTTCCGTGCGCGCGGCATTATTGGTAATATAATCCGGCGCTGTGCCGGTAAATACTGCTCCATCCTTCACCGCCCGCTCCAGAGTGATCATATTATCACTGATCTGTACGTCCAGCACATACATCCCGTCCGCCTGATAGGTTTCTTTGACCTTCCCGTTGGCGCCCCGGATCTCAATTTTATAGAAGGGAAGCACGGTCTCTCCCGCCACGGTTCTGCCGGCGTCGCTTATACGGGCCACGCCGCAGACTGCATCCTGGTTAATAAACCCGAGCGGCCGGATACATTCTCCTTCTGCACAGGAGGTTCCCCACTCTTTGCCGGTTTTCAGATTCATCACTTTCATGGTATCTGCCGCATCCAGGTCTCCGCCTGTCTGATATCCCACCATACTGCCGTCTGCCGATACGGCATACTGCCCTTCTTTCAGTCCCTCTGTCACAGTCCGGCTAAGGCCTTTCTCCAGCGTATATTCATACAGCTCTCCGCCTACCATTGTATAAAGGATCTCACGGGAAGCGCTGTAATACATTACCTTCCCCAGCTCATTTAAGGCGTGTCCGCCGGACTGGTCAATGGAGACAAACACCTTTTCTTCCACAGAGTTCTGTGCGATATCATAGGTATAGACCGCGGCGCCCACCTTTCCTTCATGCTCTCCCCGGTTCATATAGCCGTAGACCGCAAAGGTCGTATTCCCGTCATCGTCCATTTCCAGCAGCCTGATCTTATGCTGGCGTACCAGATTTCTCTCATCTGTATTCTCCGTGCTCATAAAACTGAACACCAGAGATGCCTCGTCGGTATTTTTATTATAATTCCACAGCTCGTCTGCCGTCACGAAAGACACAATGGAGCCGTCGCCATTTACCAGATAGGAAACATCCGGATCCGTCACCCCGAGCAGGATGCCGTTTTCACTTAACACATGCCGGGTCGGATCAAAGAACTGTTCCATAGTCCGGTCATAATCCAGAAGATAAGTGGTTCCCGCATCCGCCGCATGTCTGACGCGAAAATATTCTCTGGTCTGGTACAGATCGGTCTCATTCTCATCACCTGCACATCTTACCAGGAACTGGATCTCTGCTGAAATGGACACATCGTTGATCTCTTTGATCATCCACCGCTCGCCCTTCTCCACCTGGGGATTAAGATTCCCCCAGGAAACGTGCTCATAATCCGAATGAATAGTGACGCGCCAAAATGAGGAGCTTCCCCCCTCTTCCTCCGGCTCCAGGGCCGCTTCTACGCCGGACTCACTGTCTTTGGCAAGCGCCCCGTCGTGAAAACTCTTGATATAATTGAGATTTTCCAGAACATTTTTCCCCGCAGCGTCCGTTATACGGGTATAGTAGTAGATCGCATCCTCTTCTTCCGTCGAGAGCACGATCTCCAGCACGTTCTCCCTGCCTTCCAGTTCTTTTGGCGAAATCTCCAGAGAAACGGTTTCCGCCGGATTTTTTTCTTTTCCTTTCCCCAGCCGGGTCTCCCCGTCCGGCGTATAAATCGTCCAGGAAAGTTGCCTGATCTTATTCCCGTGAGACTGGACAGACACGTCCAACCTGCCGTTCTCGACCGGCGTAATAGTGTCCCGCATGGAGGGGATGTCCATTTGCTTTGCGTAACCCGGCAGGGTGTTCAGACTGTAGCCCTGATAGGCAAAGGATATCTGTGGGAACCTGGCCGCCCCCATATCCGCTGTCATACTATCGTTTCCTCTATTGGTAAAATACGCAAACACTGCCACGGCCGCCACAAAAACAGCGGCCAGTATCCCTGCGTGTATCAGTCGTTTTTTCCACTTCATTTATTATTCCCCTTTGTGATCCAGAAGCCGGCCCAGCGTAGGTGAAACCTGCAGAAATTCTTCGCATTTTCTAATGGAATCCTGATTCTCCCCCTGTTTTCCATTCCGCACTGCCCGGATAAGTATATTTTTAGGTGTATGCTCCATATCAATAAATTCCAGGAGCTGGACGTCATAGCCTCCCGCTCCAGATAGTTTCCCCGAAGGGCATCGGTGATCAGCGCAGCCATCCGCTCTTTGACCAGGCCATATTTTAATACCGGTCTTAGCACCTCGTTTGCGATCTGTCCGTTCAGCTCATGCTGACAACAGGGAACCGACAGGATGATTTCCGCCTTCCATGCCACTGCCTTTGCCAGAGCATAGTCGGTGGCCGTATCACAGGCATGCAGGGTGATCACCATGTCCACCCGGTCCACGCCGGTGTAATCCGCGATATCTCCCTTAAGAAACGTAAGCTTCTCATAGCCATACTTCTCCGCCAGTTCCCTGCACCGGGCGATCACATCCTCCTTCAGATCCAGACCGATGATCCGGACGCGGTACCCCTTCAGCTCATGGAGATAGTAATACACAGCAAACGTCAGGTAGGATTTTCCGCAGCCAAAGTCCAGGATCGTAAGCTCCCTGTCCTTATTAAGCCGCGGAAGGATATCTTCGACAAACTCCAGGAATCGGTTAATCTGACGGAATTTATCATATTTTGCCTGCACGATTTTCCCTTCGCCGGTCATCACGCCAAGATCCTTCAGGAACGGCACCGGACGGCCTTCTTCCAGGATATAACGCTTGCGCCGGTTGTGCGAAAGATCCGCCGTCCTGGGCGCTTCGTCAGAGTCTGGCTTTTGCGCCTTGCGCTTAATCGTGACCTTTCCCTTTTTACTCACCAGCACCGTATAGACATACCGCACCGTCTCAAACTGCATCTGCCTCATATTTTCCATATAAGCAAGCAGCGCATCCGCCGCCTTAACAGGCGGCAGGTTCTCATGAAACGCCTGCCGGTTCCTGAAAGACTCCAGCTGAAAAAGAAGCTCCCCCTTGTGCAGAAGCGGACGCACCTTCACCTTCTGCACCTCTTCCTTCTCCCGGGGATTACTAAGCACCGCCGACAGAAACTCTGTATTTAGATTTTCCTGTAATAAAATTCTTAATTCATCCATAGTACCCTATATTGTAATGTTTTTTGACGATAACCGCAATAGGGTACAGGGTAAAATGCAAAAAGTGACAGGGCAAAACGCAATTTGGGACGTAGACCTTTGCAAAAGGTCTACGTCCCAAATTAAAACGTGATGGTTACGCGGAACAAATCTCCGTCCAGATATAGCTCGAAGCTGCCGCCCTGCATTTCTGTCAGTGTCTTGGCGATAGACAGCCCCAGACCGCTGCCTTCTGTGCTTCTGGAGATATCGCCCCGGATGAAGCGTTCGGTCAGTTCATCGGCTGATATGTTCAGTGGCTGCTGCGATATGTTTTTCAGGCTGAACACGGCGTGGCCGTCTATTACTTTCAGATCTGCGTAGATCCTGGTTCCTTCCAGCGCATACTTGGCTGCGTTGTTGTAAATATTCCCCAACACCCGCCACATCCTGCGGCCGTCGGCGCGGATCACTACTTCTTCATTTGGAAGATTCAGTACCTCTGTAAGGTTTCTGGCCTTGAACTTTTCTTCAAATTCGCCGCTGGTCTGCTGGATCATTTCGACAAAGTTCAGATCCATATATTCCAAAGTAATATTTCCTGAACTTACCTTGGATGCCTCTACGACATCTTCGGTCAGTGTCTTCAGCCGCTGTGATTTTTGCTCCAGCACCTCTATATATCTGCGGATCCTGGGATCCTGGAAATTTTCCTGCTTCAAAAGCTCCACATAATTGATGATGGAGGTCAGCGGTGTCTTAATATCATGAGACACATTGGTGATCAGGTCTGTCTTCAGTCGCTCGCTCTTGATGCTCTCCGCCAGCGCCCGGTCAAGCCCTTCGCCGATGGAGTTGATCTTATCGGCAATGTCCTGCTGTTCTCTGGAAAGTCCGGCCCGGTTGATCTTGTAATCCACCTGGCCTCCTGCAATCTTCTCGATCCCCTTTTTGATCCGCTGCTTTCCGATACCATCCCGGACCAGATATACAAATGCTCCTGCCTCAGCCAGCACCATGATCCCGAAGAAGAAAAAGCTTCCATAGCTGAAAAATGCGATCCAGTGAAACAGCACGAGCACGCCAAAAGCCAGGAGCATCTGCCAGAGCACCGGGAGATGCTGGAATATGGTTTTCACAAAATGCAGAATGCTCCGCAGCAGACTGTCCTTCCACAGCGTCTTTGCTTTGATCCTGCGTACCAGACTTAAGTACCCCGCAAGGAACATCGCACAGGTATACCAGACGATCAAGGTCAGCGCCACTGTATTTTCTGCCGAAGAAAATATGCTGTTCTCAAATGCATTGGCATGGATTATATTTCCATATTCATCATAGACCACGCCCGCCGTTAGCGTAACCATGTCGCCAATCAACAATACCGGGACGATCCACAGGACAAAGATAAGAACTGCCGCCAGCTCTGTTTTCCAGCGATCAAATCCGCTCAGATGCAGCTCCTCGTCCTCCGGACGCCGGCCCGCCGCGAGGGTCAGCCAGATCAGCCCCATGGCAAATAAGACGGCCGCAGCCACACCCGCTGCAAAGACCCGGATTGCTGTGCCGCCATGTTGTTCATACATCCGGCTCTCCGTGTAAAAACTATCCTGTACCGGGTAGCTGGTGTCCACACTTAAAGCAAACACATAGCTCTCATCCTGCACCTGCAGAGCGTCCCGCCAGTTCGCGGCATCAACCGATTTCATATTGGTTTCAAAATCAGCAAGCCTGGGATAAACAATGACATATTTGCCATTCTCTTTTATCTTTTCAAGAGTCGTCTCCAGATCCTTCCCCTCCTGGTATTCCTGCCGGTTGGAAAAAATTTCCTTTGCCGTCTGATCCACATAGAAATAAGCAAGGTTGGTATCTCCTTCCTGATAAGCATCCAGAACATTCTGATAATCCTCTACCTCCCAGCTCACGGCCATTACTGCTGTTTCTACCTCATCAAAAGCCTGACTTAACCGCCCGTTCCATGTTTCATCCTCATTGGCAACTTCCAGGATCGTCTTTCCTTCTGCCGTCTGGTACTCTTCGCTGCACCAGTATCCGTCATAGTTCCAACAGTCCACATACAGGACCCGGTCATCCTTGTCACGGATTCCCTGTACTGCAAACTCCGCGCCTCCGGCAGAAAACGTCTGGTCCCGCAAAGACAGAAGAATGTCCTCCTGACTCATTTCTCCTTCTCCACCTGCGGTAATAAAGGAAAGCTCTCCGCTCAGGATCAAATCCCGGAATTCGTTATAATAATAGTAATGATAGGTATCATCCGCCCTGCGGCACACGATGATAGTATTCTCATCCTCCCCGGTCTCTCCGGCCCCCTGATTGATGGTCTTTCCCCAGTCCACCATATCTCCCAGACGGTAAGAGAGACTTCCGTGATCTTCCACGTCCGCAGTCTTTCCCTGATTATATCTGACCACATCTATGATCTTATCCGGATCATACACTCCATCCGTTTCAAACACATCTCTTCTGCCAAGCGCGTTGCTGATCCCGATACCTGTGTGCAGCACCTGCTCCGCAAACGCACTGGTATCCTCATATTTTTCAGCGTGCGTTCCCCGAAAGATCTCACTCCTTAACACCGGATAAGACATCAGCCACAACACACAAGCCACCATTACCAGAAGCAGCGCATGCTCTGCAAAAATGACAATGGCCTTCACAACATTTTTCCGATACCATTTCTGACTCATATCTGCTCCTTTCTAAAGCTTCTCTACCTTGTATCCTACGCCCCAGACCACCTTCAGATACCTGGGCTCTTTCGGATTAATCTCGATTTTTTCCCGGATATGGCGGATATGCACTGCAACCGTATTATCCACTCCGATCGCATCCTCATTCCAGATCCTTTCATAAATCTGATCAATAGAGAACACTTTTCCCTGATTTTTTACTAAGAACAACAATATGTTATATTCGATGGGCGTCAGCTTTACCGGTTCTCCGTCTACCGTCACCTCTTTCAGATCGTCATTGATTGCAAGACCACCTGTGGTGTAGACCGCACTTCCGGTATCCGCGGCCGTACTGCCAAGCTGAGTATACCTACGCAGCTGGGACTTCACCCTTGCCACCAACTCCAGCGGATTAAAAGGCTTTGTCACATAATCGTCCGCTCCCACATTTAATCCCAGGATCTTATCCGCATCCTCAGACTTTGCCGACAAAATAATAATCGGAATATTCATATTTTCCCGGATCTTCAAAGTCGCGCGGATCCCGTCAAGCCGGGGCATCATCACATCGATCACCAAAAGATCGACACCTCCCGACTTCAAAGCCTTTATCGCCTCCTCCCCGTCATAAGCTTTATAGACCTCATAGCCTTCCTGGGACAGATAAATATCAATCGCCTCCACAATCTCCTTATCATCATCACATACTAAGATCTTCGCCATCTTCTCCACCTCCCACATTGTTTCCTTGTTTACTATACAAGAATAACAGGAAATTTTTAAGAGCCATTCACGAAAATTATTAAGAAATTATGAAACCACCTAAGATTTTACAGATAACTGCATTATCTCATATTGTCAGAAATGGCAGTTTTACGCGATTTTCTGATTTCTTGCAATTTCTTCAATACGGCCATTATTTTTTATTAGTGTTTTACTAGTATCACTGACCTACGCTTTTACTAGTATCATTTTACTAGTATCACCGGGAACCCCGGCAGCTCCCCGATCTGGGTTCCTATATTCTCCGTAGCACATCCCTTTCAACCTCGCTCTCCCATGTTGTCAGGAACGTCTGCAGGCCCCTGTGACGAACTGGCGCCACCGCCAGATGCTCCTCATAATAAGCCCGCAGCTCTCGCCCCTTGCGTGTGTTCCGAAGCGTCCGCAGAGCCTTGTTTTCTTCAAGGTGAACTTTCCCGTTCCCATATCCCAGGGCTTCACCAGCCTGGATCCGGGTCATGCCTTTTTGATAGACCATGTGTAGTATAGCCGGTTGATCTCCCGGGAGCTGATCCACTACGTCCCAGACCGTACTCTCCAGCCTCTCCCTGTCCAGCCTCCTGCAGGCGTCTTCTTCCAGCTCTTCCCCGGAAGAGACCATATCCATCACAGTCAGATCTCCGTCCTCCGTTTCCAGAGGAGCGTCCAGGCTCCCAATATCGCCCATCCTGGCCGCCTGCCGGATTTCCCGGAGCTTCTTATGGCTGATGTCCAAAAGCCAGCACATGGCCGCATCTGAGGGCCATTCTCCATAGGCCTGCTTGTACTGGCCCGCCGCCCTTTTATACGCTCTGATCCAGTCAACCATATTGGAGGGAAGCCGCACCACGGCCCCGCAGTTATCTACATACCGCCTCATAGCCTGCCGGATCCAGAAAGCTGCGTAATTGATGAACGGAGTCCCTTTGTCTGGCTCATAGCGCCTTACAGCCTCACACAGACCTATATAACCCTCCTGTTCCAGATCTTCCATCTCCACCACTGCAGAATACTTCCGGGCGATCGTTGCGATAAAGCCCTTGTTCTGCTTCCAGAGCTGCAGCATGTTCTCCGCTTCATTCTCCCCGGACTGGATCCGGGCTACAAGCTGTTCATTGTCCATCATATGCGCCGCCTTTCAAAAACACCCCAGGCGGTAAGGAGAGGAACCCGCCCAGGGTGCTTTTATCAAATTATTGTACTTGTCTCTTAGCCCGTAGCTGCCTTGTTCTCCTGGTAGTAGATCGCCATCTTCTTATTGTCCAGGACAAAAGCGTCATAGACAATACGGCCCTCCACCAGATCACCGCTGATAAACGGCGGACTGGAATGCAGCTTGTACTCCTCCAGCTTGGTCGGCGCCACTGTAGCACACGGATGGGCCACCATAAATCCGAAGTTAGCCGGGAGACGTTTCTTCGGTATTTTGATCACATGCAGGCCATCCAGATCGGCTACTACACCCTTCAGCCGGAGCTCTGCCCCGATGTCGCTGTTCAGCGTGATGTCATCACACTTTTTCATCAGTTCCAGGACTGCAGGCGTTACCACAATAGATCTGTTTCCGTCATCCGGGACTTCCGCATCATCTAACACGGTATTCGCCTTAATGATCTCGGTATAGATGTTGGTCTCCGTCAGCGTAATCGCTGCGGGCTTGGTTCCTGCTCCTGTGGCCATTACGCCATAGGTATAAGCATCTACCTCCGGGATCACGACCTCTCTCTGCTGTCTGGCCAGAGCAGACGCCCCAGACAACTGCTGCTGTGTCTCGTCCGCGTCCAGCTTGTCGATCGCAAAGGTAAAGGAACGATCCTTTTTCAAGGTCATTTCTTCTGTAGTTGCGTCCAGGGACTCAATAGCCCCATACCTGGATAACATGACAGTCTGTGTTTCAGAGTCCTCATCCACAACCACCTTACCCATGTTCTCGCCCGGCCGGTCGTAGTCGTTCATCTGGCCGGTTGTTACTTTATACACCTTGATCGTGTGCGCCCCTGTCCAACTAAAATCATTGTTGGTCAGCAGGGACTTCTTGCTCTCTGTGGTGAATACCTCATCCACATAGGGCTGATATTTTGTTGTTAAATCCATTGCCATTTTCTATTATCACCTCTTAAGGCCAAAGGCTCCGGCAAGTGGATCCGGCCGGCCGGTATAGCCGCCGCCGTCCCTGGGCGTGGACTGTCTGGCTTTTCCTCTAACGGCTTCATTCACAGCCTGGTTAAACACTGCAGAAACAGTTGCCAGGCTCTTCTCGCACTCTTCCGCGCTGTCATAGTTCACCAGATCAGCCAGGCCGGCGGGCATGCCGTTTTCAGCCAGCTTCTCCAGCGTGTCGGCCCTTAGCTCTCGCTTTAAAATCTTGCGTTCCCTTTCGTCAAGGTCGCTCTCTCTGGTCCCTTCTTCGAAAGCCTTCGTCAGCTTCTCTCTTTCCCGGTTCAGGCGCTTTCTCACAATGTCGTTGACCTCTTCCTCTGTGAAGGTCCTCGGCTGCCTCTGATGCCCTTCCTGGGGATCCTCGTGCTGATGATCGGCTCCCTGCTGCTGTCCCGTCTTCTGCTCTTCGGTAACGGTTCCCTGCCTTGTGTTATCTTCCATAACATCCTCCTGTTTAACGTCCAGTAGACTAATTTAGGTTAGGCGTGATACCGGCATGGCAGCAGGGGAAATTAAGAAAAACCTACTGCCCCGCCGGATGTCTGGCAGTTTAACGTGATGCCGCACTACGGAAATAAATACAGGTGAGCATATAAAAAGAGGGCGCAGGAAACGGCTTTCTTCCATTTCTGGAATTAAGTCATTTCCCACGCCCTCTAAGGCTTACACCGTGGAGGTATCCCCGGTGCGGTACTTGATCTATATGCTCTAAATCAAGTATATCACACTCACAGGATACCGGCAAGGCTCTTTTATTCTCTTGTACGCCGCACACAATCCGAACGGTGCAATAGGGCCGTTGCGAACGGTAACGTTCGTTTTGGCGTTCCTTTTCCGGCCCTCTACTTCCCTGGATCCTGCACCCTCTCGCCGTTCTTTGTTTGTTCTGTCCGCAGGCATATGTATGCGTTTTTGTGTGCACCCTCCTGCCTCTTTGCCACCTTCCAGGACTTCACCATAGGGGCGAGCAGCCGGATCACTCCGGCAAGCTCCTCCTCGTTGGTGTATGACACCCTGATCCTTATACTCATGATCTACCTCCCTTCTTCCCGCCGCCCCGGTTCTGCTGTTGGCGCAGCTCCCCAGGGAGGGCAGGGGCTTTACAGTTCTTCCAGATCTTTCGCGATCCGCTCAAGATGGTCTGATACCCCGTTGAGCGCAAGTCGGAAGTATTCGTCATTCAGCCGGTCACAATCCTTATCAAGAGTATTTCCCAGCCCTGTCACTATGGCCGCTATGCCGCTGATCTCTACAGACAGGCTGTAAAGATCATATCCCTTATCTTTATTCATGGACCGCTCCTCCATTCTGCATCATTGCATATTTATAGCCATTCTTAAAAGCATCCTCGCAGGCAGCCGCCACATAGTCATCAAGAACCCGGCAGAACTCGCTGTAGCAGCTTCTTGTCTGTTCTGACGCTGGCCAGTTAACATTTTCTTGATACTCATTATAGATCTGATCCATCTTTTTTTCTGTTACCTTAGCCATTACGCTGCACCTCTCTTTCTCTTATTAGCCTCCATCCGCTGCGCCAGTGCAAAGCCATACCGAAAAGCGGTAATGATAGCGTCAAACTTGGCATTTGTTTCACCGCTTTCATACTTTTCTTTGATCTGGATCGCCTCGCCATAAGTCAGATCGTAAGCCATCGGGATCCTTGTCTCCTTTGCGACCTTCCACATATTTCTCTTCATATCTATCTACCCTTTCTTTGAAATCCGTGTTATTATGTATCTGTATCCTTTCCCAGCCGCCCAGCCGTGAAAGATACATTGCCCCGTGGGGAGTTGCCGCTCTCTATGGGGCTTATTTTTTTATACCCCAGTGTCTACGCTCCCGCCGATCTGCAGGAAGTGACGTCCGTTGCTCTGTGCATATCCCTGGCGCGGCGGCTCATAGCCGACACACTCGCCCAGGGCGTGGATATCTGCACTCATGCTGATCAGAGTGCCGTTGATGTCCTCCAGGACCCGGGCGATATTCTCAAACCGGCTGGCAATCACCAGCATGGCCACGGCTTCATCAGACATGTTTGCCGTCATATCCCCATGATCTCCCAGCAGATCCAGAATGCTGTCTATTGCCACGTCCTCACCGCCTGCGAAAAGCTGCAGGCCCTTTAATAAATCAGTTTTCTTCATTACTCTGTCTCTCCTTTCATATTCTCTTATAGGTAACCAAACTACTATGGCACAACTGCGTGAAACCCTTGATTTTACTGGCCTTCTCCGTACTTGACCAAGTGAACAACTACGCAGGTACTAGGGCACGTACGTGTTCAACCGTACTGTCGTACTTGCCCATTTTGACAAGTACGTAAAAATATTGATTTTATGGGCTTTCTTCCGTACTTGCCCCATTTAGAAGTTTGTCTATAGGGAGTTCTCCCTGTACTGGTACTGGTTCCGTTTCTTCTGTCTGATCTTCTTCATGCCCTGGAAGGATCCATATACTTCTCGGTGGAAACTCTTTCGTTTTTCTTATAATTATTCCGAGTTCTTCCCTAGCGTTCCTTAATGACTTTTCAGAAATCTTGTTAGCCTCTGCCAAGGTCTTAAGCTCCTTTGCTAGCCTACGTCCTTCCGGCATATTGTTCACAATAAACTGCTTTGCAGCCTCCAGAGCAGGGGCATCTCTAGCCCTCTTCTTGTTTCTGATGGCTGTATAATCGTCCATAGTCAGACTATTTTCTCCCAGATACACCACGCCGCCCTTGTCAGGATCTATTTCAAAAAGGATAGTTTTCCCTCTCTTCGCAAGACTTGACTTCTCATGTGACATGAATTTCATGTCGTCCTCTCCAGGGACTGGCCCGAGTGCGATATAGCTTCGGCAGATCCCCATAATGTCAGTAGATCCCAGAACTCGGGTGATCGCGTCACCTTTGCCGTTCTTGTTAAAGTGACAGATCAGTACCACAGCCACATCATATTTTTCAGCCAGGGACGATATAAGGCCCAGCTTGTCTCGGGTCTTATTCGGTGCATTCATGTCCACCTCTTCGCCTATGTATGCCTGGAAAGGGTCGAAAATCATCAGATCCGGCTTGTAATCCCGCATGAACTCCTCAATCTCCGGGCTGTCAAAGGCAAGCTGTGTTTTCTGCTCTATTACTGTAGCAATATTATCCATATTAGCCCCGCAGATCCTTAGACGTTTCTTTATCGTGTCTCCTATGCCGTCCTCCGCCGTCAGATAGATCGCTCGACCAGGATCAGCATTAAAAGGTACTTGATTAAAAAAACTCCTTCCAGTGGATACACAGGCCGCCATATAGCAAAGAAGATACGTTTTCCCTGTTCCTGGGTATGCAGCGCAGATTGTCACCTTACCCCTGGGCACATAAGGCTGATATAGCCATGTTATTTCTTCCTCTTCTACATCGGACATACACACAAGAGAAACTTTTTCACGCTTATGCTTTATAGGCCGGAATTTTCCTTTGTCATAGACTGCCTTTTCGCTTATGCGCCGCTCTGCTTCAACATCTGCAATAAGATCAATAGCTCTCTGTCGCTCTTCTGTTGTAAGTCCGCTTTCAGATGTTCCACTTCTCGCTGTTTCCGTGACTCCCTCACCGCCTTCCTTTTCATATTTTCCCATTCGTTCTCGCACTGATCTTTATACCAGTGCGCCGCGCTCTTCAGCTCCTTCTCATGCTGGTGCTCAAACTCCACCACTACGCCGGAATAATATGCCCTGGCCTTACTGCAGCCGAGCATTTCCAGCCACGCCAGAGCCTTCTCTGCATATCCCGGATATGAAAGCTCATAGCCGTAGATCTTAAGGAAAGTGCTCTTGTATAGCTTCATCCCCGTGCTGAACGAGTGCAGGAACTCCTCTTTGTTTGGCCCCTCCCTGGGATGGATCTCGCCTTTAAAGAGCTGGTCAAACTCCCCGGCCTGTTCTGCAGCGTCATAAGCAGCACACAGTTGATCAAATTCATCTTTAGACACTCTCATGACTGCCGATCCTTGAATTTCTTCATCCTTTCGTAATCAATCGCCTCTTCTGGTGAAAGCCCTAAAGCCTTGCAGACCTTCCCGAAGCGCTCCATCTTCACCATATATCCCTTGCGGACCCGGTAAACGATATTAATGGAGACCCCGGCTTTCTCTGCAATCTCCTGGGGAGACAGGCAGGACGCCACCATAGCATTGATGATCACTTCAACTTTTCCGCATACCATGCTTTCCTCTCCTTTCTGTTGCGACGTCGCAACACTTCATTCACTGATCCAGCCGCCCCAGCTTGTCAGTCTTCTGTTTCGATGATCTCGGTAACGTCTACGCCGAGAGCCCTGGCGATCTTGCCGACTGTGTCCGGCTTTAAATCGTCTCGGTACACCCTGCACATTGTTCCCCTCGGGATCCCAGCAGCAATAAGGTCTTTTGTTCCTTTGCAGGCTCTAGCTTTGGCAAGATCAAGCTTCTCTTTGCTAATCCTCATTCTTTCACCGCCTTTCTTATGGTTCCATTCGGAACTATTCTATTGTTATAATAGTTCCGTTCGGGTCTTTTGTCAATATTTTTTTTTTTAAAATAGTTCCGTTCGGGTCTCCTATGTGCTAATATTAAATTGGAGGTGAGTAACTTGAGTGATTTCACTGCACAAAGCATAAAATGGCACAGAAAAAATAAAGGAATGACACAGGCCGAACTTGCGACCGCCGTAGGTGTGTCTCTGATGAGTATTAGAAGATATGAAACTTTAGGTGCTGGTAATAGAGAACCCTCGGCCGACCTTTACGACAAGATTGCGAAACAACTTGACACAACGGCCGATATACTACGGGGAAAAGTCGGAAATTACGACTTTAAGGACATCCCGCCGGGCCCCGTTGCAAATGCCGAAGCCACAAAAGCATATTTTAAGAAGAAAAATGCTCCTACTACATTGGCCGCTCATTTTGACGGTGACGAATACACAGAGGAAGAATTAGAAGAAATCCGGCAGTTTGCGGAATTTGTAAAGAGCAAGCGCAAAGACACCGAATAGATCTACTCAAAATTGAGTAAAACCTCATATCATTCACCGATCCAGCCGCCCCAGCCGAGAAAGGAGAATGATACAATGGCACTTACCACATGCCCGGAATGCTCCGGGAAGGTGTCTGACAAGGCGTATTCCTGCCCTCATTGCGGTTTTCCCCTGCGTGATGGGACAAGTGTACCCCGCAAGGCAAAAAGCCCGGGAAAGCGCCGCAGGAACGGCACCGGGACCATAGTGAAACTATCAGGGAGCCGGCGGCGGCCCTTCCAGGTGCGCGTAAATACCCGTATTGATGAATGGGGCTATCCGCGCTATGACGTCCTGGGGAACTTCCCGGATCGGGTCTCTGCAGACATCGCCCTGGCCGAGTACAACCGAGAACCGTACAGCATAGGCAGCCGCAGGAAGACCTTTGCCCAGGTGTTCCGGGACTGGTATAAATGGAAATACCGAAAGGATCCCGACAACAAGGCCGGCCGGACCAGCTCCCAGTACTGCATGATAGCAGCTTTCAAGAACTGCGAACCGCTGCACAGGCTTGTGATGTCCGAGATCACGGCCATAGAGCTGCAGGAGCTCCTGGACCGGGAAGATTATTCCTACGCCAAACTAGAGCATGTGAAAACTCTTCTTAACCAGATATACCGCTATGCCCTGCAGTTTGACATCGTGACCAAAAACTGCGCCGAGTTCGTTCGGATCAGCAAGGAAGATGATACAGAGAGAGGGGTCCCCTTTACCCAGGAAGATCTCTGGCGTCTCTGGGACCATAAGGAGCTGCCTTTTGTGGACACCATCCTGATCTACTGTTATTCGGGGTGGCGTATCAACGAACTGGCCAGGATGCCCCTTTCAGACATAGATCTGGACGCCCGGACGTTCACAGGTGGGTCAAAGAACCGCTACAGCCGCGGCAGAACCGTCCCGATCCACTCCAAGATCTATGATATGGTGGCCGCGCGGTATGACGCCCGTTTCTGCAGCCTGATCTATCACGATGGCCAGCAGGACATCACAGAGGACAAATACCGGGAATACTTTGACCAGGCACTGAAAGCCTGCGGGATCACCGAAAAGCACACACCCCACGACTGCCGGCACACCTTCAACTCGCTGCTGATCGCGGCGAAGGCTGACCGGGTGGCCAGATACAAGATCATGGGGCACGCTGGCAAGGATATCAATGAGAAAGTCTACTCCCACATGAGCGTGGAGCAGCTCCGAGAAGAAATAGAGAAAATTTAATTTTACCCATGAGTGCGATCTGTCCGGGTCCGCTCATGGGTATTTTGATAGTGTTTTATTAGTATCTTTCCATACCCGTAAGCCGCGGATTTGCGTGGTTTGCGGGCGTTTTTCGTCTTATGAAATTATGAATGGGGACGTAGACTTTTTGCAAAGGTCTACGTCCCAAATTGCGTTTTACCCTGTACCCACCTGAAATAATGTCGCAGAAGGTCGTATTTTTTCGTATTATTTCTATTTTTGTCTGAAAATCTTATTTATCTGTCTTTTTTGGATATAATGTACAAAATGGTATGCCACTATGTTTTTGAGGAGAAAGTGACATGAACGAAAAAGAGATTGAACGGCTGCTGCGCTCTTTGGGGATTGGCGCCACTTACCGGGGTTACCGCTATCTGAATTACGGAATCCGCCTGTGCCTGATTGATGAAGATTATCTCTTATCCGTCAGCAAACTTCTGTATCCCCAGATCGCAAAGTATTTTCACACTACCAGCAGCAGTGTGGAGCGTGATATCCGTACTGCGGTCAAAGTCTGCTGGGAACGTGGAAATGTTTCTCTTCTTCAGGAAATCGCTCTTCACCCTATCCGGATCCGTCCTACTTCCAGCGAATTTCTGGATATCCTGACTGCACATCTCCGAAAATAGTCGGATATTTTTGTGGTTTGACCGTTTTTTTCTGTTCCTTAAGCCACTCTTAAGAAATTTTCTTTTTCTTTTATAGTTTTAACATATTTTAGACATATTTGTACCTTATACTAAAACACAGATAGTTAAGAATACTATCTCCCCCTCATTAAAGTACATTACCGCAGATTATTTTTTTCAGCGGCATATACTTTACTCTCATTCCTTTAGATAGCTATAACAACAACGAACCCCGCAGGCATAGTGCCTGCGGGGTTTCGCTGTAAATCCTCTTTTCTGCTCTCTGTCTTGTCTGTTCTTTTCATTTATCAAAAGCGGCCGCCCGTTCAGGCCAGCCGCTCTTTCATCCACTGCAAAATATCTTCATAGACCTGCTGTCGATTCTGCTCATTGAGAACCTCATGCCGGTCATTCTCATACAGCTTTAATGTCACGTCTCTGATCCCTGCTTCCTGGTATCCCCGAAAGATTTTTTCCACAGCCTTTCCGAAATCCCCTACCGGATCCTGACGCCCGGATATCAGAAGTATGGGAAGTGTTCTGGGGATCCGAACAGCCCCCTTCCTCCCGGAAATCTTCTTCATTCCTTCAAACATCTGATAATAGCCGTTCACCGTAAAGGTAAAGCTGCACAGTGGGTCAGCCTCGTATACCGCCCGGATCACGGGATCTGAAGTGACCCATTCTTTATTGCTCACACTGGGCTCAAACCGCTTATTATAACTGCCAAGTCCCATCCGGTCAATGAACCGGCTTCGGAAATGCCATCCGCGGAACGCCGCGATCAAACGACAGAGCATCTGTCCTGCCTGCAAAAGCGGAATACTCTTTTCGCCTGTTCCCATGATCACCGCTCCGGCAAGACCTCTGCCATGAGTTAAGAGATACTGACGCAGAAGGAAAGATCCCATACTGTGCCCCAACAGATATAACGGAACCTCCGGATATGTTTTCCTGGTGCGTTCTCGTAACGTGTGGATATCTTCGATCACGCACCGGTTCCCGTCCGGTTCATGAAAATACCCGTAATTTTCCTCTGTGGTCACAGAACCGCCGTGTCCCAGATGGTCATTGCCGGTCACATACCATCCCTGTTTGCAGAGCCAGGAAGCAAAATCATCATATCTGCCAATGTATTCCACCATCCCATGACAAATCTGCAAGGCTCCTTTTACTTCCCCCTGCGGGATCCACTCGATGGCATGGATCTGGGTCTCTCCGTCAGAAGAAGGATAATAAAATTCCTGTCTCATTTAACGGTCTTCCATTCTTACATAATCCCGATACGGCGCAAGCGGCTTATACGCCGGACGGATGATCTTATCCACGTTGATCAGCTCTTCCAGTCTGTGCGCGCTCCAGCCTACGATACGCGCCGCCGCGAAGATCGGCGTGTAAAGAGCCGACGGGATGCCAAGCATACTGTACACCAGTCCGCTGTAGAAATCCACATTTGCATTGACGCCTTTGTAAATCTTACGCTTTTCTGCAATGACTTCCGGCGCCATATGCTCTACCATCTCATAAAGCGCGTACTCTTTTTCGTATCCCTTTTCTTTGGCCAGTTTCTTGACAAAATCTTTGAAAATGTCTGCTCTCGGGTCGGACACAGAATAGATCGCGTGTCCCATTCCGTAAATCAGTCCCTTCCGGTCAAAGGCTTCTTTATTCAATAGTTTCAGCAGATAATCCCGCACTTCGTCCCGGTCTTCCCAGTCGTGCACTTTTTCCTTCATATCCTCAAACATCTGAGTGACCTTAATGTTGGCGCCGCCATGCTTTGGCCCTTTCAGCGAGGCCATGGCAGCCGCAATGGTGGAGTAAGTATCTGTTCCCGAAGAAGTAACCACATGCGTCGTAAAGGTAGAGTTATTTCCTCCGCCGTGATCCATATGGAGCACCAGCGCCATATCAAGGATCCTTGCCTCCAGCTTGGTATACTGCCGGTCTTCTCTTAACATCATCAGGATGTTTTCTGCTGTGGACAGTTCCGGAGAAGGGGCGTAAATAAACAGATCGTCTCCCATCCGGTAGTTATATGCGTGATAACCGTAAACCATCATCATGGGGAACTGACTGATCAGGTTCAGACACTGACGCAGCACATTGGGGATTGAAGTATCGTCTGCCATGGCATCATAAGAATACAGGCTTAAAATAGACCTGGACAGGCTGTTCATCATATCCCGGCTGGGCGCTTTCATGATCACGTCCCGCACAAAAGTAGGGGGAAGGGTTCTCCGCTCTACCAGGGTATTGTGAAAAGTAGCAAGCTCCTGCTGGCTGGGAAGTTCTCCAAAAAGCAACAGATAAGAAATTTCTTCAAACCCGTAATGATCTGCCTCCAGAAATCCCTTTACCAGATCCTTGATATTATAACCACGGTAATAAAGATTGCCCGCGCAGGGAACCTCTTTGCCGTCCACCACTTTGGTGGCGCAAACATCGGAAATATTCGTAAGCCCGGCCAGAACGCCTTTTCCGTTTAAATCACGGAGTCCCCGTTTGACTTCATATTTCCCATACAGTTCTTTATCTATGGCATTTTTCTCCTCACAGATCTTTGCAAACTGTTCGATTTCCGGTGTGACTTCAAATAATGCGTATTCCTTTGTTGACATGCGCTTCACCCTTCCTTTCTGTTTCTTTCTAAGAACCAGTCTCTCCGTCAGACGGGATCCGGTCCCATAAATCATCCGCAAGAGCGGCAAATTCTTCTAAAGACAGGGCCTCTCCCCGGACGCTGCTTCCCTTTCCAAGCTTTTCGATCCCTTCGGCAATGGCTTCCCTGGAAAGCGGGATCTGACCGGAGTTGCAAAGGCCATTGACCAGGGTTTTCCTTCTCTGATTAAAGGAAGCCCGTATGATCTGAAAGAAAAAAGCTTCATTTTTGACCACGACCGGAGGCTGCTCGTGCCGGGTCAGACGTATCACTGCCGACCCCACCTTCGGACGGGGCATAAAACAATTGGGCGGTACATTTGCCACCACATAGGGGCTTGCATAATACTGGACCGCCAGCGACAGCGCGCCATAGTCTTTGCTCCCCGGGCCACTCTGCATCCGCTCCGCCACTTCCTTTTGCACCATAACAGTAATACTGTCCACAGGGACATGCCCCTCGAATAATCCCATGATAATCGGGGTGGTAATATAGTAAGGAAGATTGGCCACGATCTTGATCGGCCTTCCGCCATTTTCTTTCTCTGCAAGTTCTCTGATATTCAGTTTCAAAACATCCTCATGGATGATCTGCACATTCTCATACTCTTTTAAGGTATCCGCCAGTATGGGGATCAGATTGGCGTCAATCTCCACGGCAATCACTTTTCCGGCAGCCTCTGCCAGATATTGGGTCATAGTCCCGATGCCGGGGCCGATCTCCAGCACCATATCCTCTTTGGTAATCTCTGCCGCTTTTATGATTTTATCTAATACATGGGTATCAATCAGAAAATTCTGCCCGAATTTTTTTTGAAATGAGAAGTTGTATTTCTGCAGGATCTCTATTGTATTTTTGGGATTTCCCAGTGTCGGACCGCTCATCATTACACTCCAGTTATCAAGTATATGTGTCATTATACAATATTTTGGGGCGTAAGGATATAGCTAAAAAGAAAAATAATCATTAAGAAAAAATGAACTTTTTGAAACTTTCAGTCATCCCGGCCGTCATTTTCAAGCTTCAGGATGTCTTCAATACCACATTCCAGGCAGTCGCAGATCTTGGCAAGCGTGTGAAGATCCACCCTTACCACCTTATTTTTGCAGTAATTATTTAACTGTGTTCTCTGCAGCCTGCAGGCATAGCATAACTGTGTCTTGCTCACGCCTTTGCTGGCCAGTACCTGCTCCAGATCAATCCTTATCGTGCTCATACTCTCACCATACCGTTTCTTTTGTTAAAGTATACCCATTATTTTATTGAAAAAATAGATATATTAACCTACACTGTAAGTAATTACACTGTATCTTCTATGAAAGGATTTCGTAAGGATTTTTTATGAACCGCTGGAAATTTTACCGAAAACTGTATCTGACCGCCGGCCTTCTTTTTTGCGCTCTTACGCTCTTCCTCTCCATCGAAACGGCTCCCTGCCAGGTCATGGCTTCCTCCGTATTTACTTCCTCCGGTCTTACAGAAACAGACCTTACGGTGGTGATGCACACGCTGCTCCCCGTCCGCCAGGAGGAAATTGCCAGAGAGGTGATCAAGAAGCACCGAAATATCAACAACCCCCGCGGGCAGGCTTTCTATTCTCTAAAGCTCTACCGCACGGGGGTGCATTATCATTTACATATTTTGTATGATACCATACGCTGTGATGCGTCCGGGCGTCTTCTATGAAGTCCCGGCGCCGCCTGCCTTTACAGCCGGTACAGATCTTTTGCATTCTGCCAGGTCTGCGCCGTCACTTCTTCCGGAGAAACCTGTTTGATCCTTGCGATCTCTTCCGCCACGTAAGAAAGGTATAACGAAGAGTTGCGTTTTCCCCGGAAAGGCACAGGAGCCAGATACGGGCAGTCCGTTTCCAGTACGATGGACGACAGGGGAACCGCCTCTACCGTTTCTTTGAGTTTTCTGGCGTTTTTAAATGTGACAACGCCTCCCACTCCGATGTAGAATCCCATTTTTACATATTCTTTCGCCATCTCGGCGGAATACGAATAGCAGTGGATCACGCCGGTCAGATCGCCGGCGTGTTTTTTCATGATCTCCATGGTGTCCGCCGCCGCTTCCCGGCTGTGGATGAGAACCGGAAGATCCACCTCCCGCGCCAGTTCCAGCTGACGCTCAAACCAGTAGATCTGCTGTTCCCTCGATTCTTTGTTCCAGTAATAATCCAGGCCGATCTCGCCGACCGCCAGCACCTTCGGATCCTGACAGAGGATTTTCATTTCCTCCAGCCTGGCTTCATTAAGGCCGCCCACCTCGTCCGGATGCACGCCCACCGCCGCGTACATGAAGGGATACGCCCGGGCCAGCTCAATCACCCGGCGGCAGGACTCGTAGGAAGCGCTGACGTTGACAATGGCTCCGACGCCTCCATTTTCCATGGAAGAAAGGAGCGCTTCCCTGTCCCCGTCAAACTGCTCGTCGTCATAATGGGCATGGGTGTCAAAGATCATAACAGTTCTGCCCTCTGCTCTTCCGGTGTCTTCATAGACAGAAGCGCCGGCGCGATGTCAAATACTGTGCGGGCTCCGCTCTCGCCTTTTTTCGACAGACGGTACGCCGCTCTTGCATAAGCCACCAGCACGCTTGCCGTAAACTCCGGATTAGAATCCAGCTTCAGAGAATATTCGATCACATGTCTGCTGCCCTCAGTTCCCGTCTCGCCGGTACGGATCACAAATCCGCCGTGAGGCATCTGGCTGTGCTGCTCCTTCAGTTCCTCCTCAGTGATAAAAGTTACAGTCGTATCATATTCGTCAAAGTAATTGGGCATGGTCTTGATAGCCTCTTCGATGGCTTTTAAGTCCGCGCCTTCCTCCGGCACGACATAGCATTCCCGCAGGTGCTTCTCCCGGGTCGTAAGAGACGGTTCGCTTCCGCTTCTTACACGGTTTACCGCATCCTCGATCGGCACCGTATACTGAATGGCATTCTTCACACCCTCGATCCGGCGGATCGCATCTGAATGTCCCTGGCTGACGCCCCTGCCCCAGAAGGTGTAAGTGCTTCCCTGCACCAGGATAGACTCCGCATACAGACGGTTCAGAGAAAACATACCCGGATCCCAGCCTACAGAAATAATACTCACATTTTCCCCGGCCTTCGCAGCCTGATCCACATTTGCAAAATACTCCGGAATCCTTGCATGGGTATCAAAACTGTCGATCGTGTTAAAATCCGCAGCGATCTGCGGTCCCATCACCGGAAGATCCGTAGCAGAGCCGCCGCAGAGGATCATCACATCCACCTCGCCCTTCATCGCCTTCATATCATCCATGGACTTCACAGCCGCTGTCTTTGTCTCGATCTTCACAGACGCCGGATCTCTTCTGGTAAACACAGCCGCCAGCTCCATATCCTCATTGCGGGCAATCGCCTTTTCCACACCTTTTCCAATATTACCATAACCTACAATACCAATTCTAATCTTATCCACAATGTTATCCTCCTTTAATCCACATTTTCCACAACACCTTTCATTGGGGACGGGGGATTTCTGGAAATCCCCCGTCCCCAATGATTAGCTGATCTGCGCCCCTGCGGGCATTTCTTTTTCTGGTGTCATCAACGCCAGCCTGCCGTCTGCGTCTTCCGCGCACAGAAGCATGCCTTCGGACAGTACGCCTGCCAATTTGGCCGGTTTTAAATTGACCAGCACCATGACTTTTTTGCCCACCATTTCTTCCGGGGTGTAGTGGGCTTTGATGCCGGATACGATCTGTTTTACCTGGCTGCCGATCTTAACCTGGGAGCAGAGAAGTTTTCTGGACTTCTTTACTTCTTCGCAGGCTATGATCTCGCCTACCTGGAACTGCATTTTCTCGAAGTCTTCGAAAGTGATCTCCGGCTTTGCCTCGATGTCGATGACGGCTTCTTCCTTCGCCGCGCCGTCTGCCCCGCCGTCTGCGTCTGCCGCGCTGTCGTCTGCGCTATCTGCCGCGGGATGCAGTTCTTCGACTTTTTTCATAACTTCATTAAGATCCAGTCTTGCGAACAGGATCTCCGGTTTCTCTGTGACTTTTCCGTCGCCCAGCTGCTCCAGGATCTTAACGGAAGTGTCCGGCATGAAGGACGCCAGTTCTTTTGCGCCGACTTTGATGCTTTCGATCAGATGTGCCAGCACGGTTTCCAGCCGGTCTTTTTTCGCCTCGTCTTTTGCCAGTACCCAGGGCGTGGTCTCGTCGATGTATTTGTTGCACCGTTTGAAGAGATTGAAGATCTCGGTGATGGCGTCTGCCACCCGGAGCTTATCCATCTTTTCATCCACTTTTCCGGCCAGCCCTTCGGTCATGGCTTTCAGATCGTTGTCGAATCCTTTTTCCGTCTCGTCGGCCGCGCCTTTATCTGTAACCACTCCGCCAAAATATTTGTTGGTCATGGAAATTGTCCGGTTCACCAGGTTGCCCAGCGTATTGGCAAGGTCTGCGTTCATCCGCTCTACCATCAGTTCCCAGGTGATCACGCCGTCATTGTCAAATGGCATCTCATGCAGCACAAAATAACGCACCGCGTCTACGCCAAAGAAATCCACCAGTTCGTCGGCATACAGCACATTTCCCTTGGACTTGCTCATCTTGCCGTCCCCCTGCAGAAGCCATGGGTGTCCAAATACCTGTTTTGGCAGCGGCAGATCCAGCGCCATCAGGAAGATCGGCCAGTAAATGGTATGGAACCGGATGATATCCTTTCCGATCAGATGGAGATCCGCAGGCCAGTTTTTCTTGAACAGTTCGGAACTTTCTCCGTCGCAGTCGTAACCGATGCCGGTAATGTAGTTGGTGAGGGCGTCCAGCCACACGTAAACCACATGCTTGGGATCAAAATCCACCGGCACGCCCCAGGTAAAGGATGTTCTGGACACGCACAGATCCTGCAGTCCCGGAAGCAGGAAGTTATTCATCATCTCATTTTTCCGGGATACGGGCTGGATAAACTCCGGATGCTCGTTGATATAATCGATCAGCCGGTCCGCATATTTACTCATACGGAAGAAATAAGCCTCTTCTTTGGCAGGCTTCACTTCACGGCCGCAGTCCGGACATTTGCCGTCCACCAGCTGGGACTCTGTCCAGAACGACTCGCAGGGCGTACAGTAAAGTCCCTCATAAGAACCTTTGTAAATGTCTCCCTGCTCATACAGCTTTTTGAAAATCTTCTGTACCTGTTTTTCATGATCCTTATCCGTGGTCCGGATAAATTTATCGTAAGAGGTGTTCATAAGATCCCAGATATTTTGAATCTCGCCTGCCACCCCGTCCACGAATTCCTGCGGAGTGACTCCCGCCTCTTCTGCCTTCAGCTCAATCTTCTGTCCGTGCTCATCGGTTCCTGTCTGGAAGAACACGTCAAAGCCGCGGCTTCTTTTGTACCTTGCGATTGCATCCGCCAGAACCGCCTCATAGGTGTTGCCGATGTGCGGCTTCCCGGAGGTATACGCAATGGCAGTCGTAATATAATACTTCTGCTTTTCCATAACACATTCTCTCCTTTTCCACAAAATAAAAAAACTCTGATCTTTCCATATTAGTAGAAATATCAGAGAAGACGGGATCTCTCCCGTGGTACCACTTCTGTTCGTCTTTCGCCTCGCGGCCGAAAGACCTTGGCAAGTGCCCTGCTATTTTTCAAAACATTTTTCAAGACATTTTTCAAAATATTTTCCAGGACACCTTCCGCGATAAAGGGCGGACCCTTTGCCGGCTTACCTGCTTAGCCGTTCCAGGCACAATCTCTGTACCCGAAGCATGCCGCACACTGTGCCGCGCACACCTCTTCAACGACGCCGCAAGGCTCACCCGCACCGCTCAAAAGCCATCTTCCGCCGGTTTCGTCATCCGTTCCTCTCAGCATTCCGGAACTTCTCTGTAAGATCCTTCGCCGGCATACTCTCTTTTTCACAGCGTTTCCTGATTTTAATAATACTAAGCCGCAGACATCTGCCGCCTGCTACGTCTCAAATCGTAGCATAAAAAAAGGCGGGATGTCAAGGACTTTCCCTATTCCTGCTTCCCATCTGCTGCTCTTCCACGCAAAAGGGGATTTTGCCGGCGCCTTTTCCACCGGAAAATCCCCTTTTCCTCTATCCTGCGTTGCTGGCCGCGATCTTTACCCGGCTCCACAAATCGCTGATGATCTTTTTGGTATCTTCATTATAGACGAATACCTCGTCATTTTCATTGTCAGTCCGCGGAATGTAAGCATTGATGCCCTCGTAATCTCCGCCCTCGCCGGACAATGCGTCCATGACCTCCTGGTTTGCGGAAGTATATCCCACATAACTGGAGTTATCATACGCCCCGTCATACTCGCTGGCATAATTGATAAATGCATGGGCCAGCTCCGGGTTCTTGGCGTTCTTCGGGATCACCATGGCGTCTGACCACAGGTTGGTCCCGCTCTCCGGCATATAGTATCCCATGTCCGGATTTTCCGCCATCACATAAGACGCATCTCCGGAATAGATCAGTCCCAGCGCTTTTCTTCCCTGGGCCATGTTGTCAATGATCTCGTCGGTCACGATCTCCGTATCCATGGTCTCCACGCACTGTACCAGCCAGTCATAGGCCTCCTGAAGCTCCTGCTCATTCTCTGTATTCATCGAATATCCCAGAGCTTTCAGCGCCATCATAAAGGAATCTCTCTCCGAATCATAGAGATACACATCCCCTTTATACTTTTCATCCAGGAAAATGTTGAATCCTTCTTTTTCCAGGTCTTCTAAGTCCACCTTGTTCTTGTCATAGACGATTCCCACGGTTCCCCAGAAATAAGGAACAGAATACTCATTTCCCGGATCATAGGGAAGGCCTTTCACCGCGTCTGCCAGAAGATCCATGCAGGTGATCTTCTCCGGATCCAGCTTCTGAAGCAGATCTTCCTCAATGAGCCTCTGGATCATATAATCGCTGGGCACCAGGATGTCGTAGGACTCCCCGTTTGCCACCTTGATATACATCTGCTCATTGGAATCAAAGTTCTCCATGACCACAGATGCGCCGGTCTCTTCCTCAAAGTCGCCGATGATATTTTCGCCGGTGTACTCACCCCAGTTGTAGATGTGCAGGGTCTGTCCTTCAAAGGGCCGGTTGGAACCGCCGCCTCCAAGGTTCACCGCGCAGATCCCCACTGCCGCTGCCGCAAATACAGCTGCCGCCGCAGGCAGAAGTCTTCTTCTTTTTCCCACAGTCTCCGCCTTCCTGCTCTTCGCCGCAAGGATGGGCGCCAGGTTGATCAGAACAAGCACAATGGTGATGATCACTACCACCAGGGTGGAAATGGCGTTGATGCTGGGGTTGACCCGCTTGCTCATGGTGTAGACCACGATACTTAAGTTCTTGACGCCTCTTCCTGTTACAAAATAGGAAATGATAAAATCATCCACTGACATGGTAAATGCGATCAGCGCCCCGGACACGATGCCCGGCGTGATCTGTGGAACGATCACCTTGGTAAGCGCCTGCCAGGGCGTCGCGCCAAGATCCATGGCTGCGTCCGCCAGGTTGGGATCCAGGCTGCGGATCTTTGGCATTACCGACAGGATCACATAAGGGATACAAAAGGCAATGTGAGCCAGCAGCATGGTCATGTAGCCTTTTTCAATCTTAAATGTGATAAACAGCAGCATAAAACCGATGGCTGTTACAATCTCCGGATTCATCATGGGCAGATTGTTTACCTGATCCATCACATTCCGGATCACCTTCTTAGACTTGCTAAGCCCGATGGCGGAAATGGTTCCCACTACCGTAGAGATAAACGTGGCCAGGATGGCGATGCTGAACGTGGTATACAACGCTTCCATCATATCCTGGGATTCCAGCATGTGCCGGTACCAGCGCAGGGAAAATCCGGTAAAGCTGGTCAGGGATTTTCCGTCATTGAAGGAGAAAATAATCATATATCCAATGGGAAGATAGAAAAACAGGATCATCAGGATCATCAGAATCTTCCCAAAAGGCCGTTTTCCTTTGTTCATCCGATTACTCCTCCTTTCCGCCCTGGTTGCGGATCTCGATCTTGCGGACCGCCATCATCAGAAGCATCATGATCACAGCCATGATCATAGAGATGGCGCTGCCGAAGTTCCACTCGCCAACCGTGATAAACTGGTTTTCGATCATATTTCCGATGAGGAAATACTGTCCCCCGCCCAGAAGCTTGGGGATAAAGAAGGAGCTGACTGCAGGCAGAAATACCAGGGTGATGCCATTGATCACACCCGGCAGGGACAAAGGCAATGTCACCCGCCCGAAGGTCTGCACCGGCCCTGCTCCCAGATCCGCGCTGGCCTCCAGAAGCGAATGATCCATCTTGCTTAAAGAGGTCTGGATCTGCAGGATCATAAACGGCAGGAAGTTATATACCATGCCAAGAAGCACGGCCCCTTCCGTGTATAAAAGTTCCCCGTCCCCCAGGCCGAAGAGGCTTAAGATCCTCTGGATCAGGCCGCCTTCGCTTAACAGGCCGATCCAGGCATAGGTGCGAACCAGCATGTTGATCCACATGGGGATGGTGATGCATAAGATCAGGATATTCTGCACTTTTTCCCGGCTGCGGGCAATAAAATATGCCACGGGATAGCCGAGGATCAGACAGATAATGGTGGTCTTAACCGCGATCAGGAGCGAACGCCAGAGGATCAATAAGAAATCCTGGTCGGTAAAAAATTTGACGTAATGCTCCAGTGTAAAGGAAAAGGAGATGATGCTGTTGCCGGGCTCCATCACGGAATACAGCGCGATCAGAGCCATGGGGAGCACCAGCATCAGCGCCGCCCATACAAGATACGGCCAGGCCAGCTGTGAAAAGCGTTTCACGTTTTAATACCCCGTCCTGGACATAACATGGATGTCTTCCGGGAAGAATGTCAGGCCGACCTCCTGACCCACTTCGGAATAATCCGTGGTATGGATCTTAAACTCCCGTCCGGTGGTCCAGAAGGTAATCGGATAAATGCCCTCCTTCATGTTCTCCGGATCAAAATCATAATCCACACTGATGTCCACACTCTGCTCTTCATCACTGAGTTTCCATCCCTGGGCATTGGCCCAGGTCTTAAGATCTGTATCCAGAGCCTGAGACTCTGTAATCTCGTCTACAGTCTTGATAAAGTTAAAGGCCATGACCGCTTCATTTGCCTTCTCATTTTTCACGAAAGGCTGGTCCACTACAAAGATGGTCCGCTCTACTTTGGTGCCGCCTGCGGTTGCAAACACTACCGGATACTGGCCTTCTTCTTTTGCCACTTCGTACTCCAGTTTTGCGATGGATATGTACTCGTCTGTCTCAGGATCCCAGGCCTGGGCATTGGCGCGGGCAATGACTTCTTTATCGTCCAGCTCTTCCACATCGTCGATATCCACATAGAAGTTGCTGGCGCTGATCATTTCCTTGCCGTCCTCGCTGGCCACGTCATGATTCTGGATGACACGCATATTGACCGTCACGCTGGTTCCGGGAACCGTCTCCACGATAATCTCATAATGCACACCCTTAAACAGCACGCTTAACACCTCTCCGGTCATCTTGCCGTCTTTGACGTCCACAATATCAATATCCTCCGGACGGATCACCACGTCCACCGGCTCTTTCTCTTTGAATCCAAAGTCCACACAGTCAAAGGTAATGTCGTCAAACTGTACCTTGTAATCCTCCAGCATGAGTCCCTTCAGGATGTTGCTCTCGCCGATAAAGTTTGCCACAAACCGGTTGGAAGGTTCATTGTAAATGTCCTCCGGAGTGCCCACCTGCTGGATCTCGCCGTGATTCATTACCACGATCTTGTCAGACATGGTAAGCGCCTCTTCCTGATCGTGGGTTACAAAGATAAAGGTAATGCCTACCTCCTGCTGGATCCGCTTCAGCTCGTACTGCATTTCCTTTCGAAGCTTCAGGTCCAGCGCAGCCAGCGGCTCGTCCAGCAGCAGCACCTTCGGCTCGTTGACCAGGGCTCTGGCAATCGCCACCCGCTGCTGCTGTCCGCCGGATAAAAGGGTGGTATTCTTATCTTCAAATCCTTCCAGTCCGATGAGACGCAGCATCTTCATGACCTTCTGATCAATGATGTCCTTACTCATCTTCTTGATCTTCAGCCCGAACGCAATATTTTCATAGACACTCAGATGGGGAAACAGGGCATATTTCTGGAATACCGTGTTTAACTCCCGCTCATAAGGGGGCTTTTTACTGATCTCTTCTCCGTCAAAGATCACGCTTCCCTCATCTGCGTCCAGGAATCCCCCCAGGATCCGCAGAAGGGTCGTCTTACCGCACCCGCTGGGCCCTAAGAGGGTTACAAATTCATTTTCATAAATATCCAGATTCACGCCTTTTAAGACAATCTGGCCATCAAAGCTTTTTACGATATTGCGAAACTCGATCAGCTTCTTCTCTTCCATCTCACATCTCCTCTCACTCTCATTCGTTTCTATCCTCACGATCAGAACATGGGCGGCGTGGTGATCCAGAGGATCTTTGCCTCCGTACTGCCGTGATTGTACAGGTAGTGGCTTCTGGATCCATCTATGTAAAAGGTCTCCTTTGCCTTTACCCTGTACTTTTTGCCGCCCTGCACGATGGTCACCGCTCCTTTCAGGACATAGCCAAATTCTTCCCCCTGGTAGGCGGATATGATCTGGCTCTTTTTGTGGGGATGCAGCGTAAATAAAATGGGCTCCATCTCATTTTTCTGTGCGTTTGGCACCACCCACTCGATGGTGTAGTCCTCCTGCTCATCCACAAAAAAGTCCTGTGTCTGAAATACGATCTGTGATTCTTCCTCCTCCCGGAAGAACTCTGACAGGTTGCTTCCCAGCGCCTCCAGGATATCCTGAAGTGTGGCAATACTCGGCGTAGTCAGGTTACGCTCCACCTGCGAAAGGAAGCCTTTGGTAAGTTCGCTCCTGGATGCAAGATCCCCCAGTGTCAGATCATTCTGCAGACGCAGCTCTTTTAATTTTTTTCCGATATCCACACTTTCACCTCCGGTTTTCTAATACTATACTTTTAGTTAAAAATTAGCGAACTAATCACATTATACACAGGCGGAAAAATATTGCAAGATGTTTCCGTAATTTTTCTTTTATTTAGCACAAAAAACCGGCGGCAGGGATTTTACATTCCCGCCGCCGGTTTTTCTTTTTATATCTTCTTTTTACAGATATCGGCAAGACAGCACTGGTCGCAACGCGGTTTTGTCCGGGCCGTACAGACGTCCCGCCCGTGATACACCAGCCGGTGGCAGAAATCGCTTCCCTCTTCCGGGGGAATGATCTTCCACAGTTCCATCTCTACCTTCTTCGGATCTTTGATGCCGTCCACCAGCCCCATCCGGTTGACCAGACGGATGCAGTGGGTGTCCGTAACGATCGCCGGTTTCCCGAACACATCGCCCATGATCAGATTGGCGCTCTTCCTGCCCACCCCGGGCAGCTTCAACAGCGCGTCGAAATCATCCGGCACATGATCGTCGTATTCCTCATGGAGGATCTTCATGCAGGCGCTGATATCCCTGGCCTTGCTTCTTCCGAGACCACAGGGCCTTACGATCTCTTCAATATCGCCAACGTCCGCCGCTGCCAGAGAGGCCACGTCCGGATATTTTTCATAAAGTCCTTCCACAACTACATTGACTCTGGCGTCCGTGCACTGGGCTGCCAGCCGGACGCTGACCAGAAGCTTCCAGGCCTGGTCATAATCCAGGGTGCATCCGGCGTCCGGATATTCTTCTTTCAGACGCTGGATGATCTCCAGTGCCAGCGCCTTCTTTGCCTTTTGTGTCATAAGATTCTCCTCTTTTGTCTCCCTTTATTTGTTCCCGTCGCTTAGCGTCACCTTGATGTAATCATGATGCACCGCTTCCAGATATTTTCCGAATACGTCTTCTGTTTTCAGCCGGATGCTGGAGGTGTTGACGCAGGGGTGGCAAGCGTACCATGGCCTCCCAAGAAGCTCTTCGTCCACCAGAAGCTGCACCTGATTCTCCGGATCAAAGATCAGCCCCATGATCGTGGCCGATCCCGGTGTTACGTTTAACAGCCGTTCCATATCCTCACCGGAAGCAAAGGACAGACGGGACGAGGGGATCTGCTTCGACAGCTCCCCGGTCTTAAGCGCTTTCTCTCCCGGCAGTACCAGCAGATAGAAACGGGTCTTCTGCCGGTTGCACAAAAAGAGGTTTTTGCAGATCTCGATCCCCAGCGATTCGTCCACTTCCTGACAGGCTTCAATGGTCATCACCGGCTCATGATCCACTCTGTCGTACGCAATCTTAAGAGAGTCTAACAGATCATAGACTCCCCGCTCTTTTTCCTCTCTACCTTCCAGGCTCTCAGGCCTTCCCTGATACACTTTCATACGCTGTCCGGCCTCCTGATGTCTTAGATTTCGATCAACTCATATTCCTGGGTGCCGATGCCGATCTTCTCTGCATGCTCCAGGCAGCTTTTCCAGTTGGTCTCCGGCGCAGAATCTGTAAAATGATCATGATGTACATGGGGCATCCGATCCAGCTGACTGTCCGCAATCACCGGCTGGCGGTTTACCGCATCCGCGCAGGCGCGGTCCAGCGCCACCGGATCAAAGGAAGCAAACATTCCCACATCCGGAACGATGGGGATATCGTTTTCTGCATGGCAGTCGCAGTTGGGGGATACGTCAATGACCAGGCTGACATGGAAATGCGGCCGGTCTTTTAAAACTGCCAGGCTGTATTCCGCAATCTTGCAGTTCAGGATATCATTGGACTCGTCGCTTGCCGGCCGCACCGCGTCTTTGGGACAGACGCCAATACAGCGGCCGCAGCCTACGCATTTATCATGGTCAATGGAAGCTTTGCGGTCCGTAATGGACGGCGCGTCGTGGGCACAGACCCTGATACAGTTGCCGCAGCCGATGCAGTTTTCCTGCTTTACATACGGCTTGCCGGCGCTGTGCATCTCCATCTTTCCTGCCCGGGATCCGCAGCCCATACCGATATTTTTCAGCGCTCCGCCAAATCCCGTGGCTTCATGTCCTTTAAAATGGTTCAACGTCAAAAATACGTCCGCGTCCATAACGGCGCGTCCGATCTTTGCTTCCTTTATATATTCTCCGTCAATAGGCACCAGTTCTTCATCCGTTCCCTTCAGCCCGTCCGCGATGAGCACATGACAGCCTGTGGAAAACGGGGAAAACCCGTTTTTATACGCGGAGTCCAGGTGATCCAGGGCATTCTTTCTTCCGCCTACATACAGGGTATTGCAGTCGGTAAGAAACGGTTTCCCGCCCAGCTCTTTTACCAGGTCTGCCATTACCGCCGCATAGTTGGGCCGGAGGAATGCAAGATTCCCCGGCTCTCCAAAATGCATCTTGATCGCAGTATACTTGTTTTCAAAATCAATGTCAGCAATTCCTGCTGTTTTCATCAGCCGCCGCATTTTCTGAGGAAGATTTTCCTGAAAGGAAGCCCTCATGTTCGTAAAGTATACCTTTGATTTTTCCATTTTCATTCCTTCTTTCTGAAACTATTTTTAGAATCTTTCTTCACTCCACTCCAGGATGGTTCCGGAATTGGCGTCGATCTCAAAGTCATATTCCATACCGTTGTAAATAATGTCGCCTTCGTATTTGTATACGCCGTCGTCCAGGTCAAGCTCCATGCGGATATCCTGCTCGGTGGCTCCGGATACTCTGGAAAGCGCGGTCTCGATTGCCTGTTCCCGGCTGACTGCTACATTCGCATTTCCCGTCTGGGGATTTGTCTGTCCCTGATTACTGTTTTGTCCGTTGTTCTGAGTGTTCTGGCCGTCATCCTGCACATTGTTCTGAGCGTTCTGTCCATTCTGACTGGTTGTATCATCGGCTCCACTCTGACCGTTGCTCTGCACCCCGGATCCCCCCCGGTTCTCTGTCTCGGAGCTTAAGATCGATCCGTCCGATGCCTGAATCTCGTAATCATATTCGGTATTATCCACATCAAACTGGATCTCATAGACTTTTCTTCCGTCGTCCCGGTCCTCCGAAACCTTCAGCCTGGTGGTGTCGGATTCGCTGACTCCTGCATCGTTGAACGCTGCCTCCAGAGCCGCGTCTCTTCCGATATCCTTGCCGGAGCACCCTGTCACGATGCCTGCTGCCGCCAGTGTTAATACAGTGATTGCTAATAATTTTTTCATAGTTTATTCTCCCTTTCTGTCTTTTATTTTTCTGTTATTTTGTTCTTGTTGAGGTTACTATAACCTGCAAAGATTAAAGGAAGATTAAAAATAAAATTAATTTTTTCTTTTTTGATCATACGACAGGCCAGGAGATAAGGCTAAGGCACAGCGGTCAATCTTCCACGCCTTCACTTTCAAAGAACTGTGTAACAGTCATGCTTTTTGGATGTTCCATATCCATACTCAAAAAATCTTTATCACCAGTGAGGATAATGTCCACATCCGACACAATGGCCGCATTTAAGATCGGCTGATCTTTTGCATCACGTATCAGCTTTTCCGCATGGTCTACCGCAGGGATTAACTCATAAGACATCTCTGCCAGCAATACTTCCGCATCCGGAAGATACTTTGGTGCTTTCCGCCCAAGAATATCTCGCAACTCTGCAATATTGCGATCACACAGAACCATTTCGTGATGATCCGCAATATAGAATAACGCCCGCGCCGGTTTGGAACGAGGGAAAACCAATGCAGAAAACAAGATGTTTGTGTCTACCAATATCCGCATTTTACCGTCCCTTTCCATAACGCACTTCGTCTACAAGTGCCTGAATATCGTCCTCGCTGGACACACCCAGTTCTTCGGCTGCTCCGGCAAAAGCGGCCTGTGCTTTTCGGATAGCCGCAGCAGAAGCGTTACTGACAACAATCTCCCCATTCTGCTTTTGGAAAAACAGAATTTTATCGCCTGATTTCAACCCAAGCTGTCGCCTGATTTCTACCGGCACAGTGATTTGGCCATTTGCAGAAATTTTCGCCAGATTCATACCATTCACCCTTTCTATTCTTTAGAATTCAAGTTTTCTTTACTTCTGTCTATATTATATCCCCTGTATCAGGGAAAGTAAACTCGTCCCTGTAAAAAGAATCTCTCTTTTTCATCATCTGGGCAGTATTACAAGAAACCGGCTGCCTTCGCCAAACCGGCTCTCCAGCCGGATCTCTCCCCCATGCGCCTGTGCGATCCACCGCGCCATGGAAAGTCCAAGGCCGGAGTGATTGCCTTCTGTCCTGGAAGGATCTGCCCGGTAAAACCGTTCCCAGATCCTCTCCTGGTCTTCCGGACGGATACCGATACCGTTGTCCTCCACCTGGCAAATAATCTCCTGCTCCGAAGCGGTCAATTTCACGCAGATCCGGCACTTCCCCTCCGGCTTCCGGTAGGCGACTGCATTAGACAGCAGATTCTCCAGCAAGCGGATATATAAGGTCTCATCCACACAGGCCCGGATCCCCGGCATGATCTCCCGGCAGATCTCGATCTCTGGATCTGTCTCTGCCGCCACCATCTGCTGCTCTTCTGTGATCACCTGGGTCAGCTCGCTTAAGTCCAGTTCTTCCTTCTGAAGCGGCTGTCTGCCCTGGTCTGCCCGGGATAAAAACAAAAGCTGCCCGATCATCCCCGACATTTCCCTTGCCTTTCTTTCGATCAGCCGGATCTGGTTCTTCTGGTCTTCTGTGAACGTCTCGTCCGACAGGCACTCTCCGCACTGTGCCAGGATCACACTGACCGGCGTGCGAAGCTCATGAGATACATCGGAAGTAAACTGCTTTTCCCTCTGAAATGCCTCTTCCAGCTGGGCCAGCATCTGATCAAACGTTTCCGCCAGCTGGCAGATCTCGTCCCGGTTCTTCCCGCCGCTTTCCGGTACGCCCACGCGCCTGGAAAGATCCGCGTCCGCCCGGATCTTCTGCACCGTAGCGGTGATCCTGCGGACCGGAAGAAGCGTCCTTCTGGTAAAACGATAGCCAATGAAAGCAGTTGCCAGCACCATGGCCGGCAGAAGGATCAGCGCAAGACGTAAGGTCACCCGGTAGCTTTCCTCCGCCGCCGTTACGGACGTAACGCCACGGATGAAAACCGTCTTCTCCTGAGACAGACGGAATGACATGTCGTACACATACCAGCTGGTATTTCCGTCCCGGATGGTCTCTACCTGCCCGTCCCGGATCTCCGGCCGGCTGTCAAAGCCGTGGGGATTTCTGCCCAGAAGAAAATATCCGGTCTCATCATACAAAGACAGATACACATTATCCTCCACCGAATAAAAATCCTTATTCACCGCAGGAACGCCATCCCTAAGTCCCACATCGTCCGTACTGTTCTGCACCTGTCTCTCCAGCTTTGCTCTTGTGGAAGACAAAACCTCTCTGCTGCTTAAGGAAAACAGGATCGCAAGAGCCGCGCAGGTCACCAGGATCATAAAGAACGTATACAGCATTGTCAGTTTTACTTTCAAAGATAACCGATTCATCCTTATCCCCTCACATCCTTATCCTTCCCGCAGCACATATCCTGCGCCCCGGACGGTATGGATCAGCTTCTGCTCCTGTCCCTCATCAATCTTTCTTCGGAGATAGCGGATATATACATCGATCACATTCGAGCCCCCTGCATAATCAAAATTCCACAAATGCTCCTCCAGCCGTTCTCTGGAAAGAACAATCCCCGCATTCTGTGCCATATAGCGGAGCAGCGCATACTCTTTGCCGGATAAACGGATCTCTTTTCCGCCTCTTTTTACCTGGTGTGTATCCGTATGGATTTCCAGATCCCCCACCCGCAGACAGGCGTCCGCCGCCTGTTCCGGTTTTCTAAGGAGCACCCGGATCCTGGCCAGCAATTCTTCACAGGCAAAGGGCTTGATCAGATAATCATTGGCTCCGGCGTCCAGTCCGGCCACCCGGTCTTCAATACTGTCCTTTGCCGTCAAAAGCAGCACCGGCGTCTGATCGCCGTTTCTTCGGATCTGGCGGAGCACCGACAGCCCGTCCTTTTTCGGCATCATAATATCCAGCACTACCGCATCATAGCGGGCGCTTCTTAAATAATCCAGCGCCTCTTCCCCGTCAAAGCAGGCGTCCACACTGTAATGCTCTGCCTTGAGCCTGGAACTGACAATCTGATTCAGATCTTTCTCATCTTCTGCAATCAAAAGCCTCATGGCATTTCACCCTTTCACTGGTTTTAGTATAGAGGAACCGGTCTGAAAAGTAAAGTTCTGCATATATATGTAAAAAACTCCAAAAGGTGTACTATGTCCAAAAAAAGGATCATCCTGATCTTCTCTTCTCTTGCAGGCCTTCTCTTTTTGTGTGCCTGCATTTTCTGGTGTTTTTTTCAGAACGAAGACCAACGGTTTGAAGCGTTTGCGTCTTCCTTTTTCCGGCAGGAATTATCCGGAAACACCCTGAACCTCCACTATACACTCAAAGACCCTGCTACATTTGACCTGGAGGATCTTCCCGTTTCCTTAGGGGCTTACAACTGCGATGCCAGAGAACTGTGCGTTTCCCTGGAAAATATGCTCTGTCAGATGGAGGAATTTAATCGCAGCCGGCTCTCTTCGGATAACCGGCTCACCTATGACGTCCTCCGCGATTACTTATCTTCTTCTTTAAAGACGGCGCCCTTTCTTCTCTACGAAGAGCCCCTGTCTCCTCTGACAGGCATGCAGTCCCAGCTTCCCATCCTGCTTTCTGAATATCCCTTTTATGACAGGCAGGATGTAAAGGATTATCTTACGCTTCTTAGCCAGGTGCCGGACTATTTTTCTTCGATCCTGGCATTTGAAAAAGAAAAAGCGGACGCAGCTCTTCTGCTGCCGGCTTCCTGCATCGATACTCTGACAGAAGAGTGCCGCGCCTTTCGGGAAACCGGCGACGACTGCTATCTCTACGACGCCTTTGAAAACCGGCTGGAAGATCTGCGTCTTTCTGAAAAGGAGGAAAACGCCTTTCTGGAACAGCACCGGCAGGCCATGGAACAATCAGTTTTCCCGGCCTATTCTATGCTGGCAGAAGGCATGTCCGCATTAAAAGAAAAATCCGTCAATGAAAAAGGTCTTAACGGACTGCCGGAGGGCAAAGCGTATTACCAGGCTCTGGCAGCCGCGGAAACCGGAAGCTCCCGCTCCATCCCGGAACTAAAGGAACTGACGGTCCGGCAGATGAACGAAGATCTCACAGAGCTCCAAAAGCTGTATCAGGATTCTGAAAACAGGATCTCTTCCTCTCCTTCCTCAGATCGCTTCCGCACGCAGGGATATGCTCTTTCGGACTCCAATCCTGCTTCTATCCTTACCACCCTGGCCGGGAAGCTAAAAGGTGATTTCCCTTCTCCCCCTTCCGCATCCGTCACGGTCAAATATGTCCAGGAGTCTCTGGAAGCATATGTAAGCCCTGCTTTTTATATGATCCCGCCCATTGACAACACACAGGAAAATGTCATCTACATCAACCGTGGGCACATGCCCGATGATCTGACTCTTTTTACCACCCTGGCTCATGAGGGCTATCCCGGGCACCTCTATCAGACGACTTACTACCAATCCACAGATCCGCACCCGGTACGAAGCCTTCTAAATTACGGAGGGTATACAGAAGGCTGGGCCACTTATGCAGAAATGCTTAGCTGGTACTATGCGCCCATTTCCAAAAAAGACGCAGCTCTCCTTCAGAAAAACAGCTCTCTGATCCTTGGGATCTACGCTCTGGCAGACATGGGCATCCACTACGACGGCTGGTCCCTTTCCGATACTCTGGTCTTTTTCCAAAGCTACGGGATCACAGACGCAGACGCGGTGAAGGACGTCTATGAACGGATTGCGGCAGATCCGGCCAACTATCTGAAATATTACATTGGCTATGTAGAATTTCTGGAACTGAAAAAGGATGCCGTAAAGGACTGGGGAAAGGATTTCTCGCAGAAACGCTTTCACCGCAAAGTCCTGGAAATCGGTCCGGCATCCTTTGATCTGCTGCGAAATTATCTCTTCTGACCGTATTCTGACCGTTTACATTTTTCCGGCAAGAACCACGCTGGCCGCAAGTCCTGCAAAGGTGGCCAGCAAAGCGCCGGGAAGCGTATAGCGGGTTCTGGTCACCCTGGCTGCCATAAAGTAAACACTCATGGTATAAAAGATCGTCTCTGTGCAGCACATGCTGATGGATGCGGCAAGCCCAAGGAAGGAATCCGTCCCGTATTTTTTATAGAGATCCAGCAAAAGTCCGGTGGCTGCAGAGGAAGAGAACATTTTCACCAGGGAGAGCGGGACCAGCTCTCCCGGAAATCCCAGCCGCCCGGACACTTTGCCGATCATCCCGGCCAGAAAATCCAGAAACCCGGATGCCCGCAGAATTCCTACAGCCACCAGAAGTCCGATCAGTGTAGGCAGGATCTTAAGTACCGTCAAAAATCCCTCCTTTGCCCCTTCCGTAAAGGCATCGTACACCTTTACCCCCTTACGGATCCCAAACGCCAGGATTCCAAAAATCAGAAGCGGCACGATCATATTGGAAATATACAAAAAAGCCTTCATTTCTTCATCCTTTCCCGGTTTCGCTATAGTATCATCCTATGAAAAAAGCAAAAACCATATGATTGAAAATCCTGTCCGGAAGGTCTATACTGCTTATTAGAAGGTTGAAACAAAGCGGGGATGTTTATGATTGGGAATAGGACAAAGGAACGAGACAGAAACACTCAGGAACGACAGGACTTCGGAACCGGCAGCGTCTCCGGGGCAATTCTAAGACTTGCCATCCCCATGACCCTGGCCCAGCTGATCAATGTTCTCTACAGCGTGGTGGACCGCATCTACATCGGCCATCTGCCCCATACCTCCACCGAAGCCCTCACCGGCATCGGTCTGGCCCTGCCGGTGATCACTATGGTCACCGCATTTTCCAGCCTGTTCGGGATGGGCGGAGCCCCCTTATTTTCTATAGAAAGAGGCAGGGAAAATCTCCCCAAAGCACAACGGATCATGGGAAATTCTTTTTCCATGCTTCTGATCACAGGCGTACTCCTCTCTGTCTTCTGTTATATCTGGAAAAAACCTTTGCTGTATCTTTTTGGCGCCAGCGACACCACCTTCCCCTATGCAGACGCCTATCTTTCCATCTATCTTCTGGGAACCATTTTTGTCATGGTAAGCCTTGGAATGAACAACTTTATCAACGCTCAGGGCTTTGGCGTTACCGGCATGCTGACGGTCTCCATCGGAGCCGTCCTGAACCTGATCCTGGATCCGGTCTTTATCTTTGTCTTTCATATGGGCATCCGGGGAGCGGCCCTTGCCACCATTCTGTCCCAGTTTGTTTCTGCAGTGTGGGTCTTCCGGTTCCTGACCGGAAAAAAAGCGATCATTCCTCTGACAAAATCCTCCATGCGGCTGGACGGTCAGCTGGTCAAAGACATCTCTGTCCTTGGCACCTCCGGATTTATCATGTCCGTAACCAACAGCGCGGTGCAGATCATCTGCAACTCTACCCTGCAGCAATACGGCGGGGATCTGTATGTGGGGATCATGACAGTCATCAATTCCGTGCGGGAAATCCTGAATATCCCGGTCAACGGCCTCTCCAACAGCGGCCAGCCGGTCATGAGTTTTAACTACGGAGCCCGCAAGTACGACCGGGTAAAGGCGGCCATCCGCTTTATGACCATTTCCTGCATCATCTTTACCCTGGCGATCTGGGCACTGATCTTTTTCTTCCCTCACGCCTTTATCCGGGTATTTAACAGTGACCCGGCTCTGCTGAAATACGGAGTTCCCTCCCTGCACATTTATTTCTTCGGGATCTTTATGATGGCTCTTCAGTTTGCCGGACAGTCCACCTTTGTCGCTCTTGGCTACTCCAGGCACGCCATCTTTTTCTCCCTGCTTCGCAAGGCCGTCATTGTCATACCGCTGACCCTGTGGCTGCCCACCGTAGCCGGACTTGGCACCACCGGTGTCTTCCTGGCAGAGCCCATCTCCAACTTTGTGGGAGGTATCGCCTGCTTTGGCACTATGATGTTTACAGTATGGCCACGGCTTGGCCGGGACAACGCTTCCAAAGAGCAGGCCTTAAGATCCTGACATAAAAACGCTCCTCTGTGCATAGATATCCAGTAAACACGGATCTGTGCCGGGAGCTTTTTCTATGTTAAATTATCTCTGGGCAGGCATGATCTTTGTAGGGATCCTGTACGCCGCCTTTACCGGGCGTATGCCGGAGGTTACCAACGCCGCCATTGATTCCTCCAAAGAAGCCGTCTCTTTGTGTATTACCATGATGGGCGTCGTATCTATGTGGATGGGGATCATGCAGATCGCCGCAGACGGCGGCATCATCGCCTCCGCTTCCAGGCGTCTGCGCCCGCTGATGCGCTTTTTATTTCCCGGTCTTCCGTCCGGACATCCGGCAGAAGACTATATCGCCACCAACTTTATCGCCAATTTTCTGGGCCTTGGGTGGGCGGCCACGCCTGCCGGTCTAAAGGCCATGGAGGCCCTGAAAGACCTGGAGGACAACCGGCGAAAGGGACGGCTTCCCGGTCCCGTACGCAGAAAAGACGCCGCGAGCAATGAAATGTGTACCTTTCTGGTGATCAACATTTCTTCTATCCAGCTGATCCCGGTAACTGTCATCGCCTACCGCAGCCAATACGGAAGCGTCAATCCGGCCGCCATCACAGGCGCTGGAATCCTGGCCACGATCATAAGTACAGGAGCGGCGATCCTGTTTTGCAAAATGATGGATCAAAAAAAGAACTGACGGATCCTTCGGTCCATCAGTTCTTTTTTACATCTTTTACTCAATATCCCCAGGCTCCAGCCTCTTTTGCTTCAATTTCAGATACACGATCTCCCGGAACAGGGCATAGACCACAGACACGATGGGGATAAAGATCAACATTCCTATGATTCCCATCAGACTGCCGCCGATGCTGACCGCAGCCAGCACCCAGATGGAAGGCAAGCCAACCGATCCGCCTACCACATGAGGGTAGATCAGGTTGCCTTCGATCTGCTGCAATACCAAGAACAGCACAACAAAGCCAAGAGCCTGGAGCGGATTTACCATAAAGATCAGAAATGCTCCGATCACGCACCCGATAAATGCCCCGAAGATCGGGATCAGCGCCGTCACCGCGATCACGATCCCCACCAGCAGCGCGTAGGGCAGTCTTAAGACTGTCATGGCAACCACAAACATACTTCCCAGGATCAACGCTTCTACACACTGTCCGGTAAGAAAACTGGAAAATGTCCGGTTTGTCAGAGACAATACTTCCAGCGCTGCCTCTGCCCGGCTCTTTTTCATAAAAGCAAACATCACCCGTTTACACTGTCTGGTCAGTTTTTCCTTTTGCAGCAATATATAGATAGAAAATACAAATGCGATGAAAAAGGTCGTCAGTCCGCTGACAATACTTCTGGCTGCGGTAATGGTGGAGTTCAGCACATTTCCCGCTCCCTGGGTAAAGAAATTGATCCCGGTATCCACAATCTTGTTCCAGTCAAATTTCAGATCATTGATCCAGACAAGCATATCCGGATTGTCGTGAAAAAGATCTCTCGCCCAGCCCTGCAGCTTCGGAAGAAACCGCTGGATATTTTTCCCCAGATTAATAAATGTCTCGCCCAGCTGCGGCACCAGCACCAGCATAACCAGCGCGATCACGCCGATCACGCCAAGCAGTACCAGCAGCATACTTACAGGCCTTGCCAGTTTCTGCAGATATTTTTTCCCTTCGATCCGCTCCGGCCGGAAAAGATGCCTCTGAATAAAATTCATAGGCACGTTCAGCACAAATGCGATCGCCCCTCCCAGAAGGAAGGGGAAGATCACATGAATGATAAACCGGAGCACATCCAGGATTATGTCATACCGCCAGAAACACAGAACCACCAGCGCAGCGAAGACGATCAGTCCCCGGATTCTTTTTACCACTTCATCGTTAAATTCCATACGTCATCATCCTATTTTAAATGTTCTCTGATCCACTTCATCAGCTGAATGATCGGCAGGTTCAAAAGTGCAAGGCCATACACGATCAGAAGGTGCGCGCCGTCCAGCGTATATACACTGAACAGATTGTGGAGTCCCGGGATCATCAGTACTCCTGTGATCAGGAGAAGTCCCAGTACAAATGCGCCGATCAGATAAATATTGTTGAAAAATCTCTTTGTAAAGATTACCGGCTTGTTGGATTTGCAGTTAAATCCATGCACAAGTCTGGAGGTACAAAGCGTACCAAACGCCAGAGTGCTTCCCAGCAGGCTTCCGCTCTCGTTTAATCCGATCAGGAAAGCGATGGTGGTCATCGCGCCGATACACAAACCTTCTGTACCGATCCGCGCCAGATAATCCTTTGTCAGGATAGACTCGTTCATCGGACGGGGTTTTTCGTTCATCACATCCCTGGAGTGCGGCTCCAGTCCCAGCGCGATGGCCGGAAGACTGTCTGTCAACAGGTTGATAAACAGCAGATGTACCGGTGCAAACGGAACCGGCAGGCCCACGATGGAGGCGAAGAGTACCGTAAGGATCGCTCCAAAGTTTCCTGACAGCAGGAACTGGATCGAAAACTTAATGTTCCGGTACAGGTTCCGTCCGTTTTCCACTGCTTTTACAATAGTTGCAAAGTTATCATCTGTCAAGACCATAGCGGCCGCATCTTTGGAAACTTCTGTTCCGGTAATTCCCATCGCGACACCGATATTTGCCTGTTTCAGGGCCGGTGCGTCATTGACGCCGTCTCCTGTCATGGCCACAATATTTCCGCGGTCCTGCCATGCCCGGACGATACGGATCTTATGCTCCGGTGAAACACGGGCATAAACAGAAATCTTCGGAACAAACTCCTGCAGCTCTTCGTCTGACATATTTTCAATCACAGCGCCCTCGCAGGCCTCTGACTCATCTTTCAAAATACCGATACGCTTAGCGATCGCAGCAGCAGTGATCTTGTGGTCTCCAGTGATCATGATCGGCTTAATGCCAGCCTGAATACACTCGGCAACCGCTGCTTTAGACTCCTCTCTTGGCGGATCCATCATGGCGATCAGACCAAGGAAGGTCAGGTCATTTTCATCCTCCAGCGAGATCGCCCGATCTTCTTCCATCTCTTTATATGCAAATGCAAGTACCCGCAGGCCGTCTCTGGAGAACTCCAGGTTCTGCGCCTCAATCTCCGCCTTTCTCTCTGCAGTCATGGGCTCTACGGTCTCGCCGCGGCGGATATGGGTCATTCTGGTCAGCAGGACGTCTACCGCGCCCTTTACGACCATGACATGTCTGCCGCTGAAAATATGAGCCGTAGACATCAGCTTACGGTCACTGTCAAACGGGATCTCCGACTTTCTGTCATATACATCCCGCACCTCAAAGGCCTCTCTTCCCAGTCTGCTTCCCAGATTGATCAGAGCGGTCTCTGTAGGATCTCCGATCTCCTGTCCATTTGCATTGGAAGAGTCGTTGCAGAGGATACTGAAGTTCAGAAGTCTTTCCTGATTCGGATCATTCAGATTGATCTTGGCTACCGGGATCCGTTTACCATCTACATAATAATCTTCCACAGTCATCTTATTCTGTGTCAGTGTACCTGTTTTATCAGAACAAATGATGGATACGCTGCCCAGTCCCTCTACTGCCTGCAATTTACGAATGATCGCATGCTCCCTGGCCATTTTCTGGGTACCGAAGGAAAGTACGATCGTTACGATGGAGCTTAACGCCTCCGGGATTGCTGCTACTGCAAGGGCAACAGCAAACAGGAAGGCGTCTCCCGGCTGATCCCCTCTGAAAATACTGATTCCAAAAAGGATGGCACAGAAAACGATGATCAGGATGGAAAGTTTCTTTCCAAAATCATCCAGATTGATCTGGAGAGGCGTCCGCTTTTCAGAAGTATTCTTTAACAGACTTGCGATCTTTCCTACTTCTGTCCCCATACCGATGCCAGTCACTTCAAATGCGGCGCGTCCGTAGGTGACAAAGCTTCCGGAAAATACCCGGTTGGTCTGATCTCCAAGAGCCGCTCCTTCCGGCACTTCCTCCAGAGACTTTTCTACCGATAAACTCTCTCCTGTCAGGGCGCTTTCGTCTACTTTCAGGCTGGCGCACTCGATCAGTTTTCCATCTGCCGGCACACAGTCTCCCGCCTCCAGCAGCACCCGGTCGCCAATGGTAACTTCTCTGGACGGGATCTGTTTTACCACTCCGTCACGGATGACTTTTGCCTCCGGCGCAGACATCTGCTTGAGCGCGTCCAGAGACTGTTCCGCCTTTAATGTCTGCACAGTTCCCAGGATCGCATTCATGGTGATTACCACCAGGATTACAATGGCGCTCTCAAAGTTGCCAAGAAATCCGGATACGATTGCCGCGATGATCAGTATAATTACCAGAAAGTCCTTATACTGTTCCAGAAAAATCTGCAGCGTGCTTTTCTTCTTGCCTTCCACCAGCTCATTAAAACCATATTTTTCCTGGTTTTGTCTGGCCTGTTCACTTGTGAGCATATTTGTTTTCTCCTCTCTCTTTTGCAATAGGATAAAAAAAAGACCCCTATTGCACACTTCTTGTTATGCAATAAAAGTCTCACCTTTTCATTGCGATACGGATGATCCCTCATCGTACTGACGTATTCGCAAACGCCGGTTCTGCCACTTGTATCCAACAGAAGCAGGCAGGTGATCTGCCGCGTCCGGCGCAAGTTACTCCCTTTTATCTTCATCTACTATACAAGAAAAAAGTTATGCTGTCAATCAAAATCTGCCGTATATTTACGCATTGTATTTACTCCTGTCCTTTAGCATTGCCGGTAAATTCTTTTTTCATCCTGCAAAAAGGGGCTGTCTTTACGACAACCCCTCTTTTCCCTTTTGATTAACTTTTTTACAGGTCATAAGCGCTGTAGAATCTGCTGATAATGGTCGCGCAGACCGCTCTGACCGTTTCGCCCTGCGGGTTCAACCTGCCATTATCGCCAGTGATGATCCCGTTGGCCACGCACCAGCTCATGGCGTCTTTTGCAAAGCTGTTGACATTCGCGGCATCCGGATAAGAGCTGAAGTCTGCCCTCTGGCTGGTATCCAGTCCAAGGTAGTTCGCATACCGGAACATCATCACTGCTATCTGCTCCCGGTTGATGTTATCGCCAGGGCCGAATTTTCCGGTATCCGTATATCCGGTGACAATGCCGGCGTTTGCCGCCCACAACACAGACTCTGTGTAGAACTGACCGGTAATAACGTCCGGGAACTTCTGCTCAAATGTGACGGCAGGCTCATCTTCCATGCGCCAGAGAATGGTTGCAAACTGCGCTCTGGCCAGTTTGTCATTGGGGCCAAAAATCGTATCCGTAAGGCCGGTCATCAGACCTTTGTTATAAACATCTTTTACTGTCTCGTAATACCATACGCCAACACCAAAATCAGTAAATGGAAGCTTAGGTTCCACTGTCACTTCTTCTTTCTTAACTGTTACCTGGCAGCTGGCGCTCTTGCCGTTGACTGCTGTGGCTGTGATCGTTGTGGTTCCCGCCGCCACTGCGGTGACTTTACCGTTCTGATCTACTGTTGCAACAGCAGTGTTCCCGGATTTCCAGGTGATAGTTTTATCATCTGTCGTATCGGCCGGGACAACAGATGCTGCCAGAGTCCCTGTTTCACCTTCTGTAAGCGTAAGGCTTGCCGGGCTTACAGACACACCTGTGATCGGCTTTGCCTCTTCTGTTGCGATAGAAAAAGAATAATTTCCAGTATACTGCAAAGAATCTCCGCCTTTTTCCACCAGGAAATAATAGGAACCGCTGGTAAGATCCACTGTCTCATTTATAAGGTTTACTCCGATGTCGTCATCGAACCTTCCATTGACTTTCCAGACTTCCTTTACGCTACTGTCATAAATATGAAGACAAACCCTATACATTGTTCCACTGAAATTCACATCTACAGAACCCGTCTCTTTTACAGTAAATTTATAAAAATCTGACCCTTCATTAATGGCAAGCTGGCCTTTGTATTGGGTATTTGTTTTAATCTCACTGCTAGTTGTATGGTTATCATTTCCATTTCCGCCAACTGCTTCTTCAAAGCTCTCTTCCGCTGAAGTAAAATTAACGCCGAACTCATAGTTGCCCGTATAATCCTTTAGAAGACTTTCCATCTTCAGGTAATAAGTCCCTTTTAATAGATTTAACTCCTCACTGATTAAAATCAGGTGCGTACTTTCATTCCAGCGCTTGGACCCACTGTCCCATACCTCTTTATAATTGCTGTCATATAGTCTTATGCACATATTACGCAGATATCCTGTGAAGTTTAACGCAGCCTTTCCGGAAGAAGGAATTGTAAATTTGTAAAAATCCCCGTCCTCATTATGTGCGATCTGGCCCTTGTAGCTGGTGTCGAGATTAATCACATTGCTGTCAGCCAACGAATCATCAGAACCCCCCATTTCTTCCGGAAAACTTTCCTGAGCTGAAGTAAAAGTCATCGTAAATTCATAATCTCCCCAATCAATGCCAGAAGATGTGTTCGTATTTCTCTCAACAATAAACTGATAATTTCCTTTTGTTAAATCTAATTCCTGGGTTTCCCTCACCAGTCCTGTACTGGCATCCTGACCATAATATGTATTATCGTCACCTACATTTTCTCCTGCCGGATTATAAAACTTCAGTCTTACTCCACGGAATTCACCGGTAAAATCCAAGGATATCCTTCCGGATTCTGCCAATGTAAAATTGTATGTATCTCCTTTGATCTCCTTTGAAAGCGTTCCACTTACTTTCGTACCCATGGTATATTGCTTTGTATTCATAACCCCATCATTGGCATTGACAGGCCTTGCGGTCTCGCATCCCGCAGATACATCTGCCGCATATCCGGACACCGAAAAACTTCCGGCCAACATACAACAGCTTAGCAATATTGCGAATGATTTCTTAAACATAGCTATTTCCCCCTGTACTTTTTTACTAATTTGATTCTTTATACATTTTTTTATTTCTTCTGTCACCCTCCCAAACACATTCCTCCATTTCTGTCTTTCATTTTCTCTGTATTTATCCGGTTTTGCACCGAACAATCTCTGTCCTTATTATATAACGGAAACTGCGGGCAGGCAAGATTCCTGTCCGCAGTTCTTCTGTCTATTTTCCTGTCCATTTTCCTATCCATTCTTCCGCCAGGGATCATATAAAACCTGATCCGGAATGTTGCCGGGATTATTTTCCGCAATCCACTTCCGGAACCTTAAGTCCATCCACCTCAAAACAAGTAATCCAGGGATATTCTACATAATTGACAGATACCTTCTCCGCTCGTTCCACCCCTTCTGCAGGATAATATACATTGCCAAGCTCGCTAAAGTCGACCAAATACCCTTTTCCCCGCATTGTCTCTTCGTCCTCATCGGTAAAGCTTACCGAAACCTCCAGGTACGGAGGCGCACATCAGCTGGTGATTTCTTCCACATTCAGCACCACTTGCCGCCATCCATACTTTTGCATATATTCTTTTGCGTTATCATTTAAATAAACCATCAGACTCTCCTCTTCGTCTACGATATGAAAAATTTCCAGTTGTCAATAATCCATTTTCTTATTAATGCCAAGCTTACTCAGCAAAGCTTCTTGCAGTACCTGTGAAAAATTTACCCCCATTGCTGTTGCCTCCTCATTCAGCCATTCAGGAATGCTAAGGGTCTTCTTTACCGCTCTGGAATTGTGCTTCTTCTGATATTCCAGCATATCAAATTCAATAATTGCCAGTGTTCCTTCTTCCACATCTACCTTATCAATCTCCGTTGGGCTTGGGATCTCCTCCCCTTCTTCTTTTCTGCTCACCAAAGCCAAACCCATTGCCTCAACAGCCATCTCATAAGCCCTGGTCATATCATCGCCTTCTGTGAAGCATTCTGGAAAGTCTGGAAATGAAACCCAGAATCCGCCCTCTTCTGCTCTATGAAATACCGCCGGATAAAACAATTTATTCATACGTGATACCTCCCATTTACTCTCTGGGCGCAAGATTTATCGCAGCCCCGCCTGTTTAAGTATTGCCTGCTCCAAACCTTTTTTCATGGCTTTGGAGTGATAAGGAACAATTACCATTCTTTCAGATTCCGGATTCTTCAATTTTACATGAGAACCATTTTGACTCACTTCTTCAAATCCGTTTTTTTTTGAGATGCCTAATCATCTCTTTGGGTGTCATTGGCATCTATTGTATCTCCTTTCCTTATCATAATGCTATTATATCACGTATCATTACGTGCGTAAATATTTTTACGTAATTTTACGTATATTCTATTTTATTTACCCGGCCACTCTGCTTATAAGTCGACGATATATTTGCTCACAAATACGGTAAAAGCAGCAATTAATTATTTAAATAATAATCTGGGACATAAATGAAACATTAAAATATAAATGGAACATTTTAAACAGAAAAAACCGGCATCATGCGACACCATATAAAAAATTAGAAGAATAGCGGAAACCCAAGTAAATACTAGATTTCCGCCTCTTTAGATTCATGAGCGTGCGGGGATTCGAACCCCGGACAACTTGATTAAAAGTCAAGTGCTCTACCGCCTGAGCTACACGCCCGAAAATATTTTCTTTTAGATAAAGAAAGTGCCCAGAGCCGGAATCGAACCAGCGACACGAGGATTTTCAGTCCTCTGCTCTACCGACTGAGCTATCTGGGCGAAATTGCGGGGGCAGGATTTGAACCTACGACCTTCGGGTTATGAGCCCGACGAGCTTCCAGACTGCTCCACCCCGCGATATGAAATTAATGTCTTTTTCAAGACAAAGCCGATGATCGGACTCGAACCGATAACCTGCTGATTACAAATCAGCTGCTCTGCCAATTGAGCCACATCGGCCTACCGTGATCGAACGGCTAATGGATGGAGGTGGATTCGAACCACCGAAGCAATTTGCAACAGATTTACAGTCTGCCCCCTTTGGCCACTCGGGAATCCATCCAGATTGTCTGGGGCCTATAGGGCTCGAACCTATGACCCTCTGCTTGTAAGGCAGATGCTCTCCCAGCTGAGCTAAGACCCCATACAACGACCCAGAAGAGACTCGAACTCTCGACCTCCGCCGTGACAGGGCGGCGCTCTAACCAACTGAGCCACTGGGCCATTTTCATATTATATAGAAAGTATATCATATACCTTCAAAACTGCATATAAGAAACTTTTCATCCTGCCTACCGACCTTCTTTGGTCATGCCCTCGACCGATTAGTAGCAGTCAGCTCCATACATTACTGTACTTCCACCTCTGCCCTATCTACCTCGTCGTCTTCAAGGGGTCTTACTAACTTGCGTTAGGGATATCTCATCTTGAGGGGGGCTTCACGCTTAGATGCCTTCAGCGTTTATCCCCTCCCGGCTTGGCTACTCTGCCATGACCTTGGTGGTCAACAGATACACCAGCGGCCAGTCCATCCCGGTCCTCTCGTACTAAGGACAGCTCCTCTCAAATATCCTACGCCCGCGCCGGATAGGGACCGAACTGTCTCACGACGTTCTGAACCCAGCTCGCGTACCGCTTTAATGGGCGAACAGCCCAACCCTTGGGACCTACTTCAGCCCCAGGATGCGATGAGCCGACATCGAGGTGCCAAACCACTCCGTCGATGTGAACTCTTGGGAGTGATAAGCCTGTTATCCCCAGGGTAGCTTTTATCCGTTGAGCGATGGCAATCCCACTTTATACCACCGGATCACTAAGTCCTACTTTCGTACCTGCTCCACCCGTCGGTGTCGCAGTCAAGCTCCCTTCTGCCTTTGCACTCTTCGAATGGTTTCCAACCATTCTGAGGGAACCTTTGAGCGCCTCCGATACCCTTTCGGAGGCGACCGCCCCAGTCAAACTCCCCACCTGACATTGTCCCCCAGCCGGATTACGGCTGCTGGTTAGAAACCCAGTACTGCAAGGGTGGTATCCCAACAGTGGCTCCATGGCAACTGGCGTCACCACTTCTTTGCCTCCCACCTATCCTGTACATGCAATACCGAATCCCAGTATCAAGCTGGAGTAAAGCTCCATGGGGTCTTTCCGTCCTGGCGCAGGTAACCAGCATCTTCACTGGTACTTCAATTTCACCGGGTGCATTGTTGAGACAGTGCCCAAATCATTACGCCTTTCGTGCGGGTCGGAACTTACCCGACAAGGAATTTCGCTACCTTAGGACCGTTATAGTTACGGCCGCCGTTTACTGGGGCTTAAGTTCAAAGCTTCGCTTACGCTAACCTCTCCCCTTAACCTTCCAGCACCGGGCAGGCGTCAGCCCGTATACCTCACCTTTCGGTTTTGCACAGACCTGTGTTTTTGCTAAACAGTTGCTTGGGCCAATTCTCTGCGGCCGGCTCTCACCGGCACTCCTTCTCCCGAAGTTACGGAGTCATTTTGCCGAGTTCCTTAACAATGCTTCTCCCGTCGGCCTTAGGATTCTCTCCTCATCCACCTGTGTCGGTTTACGGTACGGGCACAACATAAACGATAGCGGCTTTTCTTGACGCATGGCTCACATGCTTCCCTACTCTTTGTTCGGTCCGCATCACGCCTTTGGATCATGTGACGGATTTGCCAATCACACTCCTACTTCGCTTGCACCGGTCTTCCCATTCCCGGCTCATGCTCTCCACACGTGTCCCCACAGTTCTGTTATGTTGTGGTACAGGAATCTCCACCTGTTGTCCATCGACTACGCCTCTCGGCCTCGCCTTAGGCCCCGACTTACCCAGAGCAGATCAGCTTTACTCTGGAAACCTTGGATATTCGGCCGGAAGGATTCCCACCTTCCTCTCGCTACTCATTCCGGCATTCTCTCTTCTTAAAAGTCCACGGCTCCTTATCGGTACCGCTTCGTCCCTTTAACAATGCTCCTCTACCAATGTATTGCTACATTCCTGAGCTTCGGCAGTGTGTTTCAGCCCCGGACATTTTCGGCGCAGGACCTCTCGACTAGTGAGCTATTACGCACTCTTTGAATGTGTGGCTGCTTCTAAGCCAACATCCTAGTTGTCTTCGAAATCCCACATCCTTTTCCACTTAACACACATTTTGGGGCCTTAGCTGCAGGTCTGGGCTCTTTCCCTCTCGACTGCCCAACTT
>NZ_CAWVHE010000014.1:80000-88244 GCF_963929015.1 uncultured Merdimonas sp.
TGGCCGGAGCGACTATGTGTATTGGATATTTTTATGGGCGTAAGGTTCCCGGTGATCCGAAGAATGTCCGCTGTTTTGCTTTATGTAATGAGATCCATGACTTTTTTAAGGAGAATTTTGGCGCGGCCTGCTGTCGTGTCCTGACCAGAGGCATGGAAAAGGATTCTGATGAGAGAAAAGCGCAGTGTACGAAGTTTGTTGCTGCTACCGTGAAAAAGACGGCGGAAATTATTCTGCGGGAACTTGAAAAGGACCAGAAGGAAATTTAATTTATGAAAAAATTGCTTATATTTCTTTTGTCTCTGCTGTTTCTGATGCTTTTGACTCTTCTCTTTATTTTTATGAAAGAAGATCAGTCTCTTACAGATTCTTCTGAAAAGGGAAATGATGTGCAGACAGAAAGTGGAACTGAAAATGATTCTGACAAGGAAGGTGAACAGGATTCTTCCGGACAGACGGAGGAAGAAAAACTGGATGTAAAGGTTCAGGATCTGATCGCAGGTATGTCTCTGGAAGAAAAGGTTGCACAGATGTTTTTTGTTACTCCTGAAAATCTTACCGGAGTGGATGTGGCTACGCAGGCGGGCGAGACGACCAGGCAGGCTCTTACCCAATATCCTGTTGGCGGACTGATTTATTTTTCCAAGAATATTTACGATGAAGAGCAGCTTACAACTATGATCCGCAATTCTCAGTCCTACAGTGAGATTCCTCTTTTTATAGGCGTGGATGAAGAAGGCGGTTCTCTGGTGGCAAGGATTGCGAACCATCCAAACTTTGATGTAGAGAAATTTCCTGATATGGCGGAAATCGGCGCGACCGGCGATCCTTCCAGGGCTTATGAGGTCGGCTCCACAATTGCTTCTTATTTAAAGGACTATGGTTTTAATCTGGATTTTGCTCCGGATGCGGATGTTCTGACCAATCCAAATAATACTGCAATTGGCGTCCGGTCGTTTGGAAGTGATCCGGATATGACAGCCCACATGGTGGAGCAGGCAGTAAAAGGATTCCAGGATCATCAGGTCAGCGCGGTGATCAAGCATTTTCCGGGACATGGCGGAACAATCACGGACAGCCATAACGGGGCAGCCATCGTAGACCGGAGTCTGGAGGAGCTTCGAAGCGCGGAATTTCTTCCGTTCGAGGCCGGCATCCAGGCCGGTGTAGATATGGTAATGGTCGGACACCTGCAAGTCCCGCAGGTGATTTCCGATGATACGCCGGCTTCTCTGTCTTCAGAAATGATCACAGATATTTTAAGAAATGAGCTTGACTATGATGGAATTGTGATTACAGATTCCCTCTCCATGGGCGCTATTACAACATACTATACTTCTGCTGATGCCGCGGTCAAATGTATCCAGGCCGGCGGCGATATGCTGCTGATGCCTTACAGTTTTACGGAAGCTTATCAGGGAGTTTTGGATGCGGTAAACAGCGGCGAGATTTCTGAAGAAAGGATCAATGAATCTGTAACCCGTATCCTGAAAGTAAAGTGTAAGAATCTGTACTGATAAAGTCTATACGAAATAAGGACAAACCCATACAAAAAAACTGCCGTATCTATGATGGATCGTAGATACGGCAGTTTTAATTTTTGATAAGAATCTTTATTTTTTATTCTTCAGGACTCTCCTCTTCCTGTGCCTGATCTTCGGAAGTCTCTTCTTCCTCTTCATCTCCCTTTCTTACTTTCGCAATGCTGGCAACCTTGTCTCCTTCCGGAAGATTGATCAGCTTCACACCGGAAGTAATCCTGCCAAGAAGAGAAATTCCGCTGCATTTTGTACGGATGATAATGCCCTCTGTATTGATGATCATCACTTCATCTTCTTCATTGACAGCTTTAAAACCTACTACATTTCCGGTCTTCTCCATGATCTTGTAGCATTTTACACCTTTTCCTCCGCGGTTCTGAGCAGTAAATTCGCTGATGGAAGTACGCTTGCCCATTCCTTTTTCAGACACAATGAGAAGATCTGTACCCTGGACAGTAAGCTGCATACCGACAACTTCATCTCTGTCTGTCAGATTTATTCCCCTGACTCCCATAGAAGTCCGCCCGGTGGCTCTTACGTCTCTCTCATTGAACCGGATGCACTGTCCATATTTTGTAGCGAGGATAATGTCCTGTTTTCCATCTGTAAATTTCACTTCGATCAGTTCATCATCTTCTCTTAATGTAATCGCAGCAAGTCCTGTCTTTCTCACATTTGCGTAATCTTTCAGAGGTGTTTTCTTGATCAGGCCCTTCTTGGTAGCCATGACAAGATAAGACTCATCGTCATATTTTTCAATCGGGATCACCGCTGTAATCTTTTCTCCAGGCATCAGCTGCAGAAGATTGATAATAGCAGTTCCTCTGGATGTACGGCTGGACTCCGGTATCTCATATCCTTTCAGCCGGTAAACGCGTCCTGTGCTGGTAAAGAACATAATATAATGGTGGGTATTGGACATAAAGAGCTCTTCCACATAATCTTCATCCAGCTTCTGCATTCCCTTGATTCCTTTGCCACCACGGTTCTGGGCTTTAAAGGTATCATTAGACATGCGCTTGATATATCCCAGTTTTGTCATGGTAATCACCACGTCTTCTCTGGGGATCAGATCTTCCATGGAAATGTCAAATTCATCAAATCCAATAGAAGTTCTTCTGTCGTCTCCATATTTATCCCTGATCGCAAGGATCTCTTCTTTGATCACGCCAAGCAGAAGCTTTCTGTCTGCAAGGATCGCCTTTAACCGGCTGATCTGTTCCATCAGCTCTTTATATTCCGCTTCCAGCTTTTCTCGTTCCAGACCTGTCAGAGCGCGAAGACGCATGTCTACAATGGCCTGTGCCTGCGCTTCTGAAAGATCGAAACGTTCCATTAACTCTGATTTTGCGATCTGCACCGTTCTGGATCCACGGATGATCTGAATCACTTCATCAATGTGATCCAGGGCGATCAGAAGACCCTGTAAAATATGTGCCCTTTCTTCTGCTTTGTTCAGCTCATACTTTGTCCGGCGTGTGATCACTTCTTCCTGATGCTGCAGATAATAATTGAGCATCTCCAGAATATTCATCACCTTGGGCTCGTTATTTACCAGAGCCAGCATGATCACGCCAAATGTATCCTGAAGCTGTGTATGTTTGTACAGCTGATTTAACAGCACATTTGCATTGACGTCTTTCCGGAGTTCAATGACTACCCGCATTCCTTCCCGGCTGGACTGGTCGCTTAAGTCTGTGATTCCGTCAATCTTCTTATCCCGCACCATCTCTGCGATCTTTTCAATGAGACGGGCTTTGTTGACCATATAGGGAAGCTCTGTCACAACGATACGGCTCTTGCCATTTGGCATGGTTTCAATATCTGTGACTGCCCGGACGCGGATCTTGCCCCGTCCTGTCCGGTAGGCTTCTTCAATTCCTCTGGTTCCAAGGATCATTCCTCCTGTTGGGAAATCCGGTCCCTTGATGATGCCCAGGATTTCTTCCATGGTAGTCTCTTCTTTATCTTCCAGCTGATCATCAATGATGCGAACCACTGCATTGATCACTTCTCTCAGATTATGAGGAGGAATGTTGGTGGCCATACCTACGGCGATACCGGACGTACCGTTGACCAGAAGATTGGGAAATCTGGCCGGAAGCACAGAAGGCTCTTTTTCTGTCTCATCAAAGTTTGGTACAAAATCCACCGTATTTTTATTGATGTCTGCTGTCAGCTCCATGGAAATCTTGCTAAGCCTTGCCTCGGTATAACGCATGGCGGCCGCGCCGTCTCCATCTACGGATCCAAAGTTTCCGTGACCGTCCACCAGAGGATATCTGGTAGACCATTCCTGCGCCATATTTACCAGGGCGCCGTAGATCGAACTGTCGCCATGGGGATGATATTTACCCATGGTATCACCCACGATACGGGCACATTTTCTATGCGGTTTATCGGGTCCGTTGTTCAGCTCGATCATGGAATGCAGGATTCTTCTCTGCACCGGTTTTAAACCATCCCGTACATCCGGAAGCGCACGGGAAGCGATGACACTCATAGCATAATCAATGTAAGAGGTTTCCATCGTTTTTTTCAGGTCCACTTCGTGGACTTTATCAAAAATATTATCTTCCATTGTTTAACCTCCTACACATCCAAGTTCTTCACATATTTTGCATTTTCTTCGATAAATTCTCTTCTGGGTTCTACTTTATCTCCCATCAGGGTCGTAAAGGTAAGATCCAGTTCTGAAGTAGTCTCTTCATCCATGGTCACCCGAAGAAGGATCCTGTGTTCCGGATCCATGGTGGTCTCCCACAGCTGCTCTGCATCCATTTCTCCAAGACCTTTATACCGCTGGATCTTATTGTTGTTATCTCTGCCCACTTCTCTTAAGATTCCATCCAGTTCCTCGTCACTGTACGCGTACCATACTTTTTTATTCTTTTCCAGTTTATAAAGAGGCGGCTGTGCCAGATAAACATATCCCTCTTTGATCAGATCCGGCATAAACCGGTACAGAAACGTAAGAAGCAGGGTACTGATATGTGCGCCGTCCACATCGGCATCCGTCATAATGATGATCTTATGATAACGGAGTTTGGAAATATCAAAATCATCATGGATCCCGGTTCCAAATGCAGTGATCATTGCTTTGATCTCTGCATTTCCATAAATTTTATCCAGTCTGGCCTTTTCCACATTCAGAATTTTACCACGGAGAGGAAGGATCGCCTGTGTAGCCCTGTCTCTCGCAGTTTTTGCGGAACCGCCGGCAGAATCTCCCTCTACGATGTAGATCTCGCAGTTTTCCGGATTTTTATCGGAACAGTCCGCCAGTTTTCCGGGAAGAGACATGCCGTCCAGCGCAGATTTTCTTCTGGTCAGGTCCCTTGCCTTTCTTGCCGCTTCTCTGGCTCTTTGAGCCATCACCGATTTTTCTATGGTCATCTTGGCTACCGCAGGATTCTGTTCCAGATAGATTTCCAGCTGTCTGCTGACAATACTGTCTACCGCTCCTCTGGCCTCGCTGTTTCCGAGTTTCTGCTTGGTCTGTCCTTCAAACTGAGGATCCTCGATCTTAACGCTGATGATCGCAGTCAGACCTTCTCTGATATCCTCGCCGCTTAAGTTCGGCTCACTGTCCCGCAATAACTTGTTCTTTCTTGCATAATCGTTAAATGTTTTTGTCAGGGCATTGCGGAATCCCACAATATGAGTACCACCTTCCGGCGTGGTAATGTTATTGACAAACCCATAAGTATTGTCACTGTAAGAATCGTTGTGCTGCATGGCTACTTCCACAGCTACTCCATTTACCAGTCCCTCACAGTAAATGATATCCTCATAGAGAGGTGTTTTGCTCCGGTTCAGATAAGAAACAAATTCCCGGATCCCTCCTTCATAGTGAAAGGTTTTTTCCCGGATCCCGTCTTCCGGCCGCTCATCTGTCAGAGTGATCCTAAGACCTGCTGTCAGAAATGCCATTTCCCGGAACCTTTGTTTCAAAACATCATAGTCAAATACCGTTTCTTCAAATATGGTATCATCCGGCATAAAAGTTACTTTTGTCCCGGATTTTTCCGGATCACATTCTCCCACAACTTTTAATTTGTAGATAACTTTTCCACGTTCGTATCTCTGTTTATAAACTTTTCCATCATGGCAGATCTCAACCTCCAGCCAGTTGGAAAGGGCGTTTACTACCGACGCTCCTACGCCGTGGAGTCCTCCGGATACCTTGTATCCTCCGCCTCCGAATTTTCCTCCGGCATGCAGTACGGTAAATACAACTTCTACCGCCGGGAGGCCTGCTTTATGATTAATTCCTACCGGGATCCCGCGTCCGTTATCCACTACCGTCACAGAATTATCCTTGTGGACGGTCACCTGGATCGTATCGCAGAAACCTGCAAGCGCCTCATCCACAGAGTTATCCACGATCTCATAGACCAGATGATGGAGTCCCCTTGCTGACGTGCTTCCGATATACATACCCGGGCGTTTGCGGACTGCCTCCAGACCCTCCAGAATCTGAATCTCATCCGCACCATATTCGTGCTGTACTTTTTCTGTACTCATGCTCATCCTCCTAGTTTTCATTTGCTGCATTTCCATTTTCTACGCGGAACACTTTATTGATAGAAAATCTATGATTTACAAACTCATCCACTCCTGTACATGTTACAAGAGTCTGTATGTCATGGATGCTGTCTAATAAATAGTTTTGCCTGTGTTTATCCAGTTCAGACAAAACATCGTCCAATAGCAACACAGGGGTATCATGGATCACTCTTTTCACCAGTTCAATCTCCGACAGCTTCAGAGAAAGCGCCGCCGTCCTTTGCTGACCCTGTGATCCGAATCTGCGGATATCCAGATCCCCCACCATAAAACAGATGTCGTCTCTGTGAGGACCCACAGATGTACTTTTGATCTTCATGTCCTTTTCCCTGTTCTTTTTTATTGCTTCCTCCAGCGGAACCTTTCCATTACTAGGTTCATAGATAACCTGGATCTTTTCAGCTCCGCCGCTTAATTTGTGATGAATAGAAGAAACAATTTCATTTATTTCATATATAAATTTCTTTCTTCTTTCAATAATCTTATTTCCATACAGCGCCAGCTGCATTTCCCATATCTCCAGAGTATCCAGATTTTTCTTCTGACCGGAAAAACAGAGATCCTTCAAAAGATGATTTCTCTGATTAACGACTCTGTTATAATTTGCAAGATCATTTAAATAAACCCGGTCCAGCTGGGACAGCTCCAGATCAATAAATCGTCTTCTCTCCCCTGGACCATTTTTGATGATATTAAGATCTTCAGGAGAAAAAAATACAAGATTTACGATTCCAAATAATTCACTTGCTCTTTTCAGCGGTATTTTATTAACGGCAATTCCCTTCGGACTGTTTTTCTTTAGATGAATATCAATCCTGTGACTGATCCCATTTTTTTCCACAATCATCTCAATATGAGATTCCGTTTCTCCAAAGCGGATCATATCTCTGTCTTTTGCCCCTCTGTGGGACTTTGTGGTACCGGAGAGATAAACAGCCTCCAGGATATTTGTTTTCCCCTGGGCGTTGTCGCCATAGAAAATATTAGCCGCCGGATCAAACTTCAGATCCAGATATTCATAATTGCGAAAATTTTTTAACTTTAAAGATTTAATCTTCAATTTTGATTTCTTCTCCGTTAAATACTACCACATCGCCGGCATATAATTTTCTTCCGCGTCTAAGATCCGCTTCTCCATTTACCAGGACTTTTCCGTCCAGTATCACATCCTTTGCCTCTGCTCCGGATTCTACCAGACCGGCTGCCTTCAAAGCCTGCCCAAGTTTGATATATTCTTCCTTTAACGTGATTTTCATTGCGTGTACTCTCCTGTCCTAGACTGTGGCGTTAAAGTTTACCGGAAGGATCAGATAAATATAACTTTCTTCTTCATCCTTGATAAAACATGGCGCTTTCGCATTCATCAGATATAACGTAACTTCTTCATCATCAATGACACGAAGGGCGTCGATGAGAAACTTGGGATTAAATCCAATCATCAGATCTTTTCCCTCTTTTTCAATCACAATCTCTTCATTCATAGATCCAATCTGGGATTTGATCCTAAGCTCCATCCACTCGTCTCCAATCTGGATGATGATCGGCTTTTTATCTCCTTCTTTGATGAGAAGTGTGGCTCTGTCAATACAGTTCAGAAGTTCTTTTTTATTGATCCTTACCTTTGTCTCATAATCACTGGAAAGCATCTGATCAATTTTAAAATAGTCTCCTTCAATCAGCCTGGACACCACGATGGTCTGATCAAATTCAAACACAATATGATTGTTGGTATAAGAAATATTGACCATGCTTTCCACTTCGCCGGAAAGGATCTTGCTGATCTCTGTCAGAGTCTTGCCCGGAACGATCAGTTTTTTATCTTCTGTATCTTCTTTCAGGCTGATCTTACGGATAGAAATTCTGTGTCCGTCAAGAGATACCACTCTAAGAATGTTATCTTTGATCTCAAACAATTCTCCACCCATCATCTTATTGCTTTCCGAATCAGAGATGGAAAAAATGGTCTGTCGGATCACTTCTTTCAAAGTAAACTGTGATATTTCAATGGAGTTTTCTTTTTCGATCACCGGAAGGTAGGAAAATTCATCTCCTGGTTTTCCGGAAAGATCAAACTTCGCTTTTTCGCAGGTGATGACTGTCTGAAGGTTATCACCTGTTTCAATAGTGATCTCAT
>NZ_CAWVHE010000015.1:0-44306 GCF_963929015.1 uncultured Merdimonas sp.
TGAGATTTTCTTCCAACTTTGTAATATATTAGCACAGAAACTTAGCATATGTCAAATACAATCAGACGGAAAGCGGGCGGTTTTCTAACCTTTTTTTAAACTTTTGCATGAAGAGAAACTATGTGAAGAATCATTAATGGTCATAATTCTGGTCATAATAACCCCATATAATTAAGGCTATTAGATTTTTGACGGAAAGGAAAAGTGATTATGGGAAGACATGGTGAAAATATCCGAAAAAGAAAAGATGGGAGGTGGGAGGCACGCCTTTTGTATGATCACGACGAGCAGGGAAAAGCCCGCTATCTTTATTTTTACGGGAAAACGTATCAGGAAGTCAAAAACAAACGGATAAAAGCTCAAACAGACCGGGAATCCGTGAAAGTATCGAAGAATAAACACGGCGAAAACGTCCGTTTTGAGGAGGTGATGGATTCCTGGCTGCATTACGTCAGCACAAGGGTCAAAGAATCGACGTATTCCCAGTATTCGTATCTGTGTGAAGCTCATCTTCGCCCGGGCCTTGGAGATATCAATGTCAGTGCACTGAATTCTGCAGTGATTGAACAGTTTACCCAGAAGAAACTGAAACGCAGTCAAACCGGCGGCCTTTCACCGAAGACGGTGACAGATCTTTTGTCTGTACTAAAGCTGATTCTGAAATACGGGGAAAACAATGGCATAGAAGGAATGGCCTCAATTCCAATCAAAAGTCCCAGAAACAGTATACCCAGGATTAAGATCCTGACACGAACGGAACAGGAAAGACTGGAGTATGTGATTTTGAATCATCCGGAGCCAGCCTATCTGGGAATTCTCATTTCTCTGTATGCAGGGATCAGAATCGGTGAAATGTGCGCGCTCCGGTGGGGAGATATCAATTTTGAGGAAGGCATCCTGGAAGTGCGCAACACAGTGATCCGTGTAAGAAATTTTTCGGAGGAATCACCGGCAAAAACAAAAGTAATTCTCAACGAGCCAAAGTCAGACTGTTCCAGAAGGCAGATTCCCCTCCCGGCTTTTGCCTTATCTTATCTGCGAACCTTTCAGAAGCAGAATTCCTGTTTTATTCTCACCGGAAAAGAAACTTTTATGGAGCCTCGCTGCTATCTGAACCGATACAAAGCGATTCTGAAAGCACACGGTTTTGAACCCTTCAATTATCATGTGCTGCGGCATACGTTTGCAACCCGCTGTATTGAGAGCGGATTCGACATTAAATCTCTGAGTGAAATCCTGGGACACGCCAGTGTAAACACCACGCTTCAACGGTATGTCCATCCTTCCATGGAACTGAAAAAATCTCAGATGGAGAAGCTCGGAAAAATTTCTGTTCTTGGTCAGACAAATGGTCAGCCTTCTCCCGCTGTCGATGAAATAAAAGCTTAAACAGAAATCTCCTATAGTTATTTACTTTAAGAAATTTACCGCCCATTCTATAAACAAAAATCCCGCAGAGCAGTTTTCTGCTTTGCGGGATTTTTTGAAATTATCCCAAAAAAAACACTTTTCATTGCTTTTTGTATCTATTCAATGTCTTCAGAAATATCAGCCTTCCCCTTTCCATTCACACAAATATGTCTTATAGGCTCTTCGCTCCTTTATTTTAAAAAAGTTCCTCTTTTTGGTCTTTTCACGCAAAGTTCATTTACGATTCTTTCCTTCCACTTTTACATGTATTCTGCAGAACCCGACAGACTCCGACGAATTTCAGACCGGATACTGTTCTGAAATCCCGGAGATCTTTTGCCTTGATACCCTGGCCCTGGTATCTGCTCAATCAGTCATACAGCACCCGATTCATCAAATCATACGGAATCCTGCAGGACGCTGCCCTAACCCCAAATCTCAATTCGCTGAGCTCGTTTATATATGATACACGAAATTTAGCGAAAAAAAAACAGCAGAATTCCCCGGAAAAAGCGGTAGAAATTTCTTAAAGTCAAAACCCCGGCCGTTTGCCGGGAGCCTTTCCTTTTCTGATAAGGCTCCCGACAAACGGCCGGGGATCAACTTTCTGCGTCAACCTCAATCATCAGATCACCAATATCATCCGCTTTAAATACCCATATGTCTCGCTGCCTGTTTTCCCGATTGGTTCAGTTATCTGTCGAACGCTGTACCAGTTTCTTCCATCTCTCATCATCCTGTAAAAAACTATACCTTTCTTCCTCCCGGAAACATCTCAACAGATTTTCTCTCATTTCTGTGGTAAACTCTTTGTTGACCTCTTTGAATTCCATATGTTCATAAAGGGGAGAATATCTGAAACTTCCGATTTCTTCCATGCTGGAAAGCATTTCTTCTGCTGCAGCGATCACTTTATCCGCATCTTTCTCCATTGTTGCAATTGTCAGCTCGCCGAAAATCTCATAATATTTCCCCATCTCAAAACATTTTGCAATCTCTTTTTGCTTATCCACCAGCATACGCGCTCTTTCTTGATCTGCATCCTGCACCGCAAGCAGATACATCCCCTGCAGTTCCATACTGCTTCGCTGATAATCCGAGAACAAAAGTTCTTCGTACGCTTTATACGCTTCCTTTATCCGGCCGGTCTCTGCATAGATCTGTGCCTGTTTTTGTTTTCTTCGCGGATTCTGAATGGAAAAGTACTCCAGATACTTTTCTGCCATATCATATTTCTTTTTGCGTATATAGAGATTCACCAACGCATCTGCAGCGCTGACCCGTACAGCCTCATCCGCACTGTCTACAATACGGGTATACAGGGAACAAAAATAATCCTCATATCCTGCCTCTTCCGGAATCTCCTGCATAATACACTGTGCATCAAAGAGAATCGCAAGATTCAGAATCAGCAGCTCACAGTTCGGATATTCTTCCAATGTTTTCTTTGCCCATTGAAACGCATCCTCAAAAGATTCCTCTTTTAATTTCTTCTCCGCTTCATAAAGAATCCCTGTGATCTCTTCCATTGTCAGTTCTTCTCTGAATGACAGCAATGTGTCCAATGAAATCCCTAACAGTCTGGCAATCGGCGCCAAGAGCAGAATATCCGGATAAGAATTTTCATTCTCCCACTTATTTACTGCCGGAGCCGTCACTCCCAGTCTCTCTGCCATTTTTTCCTGCGTCATATTTCTGATTTTTCTGTATTTTCTGATCACTTTTCCCAAGGACATAGGAACATCTCCTTCACTTTGATTTGCATAGGCCTTTGCTGCTTTACTCCATCTTATCAGACATGAGTAATATCCACAACTGAACTTCCGTTAAGTAATCCTCAAAAAAATTAACCAGTGCTCATGTTTTCTTCCATGCGCATTATTTTATCTGCTCTTTACCTGATTGATCCGGGAGTTTTAACATTGATTATTCATAAGTGTTCGGTCAGCAGAACGGTTACACCATCCATTGAACATCAAATTCCCACTCCGCCTTATTGTCTCGAACATTTTTCCGCATCGATTGCCAGTACAAACATCAGCACATACAGTGCATCTTCCGGATTTACAATGTCCAGAACATATGTATCTGTCATATGGAACAGTTCCTTAGATATGACTGCCACCACTTTCCCGACGTGATCCGTAATAGAATAATCCCATTCTGTCCAGCTCCCTTCAATATTCCACCCGTTAAATTCAATATGGTAGCGTGGTTTCAGAAAGGTCAGTTCCTTACAGATAGATCCGATCATCCGATCCCTTTCATATATCTCAAACTTCGGAAGAAACGTAAGCACACGTTCCTTCACCATTCCCAGTTCCCGGCCACAGGGATCAAAAATCTTAAGGCAATGTCCCCATGCCAACTGTCCTTTGACCGTATAAACCGTATTTTCATGCTCATCATAAATATCGTAACTGTCCAGCCAGGAAAATAATCTCTGTTTAAATAATAACTTCATATGTCCGTCCTCTCTGATGCATTTCCGCATCCACTTCTCGTGACTTCCGTATCTGTCTCTTTTATCATAAAAAAACAATTGAACGGTGAATGGCATTTCTCGCTTTTTTCTGTCTCTTCAGACGCCTTTTCGATTTTCTCCGGTATCTTTGCTCCATCCGGTCATTGTAAATCGCTTCACAATGGGCCAGATGCCCACAGGCACTATGCATTCACATGATCTGTGCAGCGAATGCACAGACCTGGCTGAACTGTAACCATTATCAACATTATATAGCCGTCCACAGCATTTTCCAAATCAGCCGTAGAGACATATTCTCCAAGGACTACCATTGTATTGGGATCTTGCCGCAGAACATTGAGAAAACTCTTTTGAATATGCGAAAATTTACCGGCCAATTCTACTTCACGATTTAATCTCAGCCAGATTCCGTCGAATCACTGAAACAGAGTCTGCTAACTTGCCGTTCAGGTTAACTTCTTTGGGAGTGATCTGCTTTAATGTGGCAATCATTACGGACGAGCTTATATGATTCAAAATCTCTGTATCAGCAAGTTGAAACTGCTCCGGGACAGGATCATGCTCCCACTTGTTATTTTAGAAACACCAGTTTTCCATCATGGCTACCGATGTACACAACAGCGTGTTTGTTATTCTCGTTCATTCGAAAGCCAAGCATGGCGGTTTTCTGCTTCTTCAAATAGTCTGCAACTTGTTCCGCAGGCAGTTCTATTTCACACATCTCAAAACCTTGTGGGATAAGAAAGAGATTGAACCACTCTGCATTCTGAAGCATGGGGCCTGCCAGATATGTCCCATTCTCATAGGAAAACAGGTACGGCAGTTTCATTCCCATTGCGATGGATCTGTCATCGGTATCCACACCATACTGTTCCAGCATATTGGCAACGCCTGCATAGGCGCAGGAAGAATTAAAGGTCATATATTTCATTGGACGATTTTCCCCCTTTTGCAATCACAAATTTACACTCAACGCCTTTATTCTATGGGCTGAATGGAAATCAATCCACATGTCAAGTTCGCCATTCCAAAATTTAAACCATAAGAGAATTTCCTCTGAGTATAATCAGTTTATGCATAATTTATCCTTTCAGATTTTTCAGCGCAGACGGATTATTCTTCAGGACTGCCCCAACTGTGGGACATCTCTCTAAATCTGAACAGTCACCGCAAGTGGCAACACCCTTCTTCGATGCACATTGGCGAATGCCGCACATACGATCGCAAAACACAGTTTTAACTCCTTCAGCCCGACAGCCCTGACAGTTAATATGCTCAGGAAGAATCGGTGCATTATTTAATTCTGCCCATAACTTCGCCGTTTTTCTGCGCAGCTCATGGTCGTCATTGATGGTTGCCAGATATGCATCGCATTTCTCACAATCCAGCCCACAGTATGCAATCATTTTATTCATGCTCATGTACCTCCGTAACTTCTAATTTTATCCTCCCATTCCTCTGCTGAATGATCCGATTGGGGAAGCTCAATTCCTTCTTCCGGTACAGCTTCTGCCCATACCCTCTTTGGATCTACTGCATTTGCAACCGCAGTTTCTTCCGATTAACCACTTCGCTCAGCTCCCTGCCAATCGCTGCCGGCCGTTTTTCCAAAACCGGCGCACTTTCCCGCTGCTGCAAGCACATTCCTTTGTAATAGTTTTATCATACCACATGCCGGCCGGACTGGGGAAGTATTGAAAATTTTGATATGTTCATCCGGAAAATCAAAGATGATGAAGAGCATGTGGCAAAGCTCGCCATCCAGCAGTTTGGCAGTATTGAAAAATACACTGAAGAGATGAAACATAATCTGGAACATTTCTCTGAGGTAATGGAAGACTGGTATTCACAGATACCGGAAGAAATGCGGACAGAGGATAAATTTGTAAAGCTTATATAAATTATAGTGTATGGATGGCCGAAAAAAAGGACCCTGCACTGTCTTTTCAAAGGCAGTACAAAGTCCTTTCCCTTCTTTTTTCTCTTATGCCAGTCCCTTTTCCTCTAACCAGTTATCCAGAGTCCTTTTTCCTCTTTTCATCTTAAGGGTTCGGATCTGGAACTCCAGAATGGTCAGCAGGGTAAAGACGATCCACAAAACGGTCAGGAATATTACGGCTTCCTGAATACTTTCTCCTCCTGATATGGTACTTCGGAAGGCTTCCACCGTATAAGTGAACGGTACCCAGTCATGAAGATAAGGGACAAAGCTTCCGGACAGTTCCAGGGGGTAGGTTCCCACAGAACCTGCCAGCTGGATCACCATAAATACCAGCATCAGGAAACTTCCCACTTTGCCAAAAGTATTGGTAAAGAAATACATCACAGACATAAAAGCCACCGAAGCCAGACAGGCCACCGCCAGGGTTTTCCCCATTTCCACCGGCTCAAAACCGTCACACAGATGAAGCATAAAGATCATCACCGCTGCCTGGAGCAGGGCAATCAGATACAGTACCGATGCCTTGCTTCCCCACCAGGCCAGACCGGATTTCAGCTTTCCGCTGTACTTTGTCAGCGGATACATAAGACTAAAGGCAATACAGCCTACCCAAAGTGCCACAGACATCATATAGGGGGCCATGGCATGGCCGTTATTTTCTACCCTGGTGATCTGTGTTTCTTTTGTTTCCACAGGAGCTGCAAACATATCCGCCGTATCTTCTCCTTTATTCGTATCCCGGATCTGTTTTGCCCCCTCTGCCAGACTGTCTTTTAAAGTCCTAGTTCCTTCCGCCAGCTGTTCAATCCCGGATCCAAGAGTTTTACTTCCATCATGAAGCTGGGAAGCTCCGCTGCTGATCTGGGAGGCTCCGTCCTCCAGCTGTACCGCTCCTCCAAGAAGAGCCTGATTGTTTGCAGTAAGCTGGCCGGTTCCCTGGGACAACTTGCTGGTTCCGGCTACCAAGGTATCCATACCCGCCGAAAGAGTTCCTGCTCCCTGAGAAAGGGTCTGGGCTCCTGTCTTCAGACTTCCAGTTCCCTGTTTCAGATCCTTTGCTCCCTGGGACAGCTGTTCCACTCCCTGGGAAAGAGCCGGAAGCTGTCCCTGCATTTCCTGTACTCCTTTATCCAGATCAGAACTCCCCTGTACCAGACGGCCAAATCCCTCATCCAGCTGCCCGGCTCCCTGTACCAGTGCTTCCGTTCCCTGTGTCTTCAGTGCTCCGGCTCCATCCTTTGCACTCTGGATTCCGCCGGCAAGTGCAGGTGCCGCCTCAGTCAGCTGTTCTACTCCCCGGTTCACTTCTCCACTTCCCTGGGTAAGACGGTCAGCACCTTCCCTCAGCTGAGACAGACTGTCTCCAACCTGTGTGCCGATTCCGCTCTTCAGCTGCTCCATGCCGCTGTCCACTCCTGCCAGATACTGTTCTCCGGCTGTTTCTGTCTGAGCAGACAACTGTCCCAGACCTTCTGATAATGCCTGAAGACCCTTTACCACACTGCTCAGGTCTGTAGAATTTTCCCCTGCCAAACCGGCCCCGGTCATATCCCGGGCCTGCCGGGCTGCCTCTGCCATGGTCTGCTGATCCTGAGACAGGGCGGCACTGCTGTTCCCAAGAGCCTGAGAAGCTTCCTGGAGACGGCTTCCCGCCTCATTGGCTGCATCGGCGTTTTGCTGTGCAGCTGCCACTGCCTCCCAGGCAACGGATGCCACTGCATCTATATCTCCTGAATCAATTGCCTGCTGCAAGGAATCACTTAAATAAGAGGCGTCTGTACTTTCCACACCTCCCAGATTTTCTGCCGCAGCCTGGGCTGCCTCTGCCTGGTTTCCGGCTTCCTGGGCATTCCTCTCTAAAGTATCGCCCAGCTGGTCCCCACTTCCTGTTTCCTGGGACATGCTCTCCGTTCCCTGAATCCCCGCAAGGAGCTGATCGGCACTGGATTTTAACTGGTCCGCGCCCTCTTTCACAGAGTCAAAAACCTGTTTTCCTCCATCCTGCAGCTGTCCGTTTACCTGATCAATACTGGCAGAAATGCCGGGGACTGCCTGTTCTTCCAGAAGCTTCATTCCCTGGGAAAGCTGAGCTGCCCCTTCATAAACCTCATTTGTACCTTCCTGAAGTTTCTGTGTCTGCCCGGGAAGCTGGGATGCTGCACTGTTCAGCTGATCCAGTCCTTCCTGTAAAGATGCAAGACCCCTGTCTGTCTGTTCAGCTCCTGCCTTCAGACTTTTGCTTCCCTCTCCCGCTGTCTTGACACCTGCGGCAAGCTGGGAAGCCCCCTGGGATAATGCCCGGACTCCCTGAGAAAGTCCCGGGATCTTTCCTTCTAACTGTCCCATGCCCTCTTCCAGGGACTGGGCTCCTGCATCCAGGCTTTCACTTCCGCCGGCAAGTTCTTTTGCCCCGCTGTCCAGGGTTTTCGTCCCCTTGTTCAGTTCACTGGCCCCATCCTGAAGTTCACGTGCTCCCTTGTCTGCGGCTGTTACTCCATCTGTATAAGTCTTTAGTCCCTCTTCTAGGGTCTGACTGCCATCTCTGAATACCAGAGTACTATCTGCCAGAACCTGTAAATTCTCTTCGATCTGTTCATTTCCTGAGGCAAGTGCCCGGGTTCCCTCCTGGAGCTTCCCGGAACCATCTGCCGCTTCCTCCATTCCGTCCCCGGCCTTACCGATCTGTTCAAAAACCGCTTCTGCATAGGTGCGGGTAACTTCTTCCCGGACAGAACTCTGGATTTTCTCCATAGCTGTCTCGCTCATCTTAGAAGCAATGTAATTGGTACCCGGGTTTGTTTCATAAGAAAGTTCCATTTTTTCAGGTTTTTCCCGGGTAAGGGTGGCTGCATTGGCTGAAAAATCCTCCGGTATGGTAATGACCATATAATAACTTCCGTCTTTCAGCCCCTGCCGGGCCCTTTCCTTATCTGTAAAAGAAAAATTCAGAGAACTGTCCTCTTTCAGATTCTCCACCATTTCTTTTCCTATGTTTAATGTTTCTCCCTCATATTCTACCGGTTTATCCTCATTCACCACAGCCACGGGCAATTTGTCCATATTGCCATAAGGGTCCCACATGGATCCCAGAAAAAGGGTGGTATAAATGGTAGGAATTGCAATAATCGCAACAATAACTACCAACATGAGTTTATTACTCAGTAGCTTTTTCCACTCTAGTTTCAGCATTCTCCTGTCTCCTTTCTGTCTGTGCAACTAGTTATAGTTTAATAGATACTATGTTGATTATTTACACATACTGCATTATACTAGGGTTATAAATACCTTACAACCGACAATAATCCTTCGTTGCGTCTATTAATAGACAAAATGTCTATCTAGTGTCTATGGTTTATAATTTTTTTATATTTTCGAAAGGAGAAATCTATGAAAGAAAAAACTGACCGGAGAATCCGCAAAACAAAAGCCCAGCTTCGAGCCGGGCTTGCAAAACTTATGCAGGAAAAAAGTATTAAAGAAATTACTGTAAAAGAACTGGTAGAGGAAGTGGATATCAACCGTTCTACTTTCTATCTCCATTATACGGATATTTTCAATATGCTTTCCACCATTGAAGAAGAACTGCTGGAAGAGATCCGCCAGACCATTCAGAATCATCCGGTCAGTCCCTTTAACGAATCCAGCTTTCCTTTTATTGAGGATATTTTTCATATCCTGGCAGAAAACAAAGATATCTGCAACGCCTTGCTGGGGCCAAACGGGGATATCGCGTTTATCCATCGCATTGAAAATCTGATTTCCACCCACAGTCTTAACGTACTGCGCCGAACTTTTCCGGACACTATTGAAGACCTGAAATATTCCTATTCTTTCTGTCTTTCCGGCTGCATCGGTCTGGTGAAAACCTGGCTAACATCCGATACCGATGAAACGCCTCAATATATGGCCCAGCTCACCTTCCGGCTGATCATGAACGCCCTCCGTCATATGTATCCTGATAACACGCCCTCACAGACACCTCTGTCAGGTTCCAAAAGCCCTCTGCCGGAATAGATCCGGCAGACACTTCTTCAGGATCTGTGTCTGACCGGGATTTTTATTGCTTTTCCAGAGCTTTCTGATACTCTTCCTTCAGTTCTTTGATTTTTTCCTCCTTTTCCCTGTCATAAAGCTGATTGTCCTCTTCAATAACTCTCCTTTCTCCCTTGTCGGGTAGTAATCAGCGCCGGATACGGCGCATAAGCTTTGTTACTTTCGTCGAAAGTAACGCAAAAAGCACTTTTGACAGCCGTTCCGTCCATCAAAAGCTGCCTTTGCGCCCTGCCGGGGGTGCAAGACGTCCGGTGGACGTCTGCTCTGCACCGACCGAAGCGGAGCGTAGACCTTTCCCGTCCTATGGACGGGGCTGCAGTTCCCGCCGCTTGCATCCGAAGTCATCGCCTTTCGGATCGCAGAGACTACATTCGCCACAGTATTTTCCGCCCGTTTTACAAGCCAGATTAGCGTCTGCATTTCTGCCTCGCTCAACTCCACATTCCCGAAAACCTCATTGAGCATGGCAATTCTCCCAGCTTCATTTTAATAGAATAATTCCGTTTCGTTCCGGCTTTTCCTGTCCGGCTGAATGATCATCTAATATCACCCTTTCTCTTGTCTGTAATAGACAGGCGCATGCCACGGCTTTCTGACTTCTTGACGATTACATTCTGTTCAACCGCCCCATCTGCCAATATCTCAAGCAGTAATTCTTTTGCCTCCTTTATTTTCTTTCCCCGGCAGTTGCCGCTAAGCAAATCGTCAGCGCTGATGTCATATTCCCCGATCCATTCAAATCCACTATCCTTGTCCAATTTATTGATGCGTATAGTATGGGATCGAAAATCCAGATCTGCAGGTGTTAAGGCCAAAAGCTCCCCCATTCTCAATCCACACCAATAGAAAATTTCAAATGCGTAAAAGGATATGGGCTTATCTGCAACCGCCTCAATGAACTGTGTATACTCTTCTTTTGTCCAGAAAAGCATTTCCTTTGATTTTTCTTTTCCCATTGATCCCGCCTTACGTGCAACATTACTTTTCAAATCATAAAAGTTAACCGCATGATTCAAAATCGCACTCATTTGATTGTGGATTGTCTTAAGATATACCTGCGAATATCCCTTTCCATTGGCATCTCGATGATTCATGATCATGTTTTGCCACTGACGGATATCTGCCGTCTTGATCTCCTGTAGTTTTCTGTCCGTAAAATACGGGAGAATCTTCTTATCGACAATGTGCTTTTTAGTCAGCCAGGTATTATATTTAATCCTGGGTTTAATATCGTTCAGATAAATATTTACAAAATCTCCGAATGTCATATCCAGACTTCTATTTTCCTTTAATTTGAACGCTCTCTCCCAGTCTTGCGCATCACATTTGCGCTTAAATCCTCTCTTTGTCTTTTGCTTTCTGACACCTGTCCAATCCTTATAATAAGTGCGAACTTCATAAGTATTGGTCTTTTTGTTTTTAATAACTGCCATTCATTTTCACCTTCTTTCTTGAACTCTCACATTATTTTGTTTCGCTCATACCATAAACACGTTCTTCAAAATATTTACGGCTAATTTTACCCTTAACAACCACAAATCCCTGTTTTTCCAGTTCATCATTTAGCTTGCGTACCAGACGATAAGCAAAGGAATCAGATACTTCTAATTCCCGGGCAACTTCTTTTGCTGAGATAAATAATTTGCTCGCCATATTTTCTTCCTCCTTTCCCTTTTTATAAATTCTATCAGTTCATTTCTGAACGGTACGCTTGTATCATAACATTTCATTTTCGAAATGTCAACAGAATAATTTCAATATTGAACGGTTTATTTTTATATTTCATTTTTGAACTGTTCATGCTATAATTCATTAGGAAAGTATCAGATTCAGAGCAGACAAAAAGAGCAGTTCTATACAAAAGATAAAACTGCTCTGAATGTGATTCTTTCCAATTGTACCAGGCCGCGGACGGTCAGCTGGGAGACCTATGGGGATTGTATCTTTCCGGAGGGCCGAGAAAGTTCCCATTTCCTGTGAAAAACGGTAAGACTGGGGGAAATTTCTAACGGAAAACGGATTTCCGGGCATGCTTCGCAGGCCTTCCAGAGGGAGGCCTTAAAAAAACCGTATGAAAAGGACTTTCGCTTATGGGAAAGGAGCATAACTCCTCCCCAGCTGCTGCATGGAAGCGCAGCCGCATTCCGGACAGATGGACAGGTCAATGTTCCAGACCGCCTTGAGCAGTTCTGCCATGGACAGCCCGGCATAACGCTGCCGGAATCTCTGGCCGCCCTGGATCCGGAAGATTATTTTCAGGTTTCTGGATTTCATCCGGTTATTAAGGAAACCATAATACCGGATCTTCTGGAAACCGGCGGGGAGCACGTGCATCAGGAACCGGCGGATAAATTCTTCGTGGCTGATGGTGATCTCCCGTTTTGGGTCACCGGGCTTTTTCCCCCGTGCGGAGAAGGTGGCCTCTGTTTCCGTTACGGACAGGATCCTGTTGTTGGAGATGGCAACCCGGTGGGTATACCGTCCCAGATATTCGATCGCATTCCCGAAACCGTTGAAGGTTTCTTTGATGTATGGGCACCAGTCTTTCTCATAAAGGCTGTTTTTGAACGTCTTCCAGATGCAGGGATCCTGCAAAGTACTGCAGGAGGACGAAAAAACAAGTTCCCCCTTTTGGTAACAGGCGTCCAGAAGAGAAAGATATTTCCCCTTGAACTTATCCCTGAGTACCCGGACAGGGATAAAGAACTTAGCGGAGGCGCTGCGGATCCTGCGGTCAGGAGTGAGCCCTGCCCCGGAGATGATGCAGTGCATGTGGACATGGTAGCCCAGTTCCTGGTTCCAGGTGTGGAGCACCTGGATGATCCCGGGCTGTGCCCCGAGGTATTTTTTGTCGGCAGACAGTTCCAGGAGTGTTTGCGCACAGCATTTATGGAGCAGCCCGTAAAGAAGCTTCTGGTTACAGAAGAGCAGGGGGTTGAGTTCGTGAGGGAGCGTAAATACCACATGGAAGTAAGGGGAGCCAATGACTTCCGCCCTGCGTTGGTCCACCCAGAGTTCTTTGCGGACAGCCTGACAGATGGGACAGTTCCGGTTACGGCAGGAATTCTTGTGGAATTCCATGTGCCCGCATTCGCTGCATTCACTGACATTGATACCCAGCCTGCCGGACTTGCAGGCGAGGATGGCACGGGAAGCTTTTCTCTGTTCTTGGGACTGGAAATGTCCGGACCGACAGTAATCCGCATAGGAATTCTGCCAGATGTCCTGGATCCTGAAGTTACTCATGGAGCATCCCTCCCATCTTTTCAAACGGGCTGGGAGCGGAAGAAAAAGTCTGGGAAGACAGATGGACGTAAAGCACAGTGGAAGAAACCGAACGGTGCCCCATTAACGCTTTTAAAGTCAGAAGATCCGTACCGTCTTCATAATGATAGGTAGCAAACGCATGGCGGAAGGTATGGCAGGTAAAGCGGTGTTCCCAGCCAAGATGCTTTTCATGGGCCAGGATAAAGTCAGGGACACGCTGATGGTCGATGGGCTTGGAAGGGTCTCTTTTTTGAGGGAAAAGCCAGTCGCGGGGGCGCTCATCAGCCGGAAGAGAATACCAGTATTGCAGGACCAGCCGCCATGCCTGTTCCGAGAGCTGCGCGTAGCGGGAGGAACGGTTTTTGGAGGAACGGACCAGGATCCTGTTTCTGGAGTGTTCGATATCGGAACATTTTAAATGGCGGACTTCACCAATCCTAAGCCCGGCAGAAAACATAAGGCAGAGGAGTGCTTTAAATTTCGGGTCGGTAATAGAAGAAAGGAATATCTGCATTTCTTCCCGGGAAGGGACAAAGGGCAGATAAGAGTCAAACTTCCTCATGGGGAGCCGGGTGGGATCCCAGGGCTTATGGAGAACAAACATGGTAAAGAAACGCAGCTGGGAGATACAGGCGTTTATGGTACGGTCGGAGAGGGAACGCTTCTTCTGCAGCCAGCGGATATACTCCCGGAGTTCCTCCCAGGAAACGTCTTCTGGCTGTTTGCAGAGGACAGTCTGAAGGTAATCCAGATAAGAGCGGATGTAAGTGGAATAAGATTTTACAGTATGGTCAGTAAGACCCCGGAGAGAAAGCATCTCCCGGTAAACTTTGAAATAGTCCATGACGGAACCTCCTTGAAAGAATGTAATTTAATCAATGAGAGAAAGTTCTTTCAAGGGGGGTGGTCTTGGAAAAAGATAAGATATGTAGTTGTTGAGTTTGAAAATCCATGGTAAACTAAGCATAGCAGTTTTTGTGTATATGTGGGATGTTTCGTGTGGTAACTTAACAATACAACATATATTCAAAAACTGCTACTTTTTTTGAAAAAGTGGTGGTTTTACGTACTTAGGGCTAGCCGCCGCGCTAGCGGCTTGGTACAATAAGAGACAAGAACTGCGAAGGAGCGATTAATTATGACTGTTGGAGATAAAATCAGGAAATATCGGTTAGAACAAGGATATACCCAAAAAGAATTGGCCATAAAGGCAGGACTAAGTGAGTCAGCTGTAAGAAATTATGAACTTGGGAACCGCACTGCTTCTCAGGATCAATTAGAAAAAATTGCCAATGCATTAAAAATCAGCCCGTTCGCACTGGCAGATCCTAACTTTGATACCTATATAAGTGTTATGCATTCTCTTTTCGCATTGGAAGACCAGTATGGACTCCATGCCTACAGAGATGAATCCGGGGTGCCTCAATTGATGTTCAAGGATAAAGGACATGATTCATTAAATATGCTGGATCAAGTTGGTGAATGGGCAGATATGTACCAGAAATACAGAAACGAGGAAATTACAGAAGAGGAATACTTAGCTTGGAGAAGTAAATATCCAAATAATATCTTGAGAGGATTAAAATGTCATCAGAAATATTAGCTTCAACTATCATTCAGAACACCACGAATTCTGCAATGAGTTCTTACGAAAAATATTCATTGATTATTTCTATTATTGCAATTGCTATTTCAATAGGTGTACCACTCCTACAGTGGCTTTATAAAAAGACAAAAAGATTAAAGTTGTCTATTATACCTTTTGAAAATAACCCTCTTTCATTATTATTTAATGAATCTGGATGTTACTTTAAACTAATGTTTTGCATTCAATGTGAAAATCAGGATACTACTATCACATCAATTGAGGTTACCTTAAAACGACAATCTGATACATGGGAAAAAACATACAAATGGTCTTCCCTTGATTCTATATACTTAAATTGGTTTGGCAATAACACAGCAAATAGAATAAACTCTGCAACATATGCCCGCCCTTACAAAATTAAGGAAAATACATTAGAACCATTTATTATCGAATTTTTAATTCAAGATGATGCGTCAAAAGTTAATTCTGAATGTAATGCTAATGAAACTTCTCTTTTTCAATTTATGCATTTCAATCCTGATTACCAAATCAGCTCATGCAAAACTATTGATGAACTGAAAACAACAATTGCCTCTATCAAAGCTGGATATAAACGAACAAACGAATACTCTTCAATAAATAAAACTTTAAAACAATATTTTTATTGGAAAGCAGACAAATATTTATTGAATCTCTCTATCCACTATGGTGTTGATAAATGTAAACAATGCACCTACGAATTTGAAATATCCCAAGAAGAATCTGATGAATTTTCAAAAAATTTTGAAGAAATTACCTTTTGTAGACTTCATAAATCTTGTAATCTACCAAATAATTTATTTAGTTTAAACAAAAATATCCAATCTCATACTTAATTATTATTGTCATTTGATTGTCACGAAACATAGAAAAAGCCCGCAACCCCGCATAAATGCTGGGATTGTGGGCTTTACTCTCCTATTCAAACTCCCTGCATCTATAACATAATTGTTAAATATATAATTACCTTTTGCCGATTTTTAGTAACCGCCAAATAATACCGCGGTAAAATTTAAAATTACCCCAGCCCTTTGCGAGTTGGAGTAATTCACTATAATTCACATGCGATTTTTGATAGATTGGAGTTTTTCACTCCAAGGTGCCAGCTCTGCCAGCTGTTTATCGGTCATGTCTTTACCTGGCCGGTGCTCCAGCAGAAATTTAAGATATCCGTAAATATTCAAATCGTGTGCTTTTGCCATCTCAACCATTGTGTAGACCACGGCACTGGCATTCGCTCCCTCTACGGAATTGCTGAACAGCCAGTTCTTCCGGCCTACTGCGAATGGACGGATCGCATTCTCACTGAGATTGTTAGTAAAGCTGCATCGTCCGTCTTCCAGATAGGTCTCTGCTGTATCACGCCGGTTGAGAACATAATTCACAGCTTTATCCATCCGGGTATTCCGGACTGGCTTCTGCTGATCGAGCCACGACCAGAAAGCCTCCAGAACAGGTTTTTCCTTCTCGAGACGCAGCTGCTTCCGCTTTTCATAATCACCGGGATACTTTTTGTTAATAGAATCCTCAATGGCGAATAACCGGTTGCAGTACTGGACTCCCTGCACTGCCGGCTGGCTGTAGTCATACTGTTTTCCTTTGGGAACGGCATCGATGAAGTATCGGCGGATATGCGCCCAACAAGAGCAGCGTCTGATCCCTGGAAGATTGTTGTATCCCTGATATCCATCCGTTTCCAGGTATCCGCTGTAGCCTTCCAGGAACTCCTTTGCATGGCTGCCGCTCCTGGTCGGGGAATAGCCATACAGGATGATTGCCGGTAGCCCGTCCTCGCCGCTTCGGAACAGCCACATGAACGACTGGATCTGTGCTCTGCGGCCTTCCTCATTCAATACCTGGACCCGTGTCTCATCTGCCATTGCAAAACTGCGCTTCAGCAGCTCACGGTGGAAGTAATCATACAATGGCTGGAAATAGTTCTGTGAACAGTAGATGATCCAGTTGGCAAGAGTGGTGCGGCTGATCTGGGCCCCATACTGTTTCCAGTCTTTCTCCTGCCGGTAAAGGGGAAGCCCATTGGCATACTTCTGATACATGGTCCATGCAACAGTGGATGCTGAGGCAGGACCTTTCCCAACCAGAGCCGCCGGAACCTGAGACTTTACGATCACAGGCTTTTCCGTATCACCGAGTCCTTCTTTGCAGGATGGGCATCCGTAACTCTGGCTGTAGTATTCGATCACTTTACAGGTGGCAGGAATGAATTCCAGTTCCCGGCGGACATACTCCTCACCGATCAGGACCATCTGCGTACCGCAGACCGGGCAGATCTGGTCTTCTTCCGGAAGAGGGATCACTACTTTTTCAACCTTCAGGCCTTTGAAAAGTTCCTCATGGGTTGCCTTCTTTTTACGGGTATGCTCCCGGATCACGGTCTCTTCTTCCAGCAAAGACGGGGCTTGTTCCATTTCCGCTTCATCGAAGAGATTCTGTTGTCCCGGAATGTCATCGGATCTTTTTTCGCTGGATGAGCCGAAAAGCTTTTTGGTCAGATAGTCTACCTGTTCCTGGAGCGCTTTCTCGTGATTGGATTTTTCATCAATCACAAGACGGAGAGATCGGATCAGTTCCGTCTGTTCAGATATCATTGTTTTCAGTTGTGATACGGTATCTTTCAGCTCTCGAAGCTGCATATCTTTCGCACTGGAAGCCATCGTTTCTTTCCTCGGATTTGATACCTTTATTATACCAGAAACGGAGATTTTACTAAAGGAAAATGGCTCCTGAAAAATGCCGAATCTACAGGGGATTTTCGGATTTTTCTGTGCAGGATTTCTGCTGAAATCCAGATGATTTTTTACTCTGCTTTGAGGGCTTTGGGCTGGTCAATATCAATCCCGGACATCAGCCAGTCAAACTCCCGCCAGGAAAGATTCCGGACTTCCGACTGCTTCCTGGGCCATTGATAGCCGCCGCGGACAGACAACCGCTTGTAGATCAGAACGAAGCCGTCCGGTTCCCGGAACAAGGCTTTGATCCTGTCCCGTCTTCTTCCGCAGAAAAGGAAGAGAGCACTGGACGACGGATCCATCTTAAGCTGGTCCTCGATAACGGCGCAGAGTCCGTCAATGGATTTCCGCATATCGGTATAGCCGCAGACAATGTAGATCTTCTCAAGCCCGGAGATATCACCTAACACGAGAACTCCTGAAGCAGGCGGAATGTCCTGGTGAGCAGGACAAGATCGGCATCATTGCTGATGCGGACTGTGATATCCTTCATAGCAACTTCAATCGTATGTGAATTGTCAAGGTACGGGTTTTGCATCTGTGATGCTGTATGCTGTTCCGGAATGTGATCCGGAACAATGTCAATGGGGACCACGTCCTGTTTCGGGCGTGGGGCCTCAAGATGACCATAATTCGCCGCTGGGATCTGATCCGGAGCCGCTTTCCGACACCGGCTGACCCAGTTATAAAAGGTGCTTACTGCAATGCCGTTTTCACGACACCAGTCAGCATCTGTCATGCCGCTTTTGCGGCATTCATTGATAAGCCGGATCTGTTCCGCCATCGGAACCCGGGCTTTGCGAGTACCTGCCATAACCTATCCTCCATAATTGTAGTGAAATAGTCTAAATATCTATCGACTACAATTATAGGCAAAACTTGGGGATCAGGAAATCCGCAGGAATATTTGGCGCTTACGATTTTTATATTCATAATATCCAAATTTCACGCCTTATTTATAGTTTCCCATCAAACAGGTATCATACGGGTATCACGAATATTTCTTCTTAATCACTCTATCTACATGGTGCTAGCACCATGTAATTATATCCAAAAAACTGGAAGATTTGCATTATTTTTTATCTTTTATTCTCATAACAACCGTTGGTGTGCAATTTGCGCCGAGCAGCGGCCACTGGTGCGTTTGCCAGCGGCCACTCGGCGGAGCACAACGGCCACCTTTATTAAGGGTTTTCGATAGGCTGAATGACAACAATGTAGTGCTTCGTTGCCCTCTTCATTATAGCGTTGGCCGATACTTCGTCATTCATGATCATCGCTTTCCAACTCCCAGGTTCACGCTGAGAACAGACGATGGTACTTTTGGATGCTTCGATGCGTTTTTCAAGGATTTCCATCAATACTTTGACTTCCCGTTCATCCATGATTGTATTTAACAAAAAATCATCCAGGATCAGGAGTTGAAACCCAAGAATCTTTTTTATTTCACGCAGGTATTTTGTATAATCTGCAGATTTCGCAGCAACAAGGCGTTCCAATAATTCGCTGCAATGGCAATAATTAACGCGGTATTTTTCACAAGCAGCTACACCAAGGCTTTTTGCCAGGAACGTCTTACCGCTGTCTGATGGTCCAAGTATGCAGACATTCAGACCGTCTTCAATAAACTGGAGGGTTGACAATACTTTCGGTGCATCGGTTGGCTCATATCGCCGCTGGGAAGAGTCTCTGCACTGCGAGATATCACAAGGCGTGCCAATCAAATGGGCAGTGCGGAGCCGATTGTTAAAGCGTTTTGTTGTTTTATCTTCGTATTCCGGTTTCAGAAGTGATGATACCATCTCCAGCCGATCCATGGTAAGAAAATCTGATGACCGGTAGAGTTCATCCAACTTGAGCGCCATCAGCGGGAGTCCGATCATGTTCATCTGTTCTTCCAGATCCATAAGCAGGGAATTAGCGTTTTTCATCATGATGCCCTCCCTTCTGTGTCTGTTCTACAAGGGACTGGCTTTTGGCCAGAAGGCGATTGATATCAGCAGATGCGGAACTCATGACATAAGCGCCTTTATTCTTTTCTTCATTCCTTTGCGAAATCTTAGTACTGTCAGTCAGTTCTTCGGCAATCGCAGGAACAGAGTTCTTAATAAAAGTATAGGTGATTTTATTCAGTCCAAGCGCTTGCCTGCAGCATTCTTCCAGCACTTTTTTTCCGTATCTCTTAGCAAAACCAAGTACGCCAACGCATTGCCGATAGGTCTGCACCTCATATTTCCTGCTGGAGAGGATGTGTTTTATCACCTCCACGGTATTGGGGCCAATCGTCATCGCTTTCTGTATAAAGTATGGGCCATTCCATTCAGCCATTTCACGGCTGTTCCCAGGCAGGTGTTCTGGATTTGTGAGCCACTGACCTTTATATTTGGCTCTGGGCCATTCGCAAAGGAGATCGCCTGATAATGCACTGATCTGGATCAGTGTTGCAGTTGCCTTGATAAGTACCCGCTTATGTACGTATTGCCGGGGAACACTATAATACGCATTATCAAAACGGACATGAAAATCACTTGATACTTTGGCCTCTCTCCGTTCCATGTAGTGATAAAAAGTAGAAGGCAGCGGCATCAACTCATCTTTTTCTTCCTGCCAGCGATCATGGCGGCTATAGTCTCGGTTTTTCAGGTTCTGCTCGTTCAGTTCATCCAGCTTCTCCCATAAATCTGCGTTAAACTGTTCAAGGCTGAAGTACTGCCGCTCCTCTAGATCATGGAAAAATCCTTTTTCAAGAATGCCTACGGAGTTCTCAACTGAACTCTTAAATTTGGGCCTCCGTACTTTGGCTGGAAGGATCACAGTACCATTATGCTCGGCCCATTCAGCGTAATCCTTATTAAGCTCCGGCTCGATCCAGTCTTTATTGACCGTCACAGCCTGTTTACAGTTATCGCAAACGACAATGGCAGGAACGCCGCCAAAAAAGCGCAATGCATGATTGTTTACATCAATCCATTGAGGTTCCTTGGTAGAGAGCATCCCTTCTGCGTAAATGTACTGAGAATAGGGAAGCACTGCCACAAATACGACGATCGTACTGAGTTCTCTGGTCAGACGGTTGATCATAGAGAATGTTTTCCCTGCAAAGTCCACCTCCATTTTTTCGCCGATCACAGCATTGAAATGCAGTGTCTCATAATTCGCCTCACGCCAAGACATATATCGGTCGCAAAACTGGCGATAGGAATAAAATTTTTTCTCTTCTGCCATGCAGCGGTTTTTATACCGTCCCCAAAGAAACACCAGCGTCATGTTCTTCCGGCTGCTCATTTGCTTTTCCACTTCAGCAAAGTCGGGAAGCTCAAAGCTTAGATCTCGTCCATTCACTCCTTCAGGATTTCTGCCATAGACCAGTTCCGCTATGCCATAGTTGGTAATCCCGGCAGGCAACGGATACGACAGTGATTCACACTGCTCAAACGCTTTCAGGAAATCGTTGACTCCTGATTTGCTTGCACCTATAGCTGCTGCAATCTGCCTGCCAGACATATGCAGAGCATAGTGCTTGATAATGATGTCTTTGTAATCGAGCATACATTACCTCCCTATTTAGTCAAGTGTTTTTTCCCTTAAAATCAAGGGATTTCTAAGTTTCTATCTCAGATGAATGAGCCTCGATCATGAGCATTTTTCTGTATCTGGTACGAAAATAGGTGGTTATAGGTATACGAAATAAAACGTCTCTATTTTTCCGTTTTACATGGCCTTGTATATACCCCATCCATCTATGGCGGCGCACCTCCCGTGTCTACCAGGATCTCTGCACATTTCTGTACTAGTCCTCACTTCCTTCGTTCCACCTGCCCATAACCAGGGTGTCAGCTTAGCTCCTTGCCAGGGTCTTGCCCTATGGAAAATATTCCTGCCGACTACTGGCTCATTCTTTGTATTCATAACATTTGCTGATCGGCTTCCCGTGACAGCGCTGTTCCCAGCGGACGTTCCCCTTCCACGTTCTACCTTTTCCTCTGCTTCACAGCAGTTCTTTCAGTCTTCCGTTTTCTTCCCGGCGTGGCTGAGGTCAGCAGACAGAACGCTTTGTATCTGACTGCTCACTTCAACCACGTCAGTCTTCCCTAGGACTACTGAGCTTCTTATGCAGCCTGGACACTCATTGCGGGTCTCCTGATATCTCCCAGCATCTTTTCTCCATCATAATCTACACCTTTTGTTAGTATGGCATAGAAAACTCGAAGGACTTTACATGCTATCGCTACCACCGACTGCATCTTCTTCAGGGGATTTTTCTCTCTGGTTTGATAATACCGATGGATCTCCCTGAATTCACCATTTTTTCCTATCACGGATATCGCTGCTTCGTACAGCACATATCTCAGTCTCTTCCGTCCTCGGTAACTGATATGACTTTCACCTGCATGTTTCCCGGAGCTGTTCTTTACAATCGCATATCCTGCCAGCTTCTGCAGCTGCTTTGGGTCATCAAACCTGCTCAGGTCGCCGACCTCTGCGATAAATCCACATACCGTTTTCAGCCCGATCCCTTTGATCTCAAGAAGTTTATCTACATAGGGGACTTCTTTGATCTTTTCTTCTATCCTAGCCATCAGGTCATCCATGCGGCTGCTGTACTTCTCATAGTCTTCCAACAGGTTCCAGATCTCCATGCTTGCCGCTTCTGGTGCTTCCTGGCTCCCAACGCTGTGCTCCGCTGCCGATAACAGGGTCTTTGCCCTCTTCATCCCGGCGCCCCTCAGCTTTGCGTCCCGCCAGATCTGATTGATCCCTCCCGCTCCCAGTTCTTTTATCTGCACCGGAAGTGGTGCCTCCTTAAGCACCATCATCCCGCTTACTGCATCCAGTTTCCCATAAACGTCTTTATATTCGGGAAAATAGATACTGATCCATCGTGCAATCCGGTTCCGGATCCTTGTGATCTCTTCCTGCGTCTGAAAACGCAGATTTGAAAGGCTCCGGATCTCTGCATAAACCCCTGTTGGAATATAGGGATAGGAAAAGCGTCCTTCATTTACCAATGCAGCGATAGTCTTTGGATCTTTGCCACAATGTCAAGTGATGAATTCAAAAGGGCAAAAAAATAACCCCTCTCCGCCAGGAGAAGGGTACTGTAAATAAACGTTATTGACTTTTAACAGCATTGTCAGCCTCGATCTTATTCCGAATATCCTCTTTCGATTTTTTATACGCCGTATCATACCATTTCAGGAAATCCCCGAAAAGTTTTTCTTCAGCTTCGGCTCGTGCTTCAGCAGCATCGTCAATCTGGTCATATCCGCCCAGGTAATAGCATTTTTGCTGAAACATGATCTGGGCGATCCATTTATGGCGTTTCTTGTTGTAATAGACACCACGGACTCCGCTGGTGTTTGTTTTATACATAACGCCCGGCTGGAGCATCTCCACGCACGTGCCGTTTTCATAGTGGAGATTATTTTGAGGCTGACGCAGGCACCCACAGCTTTTCGTCCATCCGTTCTGCAGATTGGACTGGCGTACATCCAGTTCCTTTCCGCAGTCACATTTGCAGTGCCACAAATGGAAGCCGTTCTCTTTGCGGGCATAAGACAGAACCGTCAGTGCACCAAACTGTTTTCCCACCCAGTCTTTTAAAGGCGGTCTTTTTCCACAGCCGCAGCTTCTCACTCCGCCTGTGATCAGTCTCCGCTTTGTTGTCTCGATTTCCTTCCCGCAATCACACTGGCAGAGCCAGAGGGGATTGCCATCTTTTGCTTTATTTCCAGACCGGCCTTTGACAAGCAGTTTTCCAAAGTGATATCCTGTTAAGTCTTTGACTCCTTCATAGGGAGATGGTTCACAGCCACAGCTAAAGATTGCACCCGGTTTTAACCGGCGGCTTTCTACCAATATTTCGTTTCCACATTCGCAACGGCAGCGCCACACCACCGCATCCCGCACACGCTGATCTGTTGGCTCCAGAACCGTTAGTTTTCCGAAACGTTTTCCGGTCAGGTCTTTCCCTTTCAAAACACCACCCCCATCAATACCTGGCACTCTTGAGCCGAAAAGGAACTTTTTAAATAGTTTCACTGCGTCTTTTTCTGTATTCCCGCAGCCGACGATAGAAGGTAGCTTCCGCCATACCGCTTTGCTGCATCGCCTCTTTTGTAGTGATCACCTTATTTTCCAATGCGTTTACTATCTCTGAAAAATTATCCGGCGGCTCAACCCTCGGGCGTCCGAATTTTATGCCTTTGGCTTTTGCCTCAGCGATCCCATCCATCTGCCGCTGATAGAGCATATCCTTGTATTCCCTTGGATTGATCCCCGCATCATCCAGCCATAGTTCTACGGTATGAATATCCACTTCAAGGACATTGGCGATCTTTTCTATGGACATTCCTGTTTTTCCTAAATTTTCCGCAATATATCTGATTTCATCCATGATAGAAGATTCACCGCCTTCCTTTCCTTCTTATGTTTTTATTTTTTTATCTCGCCTTACTTGTATCGTCCGGAAAGAGTGCGTTCTCCAGGCACTGTACGGCTTCTTCTGAGATGTCACAGGTCAGCTGCCAGACAGGAACCTGCAAGATCAGGTCTTCCATCCCATTGATCACAGCCTGGACAAATTCCGGATTCCATTGATTGACTGTTACTTGAGGATATAGTTGGCGAAATGCCTCTATGGGTGATAAACGCATCACGCTGTTTTTCTTTCCCTGACACAGCATGACGATTGCATGGACAGGAACATCAACCCTCTTGCAGATTTGTGACGAGCCGCAGACTGGCCATGCGCAGGCAAGCCATTTTCCTTCTTTCTTCCGAAGGAGCGCCCGATCCCCATTTACAGTTACACTATTCCTGTATTTCTCCCATAATGCCGCCTGTGTAGATTTTCCTACTCCTGACGGAGCCGAAAAAAGAATGCCCTTTCCATGGTATTCTATGTATGCGCAGTGCAGGATCAGCCCTCCACGCTCAATCATCCTTCGATCCAGGGCAAACAGAGAACCATACACGGTATCCGAAGGCATAAGTTCCTGGACCAGTTTTGTCACCCATATATCCGCTTTCCCTGAAGAGATTTCCCGATAACATGCATAATATCCGGGTGTCCCTTTTATCCCGATCAAACGGCTTTCTTTCGTTCCTTCTCGGATCACTTCCATATCCGGACGACGGGCGATCCGCTTTCCTTCCAATCCTGGAAGGACCTGTGCCTCCTGTATATGGTAGGTATACTCCGGTCTTCCAGCTTCTATAGCAAACTGCTGGAAATGATCCGGGGCCGCATAGGGCAACTCTGAGATAACACGGAAACAGAAATCACCGATCCGAAATAATTTATCCATGGTTCTGTTCCTCCAACAACAGACGGTAATACTCCTGGGAATACTGGCAGAGATAATCCGGAATCCCATCATATGCCCCTGTCTCCAGCAGAGAAGCAGCCACGCATACTTTACAGATTGGCTTGAACTTACATTTTGTACATTCTTTAGGAATTGTCAGCTTCCATGCTTCCTTTTTTACCTCTTCCCAGGCAGCCGCAAACCCTTTCTCAAAGACTGAAGCGGATGGAGAAGACATCACAACACAGGGACGCATCTGTCCCTGCCAGTTGATGGTAAACGAACAATTTCCAGCCAAACAGGATACATGTCCGTCTCCACGGGGAAAATCCGGATCTTCCACCCGGGCAATTGCCTGCTTAACATACTGATCATAGATTTCTCCTGGAAATTGGAGTTTCAGCGCCTCCAGAGCGGCTACAGCTGCATCTTTCGGCAGGACACGGGTCTGCTCTGAAAAAGGACGGTTTCTTTCCCGTATTGCAGGCATCATATAAGGATCGATATGTACAGGAATCTGCAACTCTTCCCCGATAGAAAACACTCTGCCCATGCTATGACGGGTTGCTTTTGTGATACTGAAGCTGATTTTCACATCAATCCCATGATCACGGAGCAGTCGCATTCCCTGTATTGTCCTTTGAAATCCGCCGGGATAATGGCAGAGTCTCTTATAATCCTCCCCGTCAGCGCCATAAAGGGTGATGTTTATTCGGCGGGGCGGATACTTTCCAAAAAAATCGGCCCACTCCTCATTTATCAAGGTTCCATTCGTATTGATCGTCAGAATAAAACCCATTTTACGCAGTTCCAGATACAGGCGTTTAAAATCCGGGAACAGCAGCGGCTCCCCTCCTGTCAGCAGAAGGAACAGCACACCGGCGTCTTTCATCTGCCGCCCGACCTCCAGCCATTCATCTGCTGTGCGAAGCCGACCTTTTTGCTCCATTTCTTCCCGGCTCAGCCGGACATAGCACATATCACAGTTCATGTTGCATAGCGGAAGCAGTTCCAGACTTCCGTTGATAGGTACTTTTTTCTCTTTTGCCTGGTTAATCAAAGCACGTTCTACGGAAGAAGTGATATTGTCTATACAAGCCATTGATTCCCTCTCTTATGAAAAGAACCGGCAGCCGAAGCCCCCGGTTCTAAAATAATTGCTATTTTTTCATTATTTAGTATCAGGATTTATCTGTTTCCCAAGTACTCATCTCAAGATTTGTAGTGCAATGTGTATTATCGTTGTTCAATCCTGTCCAAATTATAATTTGTGTTGGATTAAAGACACTTTCCAAATCATGGATATAATATCCTTGCAGGAAGTCATCTGTAACAGGTGCTTCATGTGTTTCACCACAAGGATGATAGTTACTTCTAAAAGTATCTCCCCCTCCAAAGAGACTCACTTGTAGACCAGGTTCTCCATTACTCTCTACATATACAAGTCCACTTCCCCATTCAGTTGGAGCATCACATGTAAATTTATAAACCTTATTCTCATCTCCACACGCTGCCACATATTCATTCGGCATAAACTTCTGAACCAGAATTCTTGGCTCTTCCCATCTCTTTTTCATTTCAATCTACCTCCTCTAAAATTTTATACTCCAGCATTTCCTTTATAAAACGATTGATCGATCTCCGGATCGTCTCTTCTTCGACTTCATATTCCAGCATTCCTTGGATGACCACATCTTCCAGTGTGCTGGGCTGTTCAAAGCTTTTCCAGATAAAAACCGCCGAACCGTTTGGAGCCATTACTGTGTTCTCCAGCGGGCTTTCACTTTCCGCCCCGGCCGGGACGATCGCATATTCTCCGGCGATCTCCCTGAGTATGTATCCGGATTTGATCCGGTATTTCTTCTTTTCCCTTTGATAACTGTCACCGCTGAGATATCTGGACAGTTCGTCATCGGACAGCTTTGCAAGTTCGCTACCGCTTAGCCCGCCTGGATTACGGACAAAGTGGTATTCCGGGCTTTTGTATTCTTTCACATAACACCTTCCTCACTTTTCCTGGATATCTCTTAAGTAGGGACATCAATCAAATAGTACACTTTATGAATGTTTCTAAAATCAGCCTGCATTACCTGCATAAACGCCGAAAAAGCAAAGAAAATCTTACAAAAAAACGGAAAATGCTTGCCATTTTAAGAGATATGCATTATAATGTTATCTGTAAATTTGATGTTATAAAGTGTACTATTTGACAACTTATTTTTTCGGTGTTCTGTACATCCGGGCCTTCCGGTAAAACGTAGATTCACTCATTCCGCTGCGTTCGAGGGCTTCCTGGATGTTTATTTTTTTCTTTTCCCACAGGTGCACAGTTTTCTCGAAATGCTCCGGCGTTTCCAGCGGCGGCCTTCCAAACCGGACGCCCCTGGCTTTCGCCGCTTCGATCCCTTCCGCCTGCCGCTGGCGGATGTTGGTTCGCTCGTTTTCCGCAACGAAGGAGAGTACCTGCAGCACGATATCGCTCAGGAAGGTTCCCATCAGGTCTTTCCCCCGGCGGGTGTCCAGAAGCGGCATATCCAGGACTACGATATCGATCCCTTTCTCTTTCGTAAGGATCCTCCACTGGTTCTGGATCTCCTCATAGTTGCGTCCCAGACGGTCTATGCTCTTGACATAGAGCAGGTCGTCTTTTTTTAATCTCCGGACCAGCTTTTTGTACTGTGGACGGTTAAAGTCTTTTCCGGATTGTTTATCCATATAAATATTTTCGGGCGTTACCCATGCTTTCAGGGCAGTCAGCTGCCTGTCTTCGTTCTGGTCCCGGCTGCTGACACGGATATAGCCATATGTCATTGCCAATCGTTCCTCCTTTCCTGGCGGATGCCGGGAAAAATATCCCGTCCCGCCACTGTCTGTGTGCCTGCCGGAAGGCAATAAAAAAGACAGTGCATCGTTTGCTGACACACTGCCTTCCTGGATTTTACCAGGTTTTTACCGTATTTTCTATTTTCTTCTGCCTTCCGGCATTTTTACGGTCTTAAAAAGTATCCTTATTCTTTATGCCGATAGTTCCCCGACAAAGTTATACACGATCCTGACTTCCTGCACCTTCTGGCCGTCCACCTTTTGGACCTCACCGACCAGGATCTTATGGATCAGCCGGTGCAGCACCGTCTCGTCCAGTTCCGTGATGGCGGCGCACTGCCGGATCTCCGACAGGAACGCCCGCACGTCCCTTTCCTGCTCACTGGAACGGCGCTCCATATCGGACAGTTCCCGGAGCCTGCGCTGGTTCCCCTCCTGCTCCTGTTCCAGGGCGGCAGTCAGCTTCAAAAAACGCTGCTCTGAAAGGATCCTTTTTGCTTTGTCCGTATAAAGGTTTAAGAACATATCGTCGATCTCCTGGTTGCGGCTCTGGAGCCGCTCCCTTTCCCTGTGCAGCCCGTCCGTGTCTGCCAGATACCGGCTTTCCATCCGAAGGCTGAGGCGCTGGTAAAAAGCATCAGCGTCCTTCATGGCCTGGGCTGCCAGTTCCTGGATGTCCTTCAGCACCAGGTCGTACAGGTCTCTGGCCTCGATCTTGTGGCTGGAGCACACCTTGCATCCCATCCGGTTGTAAGTCTGGCAGATATAATAGGCACGGTCAATGGGTTCCCGCATTTTCCCGGTGAAGCGGTTCCGGTCTGTCCTGCCCACCTTTTCATACCGCACCTGCATGGATTTTCCGCAGGTGGCGCAGTAGATGATGCCGTGGAAGATGTTGTAGTAGGGGCAGGCGTTCCCTTCCATGATCGTGGGCCTGCCGTCGATCAGTTCCTGCACCCTCTGCCATTCCTCCGGCGTCACGATGGCCTCATGGCAGCCCTCGATCACTTCCCACTGGTCACGGGGGATGATGTCATAAGTGTTGGAGCGGATGCCCTTCTGGTGGGTCCGGCAGACCAGATGCGCCCCCTTATAAAAAGGATTCCGCAGGATATGGCAGATCCTGGTCACGCCCCAAGCGTAATAGTTAGCGCCAAATTCCGTGTTCGCCCGCACCTGGGTGATCGGGATCTTTTCCTCCATCAACCGCTTGGCGATCCTCATGGAACCCATCCCGTCCAGGGCATAGTCATAAATCTTGCGAATGATCGGCGCTGTCTCCGGGTCCAGGATGAGATGCCCCTTGTCCTGTGGGTCACGCATCAGGCCGAAAGGAGGCCTCCCGCCGCAGAACTTTCCCTGCCGGGAACGGGCCATGCGCCCGGCCAGTACCTTTTTGGAGATATCCCGGCTGTACATATCGTTCAGGATATTCTTAAAGGGCGTGATATCCATCTCCTGGCGGGTCAGGCTGTCCACGCCGTCCGTAATGGCAATATAGCGTACCTTGTGCTGGGGGAAAAAGATCTCGATATAACTTCCGGCTTCGATATAATTCCTGCCGAGCCTGGACAGGTCTTTCGTGACCACGCAGCCGACCTTGCCCGCCTCAATGTCAGCGATCATGCGCTGGAAGGCCGGGCGGTTGAAGTTGCGGCCCGTATAGCCGTCGTCCACGTAATACTCATACCGGAACATCCCGTTCTTTTCTGCGAAGTCCCGGAGCATGGATTTCTGGTTGCTGATACTCATGCTCTCATTGTCGCCGCCGTCATCCAGAGAGATCCGGCAGTAGAGAGCGGTGATCTTTTCATAGACTTGTTTTTTCCTGCTCATAGCGTTCTCCTTCTATGAACAGGGACACGATACTATGATAATACCATGTCCCTGCCCCTGGTTCAACCGTTTTTACGCAGCTTCCTTCCTGGTTTCCCGGGTGTCCAGCCAGTCCTCGAAACGCTTGCAGGCCTGGCGCTCAATGACCTGTTCAAAAGCCTCCTCCATGGGCTTCTCCCCGGAGAACTCCCGAACCACGATAAAACGTATTTTCTTGTTCTGATTTTTGCTTTTTTCCATAGACTGCCTCCATAGAATGGCAGGCCTGTGGGCAGCACCGGCAACGAAATCCGGCAACGAGCCTTAAAAAACCTGTAAACTACCGTCTGGCCTGCAAATCTTATTTTATAAATTTTCCTGAAAAATGTCGTTGCTTTCGTTGCCGGAGATAAAGATAAATAGTAAAACATCTCTGATTTACAGGCTTTTCCCGTACTCAGGCAGGGAAATTCCCGGCAACGAACCCGGCAACCAAATGGCAACCATCCCGGCAACAGACTGCTGATTTTATGCGATCCACTCCTTTGGAAGTTCCAGCTGGCGGCATTCATCCTCGCTCAATTCCAAAAATCCATCTTTGTTGCCGGGCAGTTCGTTGCCGGAACCGTCCCGTTCCCAGCCCCTCTGCCTGCCATATCCGGCGAACATCCTCGGATTGGAGAAAGGCTTCCAGCCAGTTACCACCGTGTTCATGATCTCGTTGATATTGTGCAGCTGCCACCGCTTCGGCTCCTCATAGGTGTGGCCCAGCGCCTCCTGGAACAGCTGTTTGGAGCAGACCATGCTGCCGGTGTAATGTTCCAGAAAACCCTGGATCTGCCCGGCCTCGGTGTCCTCCGCCATGAAATCCTTCTGCACCTCCACAAGCTGCCGCTGGATGGGCTTGCTGAACTTCATGGAATACTTCCCGCTCCGGTAGATGGTCATGGCCTCTGCCCAGACCTGCAGAAGATAGGCCCTGGAAGCGTCCTCGTCTTCCAGGATGTGGGCCTCCGCTTTCTCCGGGTAAATCATGATGGGAAGGAAACGCCGGTTCCCGGCCCGGTCAAGGGGCAGGAAGTCCAGCGTGTTGGATGAACCGCCGAACACACACTGCCGCAGTCGGTCTTTGGGCTGGGCTTCATAGGGCGTCCGGTAGGTTTCCTTCTGGCGGCTGATGAACGAACGGATTTCCTCAATGCTTTTGGCGCTGCTAGTAGCCAGCATCTCCGACATCTCGATGATCCAGTGACCCTGCAGCTTCAGATACACCCGGTCGTCATCCAGTTTTTTCAGGTCGTCAGAAAACCACTCGTCCCGGATCGCCAGCAGGCGGAAGAAGCTGGATTTCCCGGCCCCCTGCCCGCCCACTAGGCAGAGCATTTCCTCGTATTTGGAACCGGGAGAGAACACCCGGCGGATGGCGCCCAGGAGGAAATGCTTCAACATTTCCTCTACATAGTCGCTCTGGTCTGCACCCAGGAAATGGTGGAGGCAGGAGCGGATGCGGGGCGTCCCGTCCCACACGAGGCCGTTCAGCACATCCCGGATGGGATGGTAGCAGTTCTCATTCGCCACAATGGACAGGGCTGCCGTCATTTTCTTCTCGCTGGTCAGGCCGTAGTTCTGCTCAAAATAAAGGAGCAGGTACTTCACGTCCGTATCCGTCAGGGCGCTGGTATCCCTGCGCCAGCCCAGATCCCGCACAATATCCACCCGGCCCGTCAGGAGGTTCAGCCGGATGGCGTCCCGCAGCAGCGGGTCATGGCAGAACACCGTCCGGCAGTTGCCGATGGTGTTGGCGGGCTGGCCCTTCTCCGTGACGGACAGGCTTTCCCGCACCTCGTCAACGCTCTGCACCGGCGCTAATGCTTCGGCTGCGCTCATGACGGCCTGCCGGGTGGCTGGCGGTAAACTCTGATAATCGCTTTTCAATCTTCCTCACCTCTTTTCCGTGCTCAGCGACAATAGATGCCCGTTCCTCCATGCTGCCGGACAGGAGCACGTCCAGCAGATATTCGGTACAGGTTTTTTTGTGTAATGCTTCCAAAAACAGCGGGTTCCATGCTTCCTCCGGCGTCTGCGGGGCGTATTCCTGTTCCCATCGTTCCAGCAGATGCAGATAATCGCACAGTACCCGGAAACATTTCTGCTCCGCCTGCCGGTAGCGCAGTTCCTCGCTGATTTTCCGTTTGATCGGTCTCTTGCGGGGCGGGTCATGTCCTTTGGCATCAAAGCTGACAGAGAAATCCTCCGACAGCTTCAGCGCCGCCTCCTTATTGCTCAGCCCGAACAGACGGGCGGTAAAATCAATCACATCCCCGTCCGCCTGACAGCCGAAGCAGTGGAACCGGCGGTCCACCTTCATGCTGGGATGCCTGTCATCATGGAAGGGACAGCAGGCCATCCCATTTCTGCCGGTCTGGATCCCATAAAATTCCGCAGCCTGCCTTGTGGGGACAGCCTGCTTCACCGCTTCAAACACATTCGATGTTGTCACCTCCAGACTTAAGAAAAGGCATCTGAATCCTGAAATCAGATGCCTCATAACTCCACATTGTGTTTCTTTGCAGGAGCGGTCCGCCCCTCACGTTCCCAGCGCTCCCGGTTCTTCCGGTCAGCGTCCGCTTTTGCCCTTGCCAGACGGTCTTTCATTGTCTCCCTGGCTTTTTCTTTGATCTGCGCCTTCCCGGCCTGTTTGGTCTCCGGCTGCATCAGTATTTTCTGGATGTTTGCCAGGGCGTTCTGCATGGCATTTTTGATCTTTTTGATCACGCCATCCAGGCGGGCGGCGGCGTAGTCACGCTCCTTCTTCGGTGCTTTGCGCTCCGGCGAAAGCACCCACTTCTTTGTCTCCTCGATCAGGCGGATATCTTCCTTGTGGGTTTCCTGCCGGACCGTATCGGCCACCACCTCCACCGCCTTGTCATAGGCCGCATCGGAAACCTCATCAATAAGCGTCTCCACGTCCCCGATTTTGAGCGTCAGTTCTTCCAGCTTCTGCTCCTGGGCCGTCAGCTGTTCCTTCTGCTTTATCAGGATATAATCCTGCTTTTCCAGATACTCTCGCCCGCCGTAGGACGGCTCCTGTTCCAGTTGCAGCCCATGGCGCTTTGCTATCTCAAACAGGAGTGTCCGGCAGACCACATCAAAGGTCTGCTTCCGGTTATTGTGCCTGCCTTTTGGCTTCTCCGGGTGCGGGAGGGGGATGCCCAATTCCTCCAGCGCCTTCTCCTGCTGGGGGCATAGTTCCCCGTAGCGGTTCCCACAGTCAAACACATGGCGCTCATGGATATGGGGCGTGGCCTCGTCCAGATGGAGCGCCCAATCTAAGATGTGGACATGGGAGCCGAAGCGGCGCTCAAACTCTTCCTGGAATTCCCGGACAACCGTAAACAGCACCTCCGGCGGAACCGATCCTTCCACCGTGCCGATCTGGTACAGCGTCTCCTCCGGGCAGGTCTTTTTATTCTTCAGCAGGTCTTCCACCGTGCGGTTGCGTTCGGTATGCCGGGTCTTTTCATTCCGGGCGTTCTGGGCCAGGACATGCCCGCCGTAATGCTCCGTGTAGTACATCCGCTCGATTTCCTCAAAGCTGAAATCCGGCTGCTCCGGGTTCTCACGGAACGCATGGAGGGTGAAGCCCCGATAGCAGTCCCAGTAGACATTCTGCCTGGCCCGCCCGGCGTCAATGTGTTCGCTGTTCTCCACATCGAACCGGCGGTCATTGTGGCGGGGATTGTAGGTGCCATGCCTGCCGGAGCGCCCGTTGTGTCGTGTCAGTTTCAAACAATTTTCCTCCTTCCTGCGAAGATGTTCCGGGGACGGGGAAAGGCGGCGAAGCCGCAGATCCTGCGAAAGTCTGCGTCAGGTAATACCCAGTACAAGTTGACGCAGGCATCAACTTTCCCTGGGCCAAGGTTTTCCACCTCTGGACACCGGAGGAAAGGCTCGCCGCCTCTCCACGCCGCACAGGCGCTGCCGCCCTGTACCCGGCCAAAGGGCGCTGCCCCTTGACTCCAACAAAGGGCTGGCTGCCCTCTGTACTCCCGCCGGTGAACCTGGCATCCACCCAAAGAGCGGTGCCCGCCCGTTTCACCGGTTCCGTATCCACACCGCTGCGCCCATAAGCGGGATCTGGATACGGAATACGCCTGCGGGGATTGCCGGTCAAAGTATCGGATACAGGCCCGCTGTTTTTCCCGTAAATGCCCCGAAATCATGCGGTTTTCTTCCCTGGTGTCAGGACCTGAAAGCCGTGTTCCCTGGCGTAGGCGCTGGCGGCAGCTTTCCGTTCCTCACTGTAGGGCGGCACCAGCCGGATGGACAGCCGGGATTTGTCCAGCACATAGACCACGCCGCCCTCCGGTGTGCTGCGCTCCAACCGGCACAGCAGCGGATAGTTCCGGCTGAAATCGGCAAGCCTGCGCTTCAGGCTGGCGTTGAAGGTATAGATACTGGCAAGGCGCTCCCCCTCATTCCAGTTGATGATGGTTTCCTTCTCATATTTAGACAGCTTTGTCATACATTCCCTCCTCATAATCCGTAGTGGTTTTCAGTACACGCAGGCTGCGCTTGAGACGGCGGCACTCGTCCATCTCCCTGCGAAGATGGTGGTAAAAAGCTTCATACCAGCTTTCTCCGGTCTCCGTGTCTATCTTCCGGACCAGACCCAGCATCCGGCGTTTTGCCTCCGGGTCAACAGCCATGGCTGCCAGCCACTTCAGCCGGGTCACCGTATGATTGCGGCTGGGACAACCAAAAGCATACAAAATCTTCTTTTCTTTCCTGCTCAATGTCATAATGATATTCCTCCGTTTCTTTGCTGCGGGGACATAGCCCCGCATGATAAACTTGTTGCTGTGTGCCGGTCTGCCCGCAAGCCGTTCCTGCCCGGAATCTCTCCCGGCGTATCGCCCCCTTTGGTGCGCTCTCGTCATGGCGTCACTTCCCCGGGGGGCATATCCCCTTGCGCCCGGTCATTCAGTTTTAAGGTTCTATATCTTTCTTACAGGAACCATTTTACCGAAAAAACTGGGCTATCTTCCTATGTCCAAGACGTTGGAAAACTTCCCAAAATCCCTATATTTCCACGCTTTTGGAATCGTGTTATAATGGGGGCAGCTACTTCAGGAAATGTAAGAGAGAGGGGGCATTGGATGCATTATAAACTGACGATCCCGGAAAGGCTCCAGGATCTGCGCAAGGAAAGGCACCTGACACTGGAACAGCTGGCGGAACAGACCGGCCTGTCCAAATCGGCGCTGGGAAAATATGAGAGCGATGACTACAAGGACATCAGCCCGTTTGCGATCGCAACGCTGGCGGAATTTTACGGCGTATCTACCGACTACCTGATGGGGCTGGCGGAAAATAAAAATCACCCAGACACAGAACTCCAGGCCCTGCATCTGAGTGACGATATGGTGGAACTTTTGAGCAGCAGAAAGATCAACAACCGGCTTCTCTGCGAACTGGCTACGCATCCGGATTTTCAGCGGTTCATGACAGATATGGAAATCTTTATCGACCGGATCGCCGATATGCGGGTGGAGCAGATGAACCTGGTGCTGGAGGCCGCCCGGCAGGCTGTCCTGGATAAATATGCCCCGGGAGAGAACGACCTCTATGTGCGGACACTGGAACTGGGGCAGGTGCAGGAAAGCGACTTTTTCAGCCATGTCCTGCATGAGGACCTGGACGGCATCATCCGGGATATCCGGGAGGCCCACAGGAAAGACAGGACCACTGCCGATGCGCAGCCCTCGCTGGAGGATGTGAAGGAAAAATTTGAGCAGGCCGTGGGGCAGGGCAGCGATTTGGAAATGTTGATCCAGGAGTTCTGCGATAAGCTGCAGATCCCCTTTGAGAAGATCTCTTCGGAAGATTTCTCGGCATTCCTGCGGATACTAAGCCTGTCCCGGATACTCAAAAATCCCAACAACATGCGGGGGAAAACCAGGCTACAGCCGCACTGCGCACCCAGGCGCAAGAAACGCAGGTAACAAAAGCCATCCACCGTTAAAAGTGAATGGCTTCCGTGTTTCCCGGCTCCGGACCGGAACTATTTGTTTCTATCCCGCAGCTTCACCTGCTCCCGGGCTTCCTGCTGGACGAGCAGCCCCGCTGAAAAACCATATTTAAAGTGGCTTTCGTTTTCCTCGCACTGGATGATTGCCTCCTGTGTACGCAGTTCTTCCACCAGGTTATAGTCTTCCTTGCTCAGCCGTTCCGATAAGCTCTCCATCAGATCGGCACAGGCTTTGACTGCCCTCCTGTATTCCTGCGAGTCGGCAACCACCGTTTCACAGGGATAAAACCTGCCGTTATACATTTCTTCCAGGACCATGCAGCACCTCCTTCAGACGAAGACCATCTCAGAGAAGATGATCTCCTCTGCCCGGCTTTGGATGCTGTTCATGGCTTGGACCCAGGCAAGCGGGTCACGGGATTTCAGTTCCTCGGTGATGCCTTCTGCCGCCTGCATCTGCGAGATGATACACGCCAGACGGTCAGCGGCCTGGTCATTCAGGTCGGCAAGATACGTCCAGAGTGTCCCTGACAGAAGCAGTTCATTGTACCTGCCGGGACGGTGTTCTTTCAAAAATGCCCTGTGGATCCGTCCCCACCGCCCGATGGGACGGCTTTCCTCTGGCAGCTTCAGGTCTGGAATGTAGTAATCTCCGGCAAGGACATAATCCAGGCCGTTGCTGTCATCATGAATTTGTTTGTTCAATTCTTCCATATCGATCTCCTGTATTCGTTTTTGTACGAATCCAGTTGATCGTGTCCCTGTCCATCCGTTATTCAAGGCAACTGAACTCGTCACCATGAATTATGGCATATCTTTACGGTCATTCTTGTCCGGATTATTGTCATCCATCTCCTTCGATTTTTTTACATGGTGCGGATTTACATGGACTGGCCTCATCCCACTGTCCTGCAGGAACTTCCCCAAATTGAACCAGTAATGTCCCGTTGGTTCCATTCCGGGGATCACAGCGGTTTTGCCAGCTTTCTCCTTGATATCCTCAACCCATGCCATGAATGTCAGGAACCCTGCTTCATCGTTACTGAACGCCAGTGGCTTATCGGAAAATTCATAATTACGCCAGTCGAATGCCCTTACATAATGGGTTGCACTTCCGACATCAATCCCAAGGACTAAAGTTTCTTCCGTAATAGATGCAATTTTTGCGTTTTGTGTGTTATACTTCATTTCAGATACCTCTCTGTTTAATAAGATTTTTACTAACCCGCAAAGTCAGCAAATCTTATTTTACTCTGAGGTATCCTTTTTTCTCAACCACCTTTCATGGGATTCCCTATATTTGAATTATACAGGAAGCTCCTTAAATTCTTCGTTCAATAACTTTGCCATTTTTGTTTGCTCTGTTGGAAACATATGGGCATAACGATAAGTAATATCAACACTTTCATGTCCTACCCTATTTCCAATTGATACAGCCGAAAATCCCATACTGATCAGCAGAGAAATATGCGAATGCCCTTACGGTATAATTACGACAAACCGGAAAAGCCCCGTAGGATCAAGGGTTTTGAGGTTTTCAGTCTGATTTTTTCATCCTTTTCCAAACCGAAAAATCATACTGAAATAAGTCGAATTGCAGGTGGTGTTTCATTAACGACAAATGAATAGCAGAAAGGAACTCAAAACCTTTTGATTCCAAACACAACAGAATATTGGATTTAAGCGAAGCCGTCACTTGTTTTAAGTGGCGGCTTTTGTTGTTTCCAGGGCTGTTATGCAGGCACATGACAACACCCAATCAGAAATGAGGTGAAGTCATTGAACCCACAAATCATCGCCGTTGCCAACCAGAAGGGCGGCGTCGGCAAAACGACTACCTGCGCCAACTTAGGCATCGGGCTGGCGCAGGCCGGAAAGAAGGTGCTGCTGGTGGACGCTGACCCCCAGGCCAGCCTGACCATCAGCCTGGGCAACCCGCAGCCGGACAAGCTGCCCTTTACCCTCTCGGACGCGATGGGCCGCATCCTCATGGACGAGCCGCTGCGCCCCGGCGAGGGCATCCTGCACCACCCGGAGGGCGTGGACCTCATGCCCGCCGACATCCAGCTCTCCGGCATGGAGGTATCCCTGGTGAATGCCATGAGCCGAGAGACCATCCTGCGGCAGTATCTGGACACGGTGAAGGGACAGTATTCCCATATCCTCATCGACTGCCAGCCCTCCCTGGGAATGCTCACGGTCAACGCGCTGGCCGCCGCCAACAGGATCATAGTCCCCGTCCAGGCGGAGTATCTGCCCGCCAAGGGACTGGAACAGCTGCTGTCCACCATCAACAAGGTCAAGCGGCAGTTGAACCCTAAGCTCCAGATCGACGGCATCCTGCTGACGATGGTGGACAACCGAACCAATTTTGCCAAAGAGATCGCCGCCCTGCTGCGCGAAACCTACGGCAGCAAAATCAAGGTGTTTGGCACCGAGATTCCACATTCGGTCCGGGCCAAGGAGACCAGCGCCGAGGGCAAGAGCATCTTCGCACATGACCCCGGCGGCAAGGTGGCGGAAGCCTATAAAAATCTGACACGGGAGGTGATAAAACTTGAAAAGCAGCGCGAAAAAAGTAGAGCTGGCCTCAGTCGATGACCTGTTTTCTACCGAGGAAAGCCGCGCCGATGCCCAGCGGGAGAAGGTTCTGGAAATCCCCCTGTCCGAGCTGCATCCGTTCAAGGACCACCCCTTCAAGGTCAAGGATGACGAGGCCATGATGGAGACCGCCGACAGCATCCGGCAGTACGGCGTGCTGGTCCCGGCCATTGCCCGCCCGGACCCGAACGGCGGCTATGAGCTGGTCGCCGGGCACCGGCGGCACCGGGCCAGCGAACTGGCTGGCAAGGATACCATGCCGGTTATTGTCCGGGATCTGGACGATGACCAGGCCACCATTATCATGGTTGACAGCAATTTGCAGCGGGAAAGCCTGCTCCCCAGTGAGCGGGCTTTTGCTTATAAGATGAAGTTGGAGGCCATGAAGCGACAGGCTGGCAGACCGTCTAAAGAAAATTGTTCCCAACTTGGGAACGATTTTGGGAAGAAGTCGAGCGAGGTATTGGCTGAACAGGTTGGCCAGAGTAAAAACCAGATTTTTCGTTACATCCGCCTGACCGAGCTGATTCCCGAGATGCTGGACATGGTGGATGAGAAGAAAATCGCCTTCAATCCGGCCTATGAGCTGTCCTTTCTCAAGAAAGAGGAACAGCGGGATTTGCTGGACGCGATGGACAGCGAACAGGCCACGCCGTCGCTCTCTCAGGCCCAGCGGCTGAAAAAGTACAGCCAGGAGGGCCACCTGACCCTCGACATGATGCGCGTCATCATGGGGGAAGAAAAGAAAAACGACCTGGACAAGATCACCTTCACCAGCGACACCCTGCGCAAGTATTTTCCAAAGAGCTACACCCCCGCCCGGATGCAGGAGACCATCATCAAGCTGCTGGAACAGTGGCAGCGCAAGCGCCAGCAACAGCACGAACGCTGAGAAAGGAGCCGCCTATGAGGGATATTTCAGCCCGTGAGCTGAAAGGACATAACATTTTGGCTGTGGAGCGTTTTCGGGACAATACCCGCTGGATGATCGAGTTTTCCGTCCTGCGCCCCGGCTCCTACGGCAGCCCCGGCGATGAAATGCGGCTGTTTCTCACCGAGGACAGTTATCAGGCCGCCTTACTCAGCCAGCAGCGCCGGGAGATCAAAATCAAAAAGTGCGCCCATGTGATTGAGGGCCACGTCCTGTATGTAAAGAAAAAACGGAGGAAACGAGATGTTCAGAGAAAAAGAAATCTGTGATGCCATTCGCACAGCGTATCTGCACCTGTTCCCTGATAAAAAGGAACGGAAACGGGCGCTCTCCAGACTGGACCTGGAGCTTGTGGCGCAGGGTGTGCGCTATCGTGGGGAAACCGTCCTTGCCTACCAGACTTCCGGCAGCCATGAGCGCGCCCTGGACTATTACGGGCCGGAGCTGTTTCCCCAGCGGGGATGCTGCATTTATCAAAAAACGGTCCAAAGTCATTCCACCCAGGTGGATGCCGCCTGTATCCGGGAACTGTGGCTCCTGGAGAATGGACGGTTTGTGGAGGTGTCCGGTGTAACCACAAAATACCGTTCGGCATACGAGCGGTTTTCTACCTGCTACCGCACAGTCCACCATATCGTCAAGGGCCGGGACTGGCAGGGCTATCCGCCAGAGGAGATTGCCGATGCCTTTGAGGACATCAACGACCATCCCTTTGACGGGATGCCCGGAGTTTTCTATGAAGTTTGAGCCGCGTCATAACTGACAGCGGCTTTTTTTATGCCATGAATGCCGAGAGGAGTGATGAAATGGCCGTTTTTCGTATTGAACGGACCCGTGATTATACCGTTATGAGCAACCACCACCTGCGCGACAAGGCGCTGTCGCTGAAATCCAAGGGGCTGCTTTCCATGATGCTGTCCTTGCCGGAGGACTGGAACTACACCACACGCGGCCTCGCCAAAATCTGCAAGGAGGGCGTGGACGCCATCGGCGGGGCGCTGCGGGAGCTGGAAGCCGCCGGGTATATCGTCCGCCACCAGATGCGGGACCGGCAGGGGCGCATCAGCGACACCGAGTATGTCATCTATGAGCAGCCCCAGCCCAAAGCGCCGGATACGCCCCAGCCGGATACGGCTTCACCAGATACGGAAAACCCGTATCTGGATAGCCCGGATACGGAAAAGCCCGCAGAATTAAATATAGAGAAATCAAAGACCCAAAAATCAAATACCCAGGGAGCAAGTACCGATTCCATTCCCTTCCGGGAAACTGCGGCGGCCAGGCCGCCGGAACGGAAAGGACGGGATGCGATGTCGGTGGAAGAAATGCAGAGTTATCGGGATTTGGTGTTGGAGAACATCGAGTACGACCACCTGTGCCGGGAGTTTGCCACCTACCGGGAGGATTTGGACGAGATCGTGGAGCTGATCGTGGAGACGGTCTGCGCCAGGCGTAAGACCACCCGGATCGCCGGGGCGGACTTCCCCCATGAGGTGGTGCGGTCCCGGTTCTTGAAGCTGGACAGCTCCCACATCGAGTTCGTCATGGAGTGCCTGCACAACAACACCACCGAGGTCCGCAACATGAAGCAGTACCTGCTGACCGTGCTGTTCAACGCGCCCACCACCATGAACAATCACTACACGGCCCAGGTCAACCACGATATGCACGCAGGCGGCTGGTAATGGCTGCCTTTTCTGCTGCACCGCCCAAGGAGGCACGATATGAACCAGATGGAAATTTTCAAAAACCCGGAGTTTGGAAGCATCCGCACTTTTGAGCAGGACGGCAAGGTGCTGTTCTGCGGAACGGATGTAGCAACTGCTTTGGGATATGCCAATCCCCGTAAGGCCGTCCGCGACCACACCCGCTGTGGAACGAAATGTTCCATAGGGGTCCAGACCGGCAAGAAGGCAGATGGCTCACCCGCCGTACAGATGGTGGAGATGCTCTTTATCCCCGAAGGCGACGTTTACCGGCTCATCGTCCACAGCAAGCTGCCCTCGGCGGAGCGATTTGAACGCTGGGTGTTCGATGAAGTCCTGCCCAGCATCCGCCAGCACGGGGCCTACCTCACCAGGGAGAAGCTGTGGGAGGTCGCCACCTCGCCGGAAGCCCTGTTGAAGCTCTGCTCCGACCTGCTGGCGGAGCGCGAGAAGAACGCGGCGCTGCAAGCGGACAACGCCCGGCTGCAAGGCAAGGCCGTCTACTACGACCTGTTCATCGACCTGCGGCACAGCACCAACCTGCGCACCACCGCCAAGGAGCTGGACGTGCCGGAGCGGCGCTTTATCCGCTTTCTGCTGGAACGCCGGTACGTCTACCGCACTCCGTCGGGCTGTGTGCTGCCCTACGCCAAAGGCAGCAACGAGGGCCTGTTCTGTGTCAAGGATTTTTGCCGCAACGGCCACACCGGCTCCTACACGCTGGTGACGCCAAAGGGCAAGCTGCACTTTGCGGAACTTCGGTCCCTGATTTTGGTGACGGTATGACGGGCCGCCACCTGTTACGGCGGCTGGTGGTCCCGCCTTAGTACCCAAGACCGCTTTCTGCATAACCGACGAAGGGAGGCGAGAAAAATGCAGGAGGAAGTGGAAAACAGGACTTTGACGCTGGTAGTCAGCGGCACAAAGTTCACCGGGCGGCTGTTCAAGGCCGCCATATCCAAGTACATGGCCCACCGCAGGGAGAAGAAGCTGGAAAAGCAGCGCAGCCGGGATTCCCCCGTCACCCCCAAGGGCAAACAGACGGTAAAGCAGCTCATCGGGCAGAACCAGGGCGTTTCCAACATTGAGATCAACGACCCGTCCATCCGGGACTTTGAGCGTATCGCCCGCAAGTACGGCGTGGACTATGCGGTGAAAAAGGACCGCAGCACTTCGCCGCCCAAGTACCTGATCTTCTTCAAGGGCCGGGACGCCGACGCGCTGACCGCTGCTTTTTCTGAATACACCCAGAAAAAGGTCAAGAAGGCGGACCGCAGCGAGCGCCCGCCTGTGCTGGAGAAGCTCGCCCAGTTCAAAGAGCTGCTCAAAAATACCGTGGTGGACCGCAGCCGCCGGAAGGAGCTGGAACGATGAAGCAGGTGAATGTGAAAAAGCTGGTGCTGCTGAACCTGCCCTACTTCCTGCTGGGCCTGTTTGCCACCAACCTGGGCGAAGCCTGGCGGCTGGCGACCGGCGCGGATGCCTCGGCCAAGATGCTCTCGTTCTTCTCCACCCTGCCGGTGGCGCTGGCGAGCTGGGTGGCCCAGCCTGCACCCGCTGGATTTTCTGGTGGGGCTTTGCTGCGGCGCTGGCTTGCGGCTGGCGGTGTACCTGAAAGGCAAGAACGCCAAGAAGTTACCGCCACAACGTGGAGTATGGTTCGGCCCGTTGGGGCACCCATGAGGATATTGCCCCCTACATCGACCCGGTGTTCCAGAATAACGTCATTCTGACCCAAACCGAGCGCCTTACCATGTCCAGCCGCCCCAAGAAACCCCAAGTATGCCCGCAACAAGAACGTGCTGGTCATCGGCGGCAGCGGCTCCGGCAAGACCCGCTTCTGGCTCAAGCCCAATCTGATGCAGATGCACAGCTCCTACGTCGTTACCGATCCCAAGGGCACCATCCTGGTGGAGTGCGGCAAAATGCTCCAGCGGGGTGCGCCCAAGCTGGGCAAGGACGGCAAGCCGGTGAAGGACAAACACGGCAAAATCGTGTATGAGCCATACCAGATCAAGGTGCTGAACACCATCAACTTCAAGAAGTCGATGCACTATAACCCCTTCAGCTATATCCATAGCGAAAAGGACATCTTGAAGCTGGTGACAACGCTGATCGCCAACACCAAGGGCGAGGGCAAGGCCGGGGATGATTTCTGGGTCAAGGCAGAGACGCTTTTGTACTGCGCGCTGATCGGCTACATCCACTACGAAGCCCCGGTGGAGGAACAGAACTTTTCCACCCTCATCGAGATGATCAACAGCATGGAGGTCCGGAGGACGATGAGGAGTTCAAAAACGCCGTGGACCTGATGTTCGATGAGCTGAAAGAGCGGGAACCCAACCACTTCGCGGTGCGGCAATATGTCAAATATAAATTGGCCGCGGGCAAAACCGCTAAGTCGATTTTGGTGAGCTGCGGTGCCCGGCTGGCGGTGTTCGACATTGCCGAGCTGCGGGAGGTCACGTCCTACGACGAGCTGGAGCTGGACACGCTGGGCGACCGGCGGACGGCGCTGTTTTTGATTATGAGTGACACGGACGATTCCTTTAATTTTTTAATCTCCATGTGTTACACCCAGCTATTCAACCTGCTCTGTGAAAAGGCCGACGATGTGTACGGCGGGCGGCTGCCGGTCCATGTGCGCTGCCTCATCGACGAGTGCGCCAACATCGGCCAGATCCCCAAGCTGGAAAAGCTGGTCGCCACCATCCGAAGCCGGGAGATTTCCGCCTGCCTGGTCTTGCAGGCACAGAGCCAGCTCAAGGCCATCTACAAGGACAACGCCGACACCATCATCGGAAATATGGATTCCTCCATTTTCCTAGGCGGCAAGGAGCCAACCACGCTCAAGGAGCTGGAGGCCGTGCTGGGCAAGGAGACCATCGACACCTACAACACCGGCGAGAGCCGGGGGGCGGGAGACTTCCCACTCGCTCAACTATCAAAAATTGGGCAAGGCGCTGATGAGCCAGGATGAGCTGGCCGTTATGGACGGCGGCAAGTGCATCCTCCAGCTGCGCGGGGTGCGGCCGTTTTTGTCGGATAAGTACGACATCACCCAGCACCCCAACTACAAGTACACCGCTGACGCCGACCCGAAGAACGCCTTTGACATCGAAGGCTACCTCAAGGCCCGGCTGAAGCTCAAACCCAACCAGGTCTGCGACGTGTATGAGATCGACGCCGCAGCTGGCGAATGATGTTCCGCTGTGAAAGGAGGGGTCCTATCTACTCGCCACAACCGCCCCGAAGGGGCCATCGGCGTACAAAGCGGACGATCTCTATCAAAAAAATGAAAAAGGAGGAAGGCCGGAATCAAGCCCCCGGAAACCGGGCGGCGATCATCCGGCTTTTGTATGCCTATGAACCATGACTAAATCAAACTTTTCAAACTGATTCCGGCCAACTTTATTTATGGAATTTTTCAATCAGGCAATCACCGTTCTCCAGACCCTCGTTATCGCCCTCGGTGCCGGTCTCGGCGTATGGGGCGTCATCAACCTGCTGGAAGGTTACGGCAACGACAACCCCGGCGCGAAAAGCCAGGGCATG
>NZ_CAWVHE010000016.1:0-40063 GCF_963929015.1 uncultured Merdimonas sp.
CACTAGATCGCGTGTTTAACCGGAGCGCCGGATGCTCTGGATACGATCATGACTAACTGCTCATATCCTTCTCCGATACCAGGGCCATAGCCGTAACCGGTTGCCTCAAAGCTTCCGCCTGTATTTGCAGAAGACAGCATTTTCACCAGGATATTTCCGGTCAGAGAGTCTGTTACCATGATATCCGGGGATGCCTGAAGAACGTCATTTCCTCTCATCACGCATCCGCCGTCTGCACGGCTGGACTCTGCAAATGTGATATCATATCCCTGATCTTTTAACTGCTTTAACGCCTTCTCTGTCTGACGTGCGCCGTCTACATTCAGGATACCAACGGTGGGGTTCTTCTTGCCGCATGCTTTTGCTGCGATCACGCCATATACCGCATTCTTTACCATACCTTCGATACGGTCCGTACTGGAGGTACCTGTGGTATTTGCGATGTACATTTCTTTTCCTGTGGCCGGTGTCACACAGCGTCCTACTGTGGATACACCGATGGGGAACGGGAAGTGCATCGTAACAGCTGCGTCGATCTCTTTATTCTTCAGCATCTCTTCCATCTTGTCGTGGCCTTCTTCATCGTTTGCCACTTTGATGGTTGTAACGCCTTCTGCTTCCAGAGTTCCGATGTAGTATACATCAATGCCGTCTTTTGCAGCTTCAACAGCCGCTGCCATGGAGTTTTCCTCTCCATGCTCGCTTCCCATACCGGTCAGCGCAACCTTCGGTCTTTTGCCGAAGCTTCCTGTCTCTAACCCTTCTGCCATCTCCATAAATGTGGTGGCGATCATTTTCTCGATATTATTTGCCATATTCACCACCCCTTACTCTGCCATCAGGGTTGCAGCAAAATCTTTCATTGCTTTCGCAATGAGTCCCTTTACTTCTTCTTCGGATACTCCTGCAGCCGCCTCTTCTTCTGCTGCTGTATTTCCATGGATCACAAAAGATACACCGTCAAACAGGTTGGTCATACGTCCAAGGAACAGACTTCCTTTTCCGATGATCATAGCGTTTTTGATCTTGCCTTCCTTGATATCCTCAGCAGCAAATCCTACATAAGGAACTCCGGACGGAATGTGTCCCTGTGTGGGAGCCCATCCGGTCAGGCCGTGCTCTTTTGTAAAGTTTGCAAGTTCTTTTCTGTCAAGCTCGCCTCTCTTTACAGCAAGAGCTGCGATCATCTTGTAGTTGGCAAGCGGAACATCTCCTGCTCCTGCCGGTTTTGTGATATCCGGGTTCTGCATTTCCGGAGAGAATTTGTCGATATCTGTGATCTTCATTCCCACTTTGTCAAGCGGATCAGCAACCAGGCTGCCGATGACGTTCTGCGGAGCAGAGCCGGTACCAACACTGTGGCGTCCCAGCATTCCAAGGTCGATCTCCGGGCTTACGCCGTCATTTTCAGAAATGATCACGCAGAAACCGCCCAGGCAGTCTTCCAGGATCGGAAGGCCTTTCTTGATGTGGTCTTTTCCGTTCATACCAAGTTTTGCGGTACAGCCTCCGGCTGTAACAGCAACGGTCTTGTATGCGCCGGATTTTACCAGTGCAGCCGCTTCGATCAGCGCATGGGTGGGAGCCGCGCAGAATCCTCTTGCGTCAGATCCGCTGGCGCTTACAAGGCCTGCAACCTCTGCTGCAGCCTTTGCGAAGTTTCCGCCGCCTCTCTGGTTCATATCGCCGCAGGCTTCCTCTGCACAGTCGATGACATACTCAACGTCTGCCTTGTCGATTCCTGCATTGCGTACGCCGTAAAGAAGGGCAAGTACGCTGGATGCCTTGCTCATCAGGTTCTCATGCATTACATGTGCGGACAGGTTCACATCGATATCGTGAGCCGGTTTTACACATCCAACCAGCTGATTTTCAAAATACAGCGGCTCTGCATGATCGTCATTGATCAGAGCTTCGATTTCGGAAAGCTCTACGCCGTCCTCTGTCAGTGCAACAATATCTTCTGTAATGATCGGGTTCTTTGCAAACTGATCTTTGTATTTTTCAACGAATCCCTTCTCCAGTTTTACAACCTCGAACATGTCGCTGGCCTGTACCAGGAACAGGAACTCTTCCTCCGGCATGATCTCACCGTATTTTCCGTAACGGTCTGCGCCTTCCATCTTCTTGTCGTACCACGGGAACTCAACTTCTGCAAGCTGATCCGGGTGTACATTTCCGATATAGGTCTGGTTCGGCCAGTAAGCAACTACGTCCTCATAGGAACGAAGATGATTCGGCACTTCTTTAAGATACTCTGAATCAGGATTTACGATTCTCTCTGTTGTCTGTGTGGTTCCGTTGTATAAAACCATATCCGGAGTATGTACTAATACATAGCTTGCTCCCTTAATTACACTGTTCATTGGTTTTCCACCTTTCTTAAATTCATAAATATAAACTGACCCGCAGTTTATGCTTATTTATACAAAAAGGAGCAGCCCATTTCTGGGAACATACTTTGGGGCTGCCCCTTTCCTAAAACCTTTACAGGGGACGCAAGGCCTTTTCCAGGTCTTACGTCCTATTTACAACTGATTAAAGCTGCTCTCTGATTGCGTTCATCTCATCACAGATGTCATCAATGTCAAGAACCATCTCCATCATGCCTACCTGCTCGTCATAAACTTCCGGATCAAACTCTTCTTTGATCTCTGGCTCACATACGTGATATACCGCGAGTCCAAGCTGGACCCCTGTCAACGGACCTGCGAAAGTAGGATCACCAAGGGTTACAGTCTCAGCTGCAAGACCTGCAGCTTCGCCCTCTGCAGCACCAAGAACTACTACTAAGTTCTCTGCGCCGTATTCCTCAGCGAATTCTTTTACTCTCTTCTGGTTTTCCAGATCCATTGCGCCTGCGCTCGTTCAGACGAAACACTCCGTGGAGGAGAATACTACTTCAGCACCGGCAGTCTTTACGCATTCTGCGATAGCCGGTCCCGGTACTCCGTCACGGTCTCCGATAATTATTGCTTTTTTGCCTTCTAAAATAGCCATAATTATGCGACTCTCCTTTCTTGTGGTTTTACAGGTTGTAATTTATGATTTAGAAAAACATCCGCTCTGGTCTTAGATGTATTTCTTAATCATCGCTTCAATGCTTTCCGGTGTGCAGTCATCTTTTACCAGCTCTTCTACTTTTTCTCCATCTTTGTAGATCGCCATAACCGGAAGTCCAAGCACCTTCTGTGCGATAGCCAGACGACGTGCTTTTGTGGTGTTCAGAGATGTGAATTTTAACTTGTCGCCATAAGTATCAGCGAACTCATGTACCTTCGGCATCAGAGCCTGGCACGGTACACATCCGTCACCGTAAAAGTCAACGAATACATATCCGTCTGCTTTTAACACTTCATCTTCAAATGTTTTCTTATCTAAATCTAACATTGGAATCATCCTCCTTTTTTGTAAATAATATACTGCACACAGCGCACTCAAGAGCCGCTGCTTCGCAGCTTTTGTCCCGCTTCGCGGGACGCTCTTTCGTTCATTGGGCTGTCGCCCAATGCCGCTTGCCAAAAGCTGACCGACTTACATGCAAGCACGATGTCTGTCAGCTTTTGCCAACCTTGCGCTGTACTTGTTGCTTCCTAGAAGTAGTCAGACATGCTTCTTTCTACCTGGACTGCTGCGATTGCTCCGTCAGCAGCTGCGGTTACTACCTGACGCAGACTCTTTACGCGGACATCTCCTGCCGCATATACGCCCGGGATGTTGGTGTGCATATCATCATCTGTCTTGATGTATCCTCTTTCATCCATGTCGATGATGCCTTCAAACGGCTGAGTATTCGGAACGGTTCCGATAAATCCGAATACACCGAACATTCCGTCTTCTTCGTCTGCTTCTACTGTTGTGATCTCGCCGGTCTTAACATTTTTAACCTTCATCCACTGCAGGATGTCGTCTCCGCCGACTTCTTCCACAACAGAATCCCACATGAAGTGAAGCTTCGGATTCTTGAATGCTTTCTCCTGAATGGATTTTGCTGCACGGAGTTCATTTCTTCTGTGGATGATCGTTACTTTTCTTGCGAACTTGGTCAGATACATAGCCTCTTCTACTGCGGAGTCTCCGCCGCCGACTACATATACTTCAAAGTCCTCAAAGAAGTTGGCATCACAGGTAGCACAGTAGGAAACACCCTTGCCCATAAATTCTGCTTCGCCCTTGCATCCGATCGGTCTTGCGTGAGCGCCGGTAGCGATGATCACGTTCTTTGCCTGATACTCGGCTTTTTCGCTCTTCAGAACCTTTACATCACCATTCAGCTCTACTTCCTTGATCGTGTCAGATACACGCTCTGCTCCGAATTTCGCAGCCTGCTCTGTCATTCTCGCGATCAGGGACGGTCCGGACTCTCCTTCTACGATCTGTCCCGGATAGTTCTCGATCTCATCTGTGATCGCGATCTGTCCGCCGTCCTGTCCCTTTTCAATGATCAGAACAGAGAGGCGGCTTCTTCCTGCATACAGGCCTGCCGCTAAACCGGCAGGACCTGCACCCAGGACGATAACATCATAAATCTTGCTCATGTCTGTCTCGTCTCCTTTTTTAGAGTTTTACCCAACTTTACCTAAAGATAATACCTTTCGTACTATTCAAAGATGGTCTGTCCGTCAACTTCTGTAGTAAGGGCTGTCAGAGCCTTCTCTACGATATGACGACGCAGCTTCTTCTCTTCATCCTTATCCAGTGCAGGATTTCCAAGCGGATGAGGAATAGCGATAGCCGGAACGATTCTGTTCGCACCAACTGTCATAGAGATCGGAGTTACTGTACAAATGTGTACAACCGGGATGCCGGCTCTCTCGATTTCTTTTACCATCGTTGCACCGCAACGAGTACAGGTACCTCAGGTAGAGGTGAGGATCACTGCGTCAACTCCGTCAGCTTTCAGCTTCTGGGAGAATTCATCTGCGAATGCTTTTGCAGATGCAACGGCTGTTCCGTTACCGGTTGTGGTGTAGAACAGGTGATGCAGTTCTCCGATGATTCCTTCTTTTTCCATATCGCGAAGCACGTCTACCGGAAGTACACGGTCAGCGTCTTCGTTAGCATATACCGGATCGTATCCGCCGTGAGCGGTCTCATAGGTATCTTCTGTCAGATCCATAACGCCTGTGATGTCGTACTCTCCATAGTGAGAAGCACTGGAGCTTTCGATGTGGTCCGGATTTCCCTTCGGAACGATACCACCGGAAGTAACCAGAGCGATCTTAGCATGTGCCAGATCCTTAACAGCCGGATTCGGGTCTACTCTGTCGAAGTCAGGCATCGGGAACTCTGTGGTGAACGGCTTGTCAGCAAGCTTTTTGATCAGCATGTCAACCGCTCTCTTGGATCCTCTTTCTTCTTCGAAGAAGTTTACACGAACGCCATTCGGCATATAACCTTCCTGGCAGGAAGCGCCGATCGGCTCGCCTTTTGCAAGTTTCAGAGCAAGAGGAGCCATCTTCGTTACAGCGTCTCTCATGCCTGCAGCGCTGTTCTTGGTAGCAACCATATATACCTGGTTCTTGAACATGTCAGCGCCCGGGTTCTCTACATACATACCGGTCAGGGACGGGATGCCCAGCTCTTCCTGAACTGCTGCTGCGATGGTTCCGCAGGCAACACCGTAACGTCCTGCGTTGAAGGCCGGTCCTGCGATGAATACATCCGGAGCCAGTTCCTTTACCATATCCAGGATCTCAGCTTTTGCCTTGTCGATATTTTCATTGAAGTAAGAGTCACCGCAGATGATCGTTGCAATAATCTCTGCTTCGCCCTTGAAATTCTGTGTCAGCGCCATACCTGGTCCGACTACCTCGCCCTTGCGAAGCTCAACCGGGTAATCCGCTTTCTCTTCTCCACCAATCTGTGCAAAGAACTGATTGATGTAATGAACAACTTTAATGTTTGCCATGATTCTTTCTCCTTCCTTCCTATCTTGCGCTCAGTCTGTTGAAGCCAGTCTCATTGGTAGCACCTGTCAGTACCTGAAGCTCAACTTCCAGAGAGCCGTCCTCGTGAAGTGTCTCTTCACTTGCACCTGCGATCTTTGTTACATAATCCAGGGTTCCGATGACTTTGTCAAGTTTCGGCAGGATGATTACCTGGTTTGCGTTTCCGCCTGTTACTACTGCGTCAGCAGCCGGATCGGAGTCAGCCAGTGACTGGGATTTTCCGTCGCGTCCTGCATACTCGTCTGTGATGATAACTGTCTTCACACCTTCTGCTTCGATCTTCTTGCAGTTCATGATCAGGTCAGTATCCGGGTTACCAAATCCTTCCTGGGAAACGATAACGCCGTCCAGATCCAGCATTCTGCAGAGTTTTGCTGTCCAGTCAGAGGAACGCATCTTGTCTGCCAGGTATACGTTCTCGTTTGTGATGATGTGAGCCACAAAGTTGAATGCTTTTCCGTGCTGTGCAAACATATCCTCAACTACCGGGTTGTTCTCATGTACATAGGTCGGGTTCTTGTCGCATGCGGATACACAGTTACCGGATACGATCGCGCCGTCCATTACCTCTGTAGGGCTTAAGATAGTAGGAACGATCTTCTTGGCATCTACACCGTATACATAGGTGTCATGCAGAAGTCCCTGGCTCTGAAGCATCTGTACGTAAGCAACTCTCGGAAGATCCGGATATTTCTCGATGCCTTCTTTGATTCCGCAGGTCTCATAAACCTTGGTCTCGTCCGGTGTCAGGTTGCGTGCCAGCTCACCTAAGTAAGCAGCAACTCTGAATCCTGCAAATCTTACAGCCTTCTCATAGTCATGCTGTTTGATATCGTCTACAGGCTCACATACCATAACCAGGTTCAGTGTCTTGGAGAATGGTGTATAGTCTGCTCCAGGGCCTGTCATATCGATGATACCTTCCTGGAATCCAACGATCTTACCAGCGGTAACAACAGCCATTCCCTTCAGTGCGTAGGTCTTTCCGGAACCTACAGTGTCAACTTTTGCGATCACGCCCGGGAAGATTCCCCCTCTTCCCTCAACCTTTACACGTGGCTCAATGACATCTTTTACAGGAGTAATTCTTACAGACTCTCCCGGTTTTGCGATGTCAAAGGATACACTCTTGATCTTCTCATCCTCAAGAGCCACTGCCTTTACGGCCTCTTCGGATACATAAAGGACTCCGTTTTCAATTTTGGATTCGGATGCGAACTGAATGTCCTTGATGTAAATGTGTCCTAACTCTAATCTCACTTTACATTCCCTCCTTAAAAAATTTGTTTGTATTGTCTAAGCTTCAATGCTTTTACAACCGGATACCTATCTCCACACATCGGCGGAGGTCATGCCGCTCTCCAGAAGCGTCCAGTCGATCATCTGGAAATCTTCATATACATCCGACTGGAACTGATCTCCCCGAAAATGGAACTTCTTGCATGCGTCCAGCGCATACTCGATCAGACGCACAGACGCCTGATCCATACGCCCCTTTGACTTTGACAGGAGCATGGACTTATAAGGCGTCTCATTAGGCTTCACGCTGCCGGACAGGGGATGGGTCAGAAGCTGATGTCCCCGATGGATCATGTCTCTTGCTTCCTTTAATATCTCTTCGTAAGACACTTCTTTATAGATCAGCTCATGGGTGCTGTTCAGCTTTTCAAAAACCAGCGGGTTATTGGTAAGCACGATATATCCGTCCTGCAAAGCTCTGTTCTCCTTTTCCCGACTATTCGTCTGTCATCTTGTCCGGGCCTTATAGATATTTCCTATAGAAAAAGGGCGTCTACTGCACATAACCATGTGCGTAAGCCGCCCTTCCTGTCTTTTGCCCTGCCATATTCAAAAAGTTTTTCATACAGCACAAGATTCAGAATGTAGTCCTTTTTCCCGTCCTTTTGCCTGAAAGTTTCGCCTGTCCATCTCATCTGACAGGTTTGCCTCTTCGGCGGCCAATTGCGGCTCTCTCCGGGAAAACATCAACCTACTATATCGTTTTATTGATAAAACATATGTATATAACCTTTTATCTGTTTTTATAATAACTGATTGTTATTTCATTTTCAACCGCAAAAATTCAATCCCAAAAATTTGGTGAATCTGCACAATCTTATTTGTTATTTTTTGTTGAAAATTCTGACGGCTTTCCTTTCAGGAAATTGTTGAAATAGTCGTCATGTACCTTTTTCACCATTCCACTAAGCGCCAGCAGACCAATGATATTGGGCACTACCATCAGACTGTTGAAGCAGTCCGCCATATTCCATACCAGATCTACCTGCGCCAGGGATCCCAGGAATACACAGACACATACCAGGGCGGAATAAACCGGAACCGCCTTGGAGCCAAACAGATACTTGATATTGGCCTGTCCGAAGAAATACCAGCCTACAATAGTGGAAAACGCGAAGAAGAACATGCAGACCGCAATAAAGATCTCTCCGAATTTACCATATACCAGAGAATATGCGAACTGGCTTAACTCTGCTCCTGTGTATCCGCCTTCTACTACGTTGTAGGACTCCGGCAAAGCGCGTGTGGTCACGATGACAAGCGCTGTCATGGTCAGTACGATAAAGGTATCGATGAAGACGCCGATCATAGCCGCATGTCCCTGCTCCACCGGATGCGCTACCTTTGCTACCGCATGTGCGTGCGGTGTGGAACCCATACCTGCTTCATTGGAGAACAGACCTCTTGCAACACCTTTGGTGATGGCAAGCTTAATGGTCGCACCTACCGCACCGCCGGCGATGGAAGCCGGTGCAAACGCACCTACAAAGATCTCATAGAAGGCCAGCGGGATATTTCTCCAGTTATAGAAGATTACGATCAGAGATCCCAGGATGTAAAGCGCCGCCATGAGAGGCACCATGGTCTCTGTTACTTTCGCGATACGCTTCATACCGCCGGAGAAGATAAATACGGCGAGTACTGCCACGATCAGTCCCATGATCCACTGCGGGATTCCAAATGCAGTATGGAAGGATGCTGCGATGGAGTTGGACTGTACCGCATTGCCCATGAATCCCAGGGCAAAGATCAGAAGCACTGCGAAAATCCCTGCCAGGATCTTACCAAAGGTTCCCTTGAACGCGCCGCGGATATAGTAAACCGGACCGCCGGTTACAATCCCGTCGTCTCCGATCTTCTTATATCTCTGTGCCATCAGGGCCTCGGAATAAATGGTAGCCATGCCAAGGAAGGCTGCTACCCACATCCAGAAGATCGCGCCCGGTCCGCCGATGGCAATGGCTGTGGCCGCGCCGGCAATGTTACCGGTACCAACCTGCGCTGCAATGGCAGTTGCCAGAGCCTGGAAGGAACTCATACCGTCATTTCCGGCCTCGCCCTTCTTGCTGAACAGTCCGCCGAACACCTGCTTGATGCCCCGCTTAAATCCGCGTACCTGGATAAATCCTGTACGGAAACTGAACCAGATACCGGCTGCAGCAAGCGCAATGATCAGCACGATGTTGGACATGTAGTTCTGGATCGTCAGTACGATGTTGTTTAATGTTTCCAAAAAATCATCTCCCTTTCTCTCTAGATAGAAAATCATAGATACCTTACATATCTATATTTACTTCGTCTATCATACCATTTTGACATTTTTTTCTCAATCAGACTTTGGAATTTTGAAAAATTTTCGTCATTTTTCCATGCGTTTGAATCCCGGGAATTCAAAAAACGGCGCAACCCCCATGGTTGCGCCGTTTTTTCCTGTCCTTTTTTTACAAAAAAGACTTGACTTTTTTATTTTTGGTAATATTGCTAAGATTTTGTTTCTTCTTTAGCATTTCCTGTACAGGAAAAGATGCCTTTATACGTTGATCTCCGCCTTCACGCCAAGCAGTTCTTTATTTCTTTCCAGGAGCGGGCGGATCACCTGATTCAGATAATTGGTTACCTGGATCGGCGCACGTCCCACATATTTTGCAGGATCCATGGTCTTTTTCAGTTCTTCCTCGTTCAGATTGAAAGCCGGATCGGCCGCGATCAGATCCAGCAGGTTATTGTCCAGTCCCTTTTCTTTTACATTGCGTCCTGCTTCCATGGAAAGTTCCCGGATCCTTTCATGCAGTTCCTGACGGTCGCCGCCGGCCTTCACCGCATCCATCATGATATTTTCGGTTGCCATAAAGGGAAGCTCGCTCATCAGGCGCTTTTCAATGACCTTGGGATATACCACCAGGCCGTCTACCACATTCAGGCACAGATCCAGGATCCCGTCAATGGCCAGAAAGCCTTCCGGCACGCTCAGCCGTTTGTTGGCGGAATCATCCAGCGTCCGCTCAAACCACTGAGTGGCAGAAGTAATCGCCGGATTCAGCGCGTCGATCATCACATATCTGGACAGAGAGGCGATTCTTTCGCTTCTCATGGGATTCCGCTTATAAGCCATGGCAGAAGAACCGATCTGCGTCTTCTCGAAAGGCTCCTCTACTTCTTTCAGATGCTGGAGAAGGCGGATGTCATTGGACATCTTGTGGGCGCTTGCCGCAATCCCTGCCAGCACATTCAGCACACGGGTATCCACTTTTCTGGAATAGGTCTGCCCGGATACCGGATAACAGGTCGCAAATCCCATCTTCTCCGCGATCATGGGATCGATCTTGTCAATGGTCTCCTGATCCCCGTCAAACAACTCCAGAAAGCTTGCCTGTGTTCCGGTGGTTCCCTTGGACCCAAGAAGCTTTAAAGTACTCTTTACATATTCCAGATCCTCCAGATCCATCTCAAACTCCTGCAGCCACAGGGTCGCTCTCTTTCCTACCGTTGTAGGCTGCGCCGGCTGAAAATGGGTAAAAGCAAGGGTTGGAAGATCTTTATATTTCTCTGCGAAATCTGCCAGTTCCGCAATCACATTGACCAGTTTCTTTTTTACAATCTCCAGGGCCTCCGCCATCAGGATGATATCGGTATTATCTCCCACATAACAGGAGGTGGCGCCAAGATGGATGATGCCTTTTGCTTTCGGGCACTGCTGTCCATAGGCGTACACATGGGACATGACATCGTGGCGGACAACCTTTTCTCTTTCCTTTGCCACGTCATAATTGATGTCTTCCGCATGGGCTTTCAGCTCGTCGATCTGTTCCTGTGTAATAGGAAGTCCCAGCTCTTTTTCTGTTTCCGCCAGGGCGATCCACAGCTTCCTCCATGTGCGGAACTTTTTATCCGGTGAAAAAATATACTGCATTTCCTTACTTGCATAACGCTCGGAAAGCGGGCTCTGATATCTGTCGTTTGCCATTTTTTTATCTCCTTTTTCGTTAATAAATCCAGTATAATACAAGGCCAAAGGAAAAGCAACCTTCCTTTGGCCCTGTCTGACGTCGCGCTATCTCTTTTCAAATTTCCCCAGGAAACCCTGGATTCTGGCATTGGAAGAGGAAAACACTTCTTCCGGAGACCCTTCGATTTCCACCACGCCGTGATCCATAAACAGAATGTGATCAGAAACATTCCTGGCAAAACGCATCTCATGCGTCACGATCACCATCGTCATATGCTCCGCCGCCAGATCCCGGATTACTTTAAGGATCTCCCCGGTCAGTTCCGGATCCAGCGCGGACGTGGGCTCGTCAAAAAACAGAATATCCGGATTCATGGCAAGCGCTCTGGCAATCGACACCCGCTGCTGCTGTCCGCCGGACAACTGACAGGGGTAAGCGTCCTCCTTATCCGAAAGTCCCATTTTTGCAAGGAGAGCCCTGGCCTCCTGATACACTTCTTCTTTCTTTCTTTTCTGCACCTTCAAAGGTGCGTCCGTCACATTCTTTATAACAGAATAATGGGGAAAGAGATTAAAATTCTGAAACACCAGGCCAAAAGTGCCCTCGTAATGAATGTCTCCGGAATCCGGAGTCTCAAGACCGGTGGCGCATCGAAGAAGGGTGGATTTTCCCGAACCGGAAGGTCCGATGATGCTTAAGACTTCCCCTTTTTCCACAGTAAGAGAAATATCCCTTAACACCTCCTGGCCGTTAAAACTTTTTTTAATGTGGTTCATTTCCAACAGGCTCATAGGCTTCCTCCTAATGATAATAATTCAGCTTCTTTTCGATGCGTTCCATGAAAAAAGCCACAATAAAATTAAAGATATAATAGAATACTCCGGCAAATACCAGCGGGAGCAGTGACGTCTGGGAGGCGCTCAGCGCCTTTGCCACCGTAAACATATCGATCACACCGATGGAAAAGGCAAGGGACGTATCCTTGACCAGCGTGATGGTCTCATTGGTCACTGCCGGCAGGATCCGTTTGATCACCTGGGGCAGGATAATGCGAAAGAACGTCTGCGCCCGGCTGTATCCCAGTATTTTTGCCGCTTCATACTGCCCCGGAGACATGGACTCAATGCCTCCCCTGTAGATTTCCGCAAAATAGGCCGCATAATTCAAAATAAATCCTATGGCTACCGCTGTATTTTTCCACCCCGGAGAATTGGGGATCCCAAGGCCGTAGTAAGGTCCGAAATAAATCGCGATCAGCTGCAGCATCAGCGGCGTGCCGCGCATCACAGAAATATATACTTTTACAATGGTCCGGATCACCGGATTCTTTGACATTCTGCCAAAGGACACCAGAAGTCCCAGAGGAAGAGAAAAGATTAGTGTCACGAGGAAGATCATCACGGACACGCCCATTCCTTCCAGGAGCTTCATCAGCATAACTGAAATTGCCATATCTTTCCCTCTCTTCGTAAAAAGGGGCTGTCCGGGAAGGACAACCCCTGCTTTTCATCGTCTGCTTGCGTTTATTTCCCGATCGTCGTAATATCCTCGCCAAACCATTTCTCGGAGATCTCCGCCATCGTACCGTCCGCAGCCATCTCCTCCAGCGTCGCCTGTACCGTATCTCTTAACGCTTCATTGCCTTTTGCAAAACCGATTCCATATTCTTCGGAGGCAATGGATTCATCAAGGATCGTAAAATCCGCGCCGCGGGATTCAATCTGATAGCTGGCCACCACGATATCCATGGCCACCGCATCCACTGCGCCGCTCTCCAGCTCCATAAATCCGGTATCATAATCCGGGATCACCTGCAGCGTTCCAAACGTATCTGCAAGTTCCGGATTGTCGTCAAGCGCCGCCTGGGCCGAGGACTCTGTCTGAACGTCCACGATCTTTCCTGCCAGGTCTTCTTCCGATTGGATGCCGGAATCGGATCTTACCACAAATACCTGCTGGTTATCCAGATAGGGATCCGACCAGGTATACTCATCTTCTCTTCCGTTCATGGTAAATCCGTTCCAGATACAGTCGATCTCGCCGGAATTTAACGTCGCGTCCTTGGTCTCCCATGCAATGGGCTGGGGTACAAACTCCCACCCCTGCCGTTCGCAGACCTCTTTTGCCAGATCCAGGTCAAACCCGGTATATTCGCCGTCATCTCCTACAAATCCCATGGGCGGGAAGTTCTGGTCGAATCCTACAGTAAAGGTATCCCCTTCCTGCTTTTCTTCAAAAGATGCCGTCTCTTTGTCTGCGGAGCCGCCGCTCTCTTCTTCGCCTGCGTCTCCCCCCTGTCCGCCGCATCCTGCCGCCAGAAGCGCCGAAGCGGTCAGAAGAGCCAGAAGCATTGCCAATCTCTTCTTCATCGTTTCATCCTCCTCAAAAGTACACGCAGGAAAACAGCCGGGATACCGGGACGTCACCCCACTATCAATGGACTACTTTACCGCGCTAAACTGTCGTTATCTTAGCATATTCCAGCCGGCTTGTCAATCCTTCGATATTCCTTTTTCCACTGCTCCAGTTTTTCTTCCGGAAGATCCGGTTCTATCTCCCTGCGTACGTTACGCACACTTTCTTTGATCAGGGGATCGATCATCAGATAAGACGGGTTTCCGGACAGCATCTTGACATACTGCTTCTGTGGAAGCGCTTTGCTGCAGCAGTAGAGATAAGCTTTCAGCATCCGGGAGTCCTCGCAGATCCCATAGGCCGCTTCATACATTTCTGCCGCCTCCTGATATAAAAACAGATGGCCGTATGCCGCTCCCAGGCAGGCGTAAACTCTGCCATAAAATGTTTTTTCCACAGATTCATCCCAGTCTGCATTAATGATGGACTGATAGACCAGAACCGCTGATTCATACTCTCTGCTCTGCATCAGACTGTCTGCCTTGTGTTTCTTTCGCTCCACATCCTTTTGATTCTGCAGCCTCTCCAGGATGCTCTGGATCCGGTTGATATCTGACTGGGCATAGATCGTAGACTCCCTTAAGATGGTCAGAATGAACTGCTCCATGGAACAGTTCTTCTGCAGCTCTTCTCGCAAATGGTCTGCAAGACCGTCCATCTCCAGCTCCCTTTCGATCCAGTCGCAGAGCTGATAATTGATCATGGTATAGTCGATCAGATACAAATTGTTGCAGATATAATAACACAGCTCTTCGATGGTATATATTTTCATATGAACCCGAGATATGGCATAGGGTTGTTTTGCTCTCTTTTTATGACATAGAATTAAACTGCCCATGGATGCCTCCTAATTTAATGATCTTCTCTGCACAGAAATCCGTGGCCGGGAAAAAGTCTCCAAACCCCACGTCCCGAAAAGAAAGCCTGCAGGTTACTTCATCCAGAAACATGACGTCAATCTGGATCCTAAGAGAATAGTCCCGCCGTTCCGGAAGCCCCTCCAAAGAAACGGTCTCCACCTGAAGTTCTTCCCCGGTCAGAGTCTCAATATGGATCTCGATATCTGAAGTATCTTCCAGGATCACTTCCCACTGTCCATCCGCTTCATACCAGTGGGTGCCCCAGGCCACAATGGGATACCATCCTTCCTGTCCCCCCACACGCATCCTAAGACAGATCTGTTCAGTCATCTTGGTCTCGTCCAGATAAATGGGCCCCTCATCATAAGAAAAGCATTTTCTCATAGAGGTGTAGCAGGCCCCTTTACTGTAAAGATTATTGCCAAGGAACGCTCTTCTGCCGTTACAGAGCACTTTCAGGGAGTTGGGATACCAGTTGTTCTCAAATCCTTCTCCTGTCAGAAATACCGAAGAGATCACTTTCTTATCAAAAACATTTTGAATAAAAGATTTGAACTGTTCATCCGCATCCTTTGCTTTATCCACATTCAGCACCGGATAAATGGCCGCCAGTTCCTTCATCTTCGCACTCGCCACCTCATCCACCGTAACAAACAGATCCTTGCCAAGGCCGGTAACCGTGTTGAGCTTTCTTAGCATATAAGCCCGGATCTCCTGTGCGTCACAGTAAAACAGGGCGGATTCGTACTGCCATAATTCCTTTGGCTGATAAAACATATACTGGCAAAAGCTTTCTTTATAATCCAGAACATTTACATGCTCTTTCGGAATCCCCAGATGTCTGCCGATCCCCTTAAGCATTTTGGAGACGTCAATGTCCGTATCCGGCACAGTAAAGGTAATCTCTTCAATCTCCTCGAACTCCTGAAGTGTCAGACTGATGTACTTCGCCAGGAGCCAGACCGCGTCATGATCCTTTTCTGCGATCCGGATCTTTTCCCGATGCATCGCTCTCTGATACAGATCCGGGATCACTTCTCCTTCCCGGATCACCAGGAGACGTTTTGCTTCTTTTCCATACACCCACCGGTCGTTATGATAGCCCAGGAGCAACGGGATCTGATAGTTATCCACTGCTGTCTCCAGCGTCTCCGGCTCTTCTTTTTTCTCATCGTAATAGCTGATCTGACAAAAGCTTTCATTCAGATCATACCCCAGAATACTGCCCCTCTGCATGGACCTGACCTCCTAATATGGCTGAAAGAACTGATCTGCCAGTCTTTCTTCTTCTTCAAATTCCAGCATTGCCTGACGCCTTGCCGCCGGGCTCAAAGACACCATGTCATTGAGACGGCCGTACTTACCGGCAGTCACTGCGCTTTTCCTGTTATCCAGATACTGTTTTTCTGTCGTTTTAATATTCTTTCCGCGGATTTCCTGGAAATAATAGGTTACGATCTCATCACTGTACAGGATAAACTGTTTCACATATATATTTTCATATACAGGCATCAGCACCTCTGTGTGATACCCAAGCTCCTCGCGTTTTCCTCTCCGCACTTTATAGAAAAGCTTCACCCTGCTTCCGGGAGCCGCCTGATACTCGATCATGGATTTATCGTGCAGCTGCACTTCCCGGATCCACTCTTCCTTAAACCGGAGATAAAACGGAAAGACGATCTGCTTTTCACACATTTCTCTTAAAACAGAATGGAGGATCTTCTCCACATCCGTTTTGTAATCCTGACCGGAATAATATTTCAGAAGCGCGATCTTGCAAATATCCGGAAGCTCTTCTTTCTGGTCACATTCGTTGGCAATGATCTCAAAGATACTTTTTTGCAGGACCCGTCCCTTCGTAACGTATTCCCTGGACACATAGGCAAGATATGCCTGTTTTAAACGAAAATATACGTTTCCGGACAGATAATAGTCTTCAAAAATTTCTTCCTCTTCAAACAGATTTTCAGAAAACACCATCTGGGTAATGATCCGTTCTCCCACTTTTGCAGCAGGGATCCCATATCCCTTAAGCGCGTGCCAGAGAGCCATCATATCTCTGGTGGCGCCGCAGAAATAATTGGCCAGATACATCAGCGTTACCTTGTCATACTGCTGTCTCCGGAAAAGTTCAAAGCAAAGATAGGTCAGATAATCATCCTCTTCGTAATTATCTTCCCGGATCCTGCGGCTTAGAAGGCGAAACACCTCCCGTTCATCAAAAAGAGACAGCCCTTTGTCCCGGATATTTTCAAATGTGAGTTCTTCCTTCTCCCGCTCTCGCTCCCAGATGCCTTCAGACGCCGCGTATTTCCGGCACATATCCAGAAACCTGGGCTCATAGAAGAGACGTTTGGTCTCGTAAGCGATAGAATCTGTATAATGCCGCCCGTCAACAGACTCCCAGACGATCCTGGACTCTTTATCGTAAAGATAGATCACAGCCCCGTTTTCCGGATCATAAGGCATTCTCTGACGGATCTGTCCGTCTTTTTCAATCACCAGCACGCAGTTCATATCCGGCACACGGGTGCGTACCTCATAGGCAAAACAAACGTCCCGCATCGCTTCCATGCGTTCTGCGTCCATCTCTTCCTCCGTACAGAACCGCTTGTACAGAATCCGAAGAGACTCTGTGATATGACGCTTCATCAGCTGATCCCAGGCAAACTCCACCATCTGTTCCCTGTAACTTAAGTAAAGATCTCCAGCCTGCTCCTCATAAGTGATCAGGTTGGCGTATAAAAGCGCCGCCTTTTTGTAATTCAGCGTATTTCCATGCATGAAATACAGAAGGATGGACTTAGGCAGAGGACCGTTTACATGATCTTCTTCCAGAGTCATCATATAATACTCATAAAGCTGGGCGATCTTAAGCTCTGCATCTACCGCCCTCTGATACCACACAAAATAGCGGCCCTGGGTCTTATTCCCCTTGATCAGCAGCGTACAGATCGTATTGAGGATCATGGGTTCGCTGTACATTTTATAGATCCTCTCCAGGATCCGGAACATAGAACCTTTGTACTGCTTCTGCTGACTGACAAAATTAGAGACATAAAGTGCAAGCTCTTTGGTCATCAGCCGGTATTTTGCGGCAAAATTCAGCACCTGAAGCTCAAACGGCCCCAGTTTCTTCAGAAGAGTCGGTTTTTCCTGATAGCAAAGATAGGCTTCCAGATAAAAGGTAACACTGTGTACTTCGTATTCAAACTGCTGTTCCAGCACTTCGATCCTCTTATATGCGTTCTTATACTTTGGATCCAGATTCAGCAGCATATACAGCAGCAGCCAGGAATCCTGATGGCGCATATAAGTTTTCCCGATCTCGTCCAGCACCCGCTCGATATGGTTCCCCTGGCCTCTGATCAGTGCTGTCAGATAAAGATAATAACAGTTGGTGATCGGATCTTTCCCGATGGCAAACCGGTTATAATTATAATTTTCCAGGATCCACTTTGCCTCTTCCACCCGATTTCCCAGAAGATAAATATTTGCCTGATACAGCTGATACATTTCACTTAACGGAAACATTTTCCGAAGCGTATTCATCTTTTCCACCGCACTCTCCACCCAGGCAGAGAGATCCGTCCGGCCGGCCACATAGCTAACATATTCTTTCAGGATCTGCGCCTCCAGGATCTCGGGAAGTCTGCGGTTCTCATCGTAATCTTTCTGGTTCTGAAGCACTTCGATCTCATACTCCAGAATCTCATAAGGCGTGATAAATCTTAATTTTCCGAAATTACGTCCGCCGTGAAGATACTCCGGCCGGATGAGATACTCTACTTCATGCGTGTTTCCCACAAAATCTTCTGTGCTGATCTCAGATCTGGAAACGCGGATAAATCCCCCTTCTGTTTCGATACGGATGGGCATATATCCCCATGTATTCTTCATCAGCGTCAGGGTTCCCTTGGTAGACTCTTCCACATCCTCAAACAACATTCCTTCTCCTGGAAGAGTCAGGAAAATACACTCTTTCTGCTTGATCCCCACCAGGAATTCTTCCATTGCCTGATCCCCCAGGGACCACTTTCTCATATTGTCATACAAATAAAAGATGCGTTCATTTTCATATTTCAGGATCTCATAGAATTCTCTGGAGCGGAACAGCCTTCCAGCTTCCGAAAAGTCTTTGATGGCAAGTTTCCGGAAATCATCGGTGCTCTGTACTTTGCCGTAAGAAGTCATTACATACGGCTTCTCGATGATCGCAGTAAAAGAAAGCTCATACTCTCCTCCCGAGCAGACCACGGTAAACTTTCCCTTTTCCACATGGCCGGGCCGAAGCCCCCTTCCGTCATAAGTAAACTCTACTTTTGCCGGATTGCCCTCAAATCCCTGATCTTTAAAATGAATACGAAAAGAAGACGGGTAGACAAGCCCCCGTATCGTTCCTTTCGTATCCGCTTTCATAGTGAAACTTCCCCTGTATACTTCCCCTTCCCCGATGATAAGAACCAGATTCGTTTCATCAAATATGACGTCAGGCCGTACTAACTGAAAGTCTCCTTTTGAAAATTTCTGGATTTTGTTCTTCAAGTCTCACACCTGCTTCTTTCATTTGTTTTCGATAGACATAATTATAATAAATTATAGCATTGAACCTATATACATGGCAATGCCGGATTTTTGAATTTTTAGGGATCTGACACATTATAAAGAACTTTTTCCAGCATATTCAGCAGCGCTTCTCTCTCTTTTCTGCTCATGCCAAGTGTAAGATTCTTGTCAATTTTCTTTCTCTCCGTCTCCATCCGTCTCTGGATATCATAGGCCTTTTCAGTCGGATACACATTTTTACAGCGCTTATCTTTATTGCTTGGAACGATCAGAACAAATCCTTTCTCATCCAGACGCTTTAAAAGACCGGTAACCGTAGGGTTTTTCAGACTCAAAGCCCTCTCTATATCCCGCTGGGTCACTTCTTCTTTCGCGCTGGTAAAAAGATAATCCAGCACCGCGCACTGGGACGCCGTAATCCCCAGCCGCCGCAGGCGTTTATTAAAATCTTTTTCATATACATGATTGATCTGACTGATCAGAAATCCGGCCGATCTTTGTTCTTTCATTGCCTGTTCCCTCCACACATTCCTTCTGCTTTCCAGCATCCTGCCACCGCAGATCAGAATCTGCCATATCCCGGCTTTATCACACCGCGGTTATAAAAAAAAGGAATCTTCTATACAGATATAGAAGATTCCTCTTTTCAGAGCGACAGACGGGGCTCGAACCCGCGACCCCGACCTTGGCAAGGTCGTACTCTACCAACTGAGCCACTGTCGCGTATTTAGTAGTTATCGTTCATCAGAACAATAACTACTATACTGTATGTCTTAATAAATGTCAACAACTTTTTTTATTTTTTTTACTTTTTTTAAATATCGCTTTCCATCTCCGCCGTTCTGTCCGCTTCCCGTACGAGAAGTCCCAGCTCATCCAGCTGCTTCTGGTCCGCAGGAGTAGGAGCTTCTGTCATCAGACAGGAGGCATCCTTGATCTTTGGAAATGCGATCACGTCCCGGATACTGTCCTGTCCGGCCATCAGCATCACCAGCCGGTCCAGTCCATAGGCAAGCCCTGCATGAGGCGGAACGCCGTATTTAAATGCGTCCAGCAGAAATCCAAACTGCCTGTATGCCTGTTCTTTGGTAAAGCCAAGCACTTCAAACATTTTTTCCTGTATATGGTTCTGATGGATTCTTACACTTCCTCCGCCAATCTCATTGCCGTTCAATACAATGTCATAGGCCTTCGCCCGCACTTTGCCCGGTTCTGTATCAATCAGAGGAAGATCCTCTTCCACAGGCATGGTAAAAGGATGGTGCATGGCCACATACCGGTTCTGCTCCTCGCTCCATTCAAGAAGAGGGAATTCTGTGATCCATACGAAACGGAATTCATCTTTGGAAAGAAGATCCAGCTGTTTAGCCAGTTCTACACGGAGCGCACCAAGACTGTCCCAGACAACCTTATTTTTATCTGCCGCAAACAAAAGCAGATCTCCAGGCTCCGCCTGCATTGCTTCTGTCAGGGCTTTCATCTCTTCTTCGCTCATAAACTTTGCAAAGGATGACTTTACGCTGCCATCCTCCTGAATGGCCGCATAAGCAAGCCCTTTTGCTCCATAATCCTTCACAAAAGCAGTCAGCTTGTCAATCTTCTTTCTGGGCATGCCTCCCTGGCCTTTTACATTGATGCCGCGAACACTTCCGCCCTCCAAAAGCGCTCCGGTAAATACGCCAAATCCGCAGTCCTTAACCACTTTAGATACATCAGTAAGCTCCATTCCGAAGCGGAGATCCGGCTTGTCAGATCCAAAACGGTCCATCGCCTCCTGCCAGGTCATACGCTGAATCGGAAGTTTCACTTCCACGCCCAGCACCTCACGGAAAACCCGTTCCAGATACCTTTCGTTTACTTCAATTACATCGTCAACGTCTACAAAAGAAAGCTCCATGTCAATCTGAGTAAATTCCGGCTGCCGGTCCGCCCGCAGGTCCTCATCCCGGAAGCATCTTGCAATCTGAATATAACGGTCCATACCGGAGCACATCAGCAGCTGCTTATAAAGCTGCGGGGACTGGGGAAGCCCGTAAAAACATCCCGGATGAATACGGCTTGGCACCAGATAATCCCGGGCCCCTTCCGGCGTAGTCTTGCCAAGCATGGGGGTCTCGACTTCCAGGAATCCTTCTTCCGCAAAGAACTGACGCGTCAGTGTCATCACACGGCTCTTCATTTGAAGATTCCGCTGAAGGTCCGGTCTGCGAAGATCTAGATACCGATATTTCAGACGCACCTCTTCTTTAGTCTTTGAATTTTCCTCAATGGGAAACGGAGGAGTCTCGGATTCAGAAAGGATCCGAAGCTGTTCCGGAATGATCTCGATCTCTCCGGTAGAAAGATTGGCATTGACGGCACCGGAACGACGTTCCACCCTGCCCACAATCGCAACCACATACTCTGCGCGAAGCCTGGCTGCCTTTTCGATCAGCGCGCTGTCTGCCTTTCCTTCTTCAAACACCACCTGTATGATCCCTGAACGGTCTCTTACATCCACAAATACCAGTCCGCCTTTGTTGCGGTTCTTCTGCACCCATCCCATAACGGTAACGGTCTGCCCTTCCTGCGCCAGCGACAGTTCCCCGCAGCGATGCGTTCTTTTTAAGCCCTGCATTGACTCTGCCATATTCTTTTCCCTCCTGTATCCTCTCTTACAGCCTGTCTGCAGAATCTGCATAACAGTCTATCATCTCTGTGTACCCTTCTTCTGCCAGCTGTTCCTTTTGAAATTTTTTATTCTTCTTCATCTGAACGATCAGAACCTGACTGCCCTGATCCCGGTCTTTCTTTGCCTTTTCAAATACCTTAAGTAAAGCCTCCGCCGGAAGCTTCTTTTCCAGAAGATAAGCCTTTTTCTGTCGTGTCCCGGGAATCTGATACCCCTGTTCCAGAAGCAGCATCACAATTCTTTCAAATCCAATGGAAAATCCACAGGCCGGCGTATCCTGTCCGGTAAACTTTCCGATCATTTTATCGTATCGGCCTCCTCCTGCCACGGAACCTCCAAAATCGTCCATACGGATCTCAAAGATAGTACCGGTATAATACGACTGTCCTCTTACCATAGTGGGGTCAAACCGGATAGAGAACTCGCATTCTTTTGCAGCCTCCACGCTGGAAATAATCTGCTCCATCCCGTCTGCCGTCTCGTCTTTGAGCTGATCGCCCAGCTTTTCCTTCAGGTAACGGATCCCCGAGACATCTGACGGCGTTTCTTCAAACAGCGTGAGATATTTTTCCACACAGGCCTCCTCATATCCAAGCGCCTTCAGCTCGCTGGCAACGCCTTCTTTCCCGATCTTATCCATTTTATCCAGAATGATGAACACTTCATCATAGTCTTCCTCTTTGAAACCACTATAGGCCGCCATGGCTTTCAGAATATTACGGTCGTTGATACACACCGTAAAGTGCTCAAAATGAATCTTCCCAAGTACCGCCGTGGTAGCCAGGATCAGCTCAATCTCTGCCAGGTTGCTTCCCTCTCCAAGGATATCAATATCGCACTGGGTAAACTGGCGAAATCTCCCCCGCTGCGGCCGGTCTGCTCTCCAGACATTTCCGATCTGAAGCGCCTTGAAGGGAGACGGAAGTTCATTGGAGTGACTGGAATAATATCTGGCCAGAGGAACCGTAAGATCATAGCGAAGTCCGCTGTCCGCCAGGTCATTTTCTTCTTTTGCTTCTTCTATCTTAAGCTTTTCTCCCCGTTTCATAATTTTGAAGATCAGCTTTTCGTTGTCGCCCCCCTGTCTGCTGCACAGATTTTCAATGTGCTCCACGCAGGGCGTCTCAACAGACAGAAATCCATAACTTTTATATGTCTCTTTTATCAGCCCGATCAGATAATCCCGGATCTCCATTTCTCTTGGAAGAATATCCTTCATTCCAGTAACCGGCTTCTTCTTTAACGCCATAACCATTCTCCTTTTCGCTCTGTCATCTCATCGATCCTGTCGATATAGGCGTCTATCGCCTTTACATTCTCAATCCGTATCAGGTTTGTCATTTTTTTCTTCCTGCTTCCGGGCATGGGACAGGGTTTCTTTAGCACTATTTTGGAGGAAGCGCCAGCCCCTGCCGCCAGGATCGTCTGTTTTTCTTCCATAATAAGTATATTGTATATTCCCGCTTTGTCAACCTTTGCATAGCCTACATTCTCAAAATTCCCGGCAATATTTTTCTGCCGGTAAAGATAATAAGGCTCAAGTCCCATACGTTCTGCCGCAAGCGCTGCCTCTTTTGTCATGTCGGCAATCTCGTCCCCGGTCCCTGCTTTTTGATCTTCCCGCCCCATTCTGGCCGCGCGCTTAATGGCAAGCGCATGGACCGTCAGGCTGTCCGGACCAAGGGCCTCGATCTTCCCAAGGGTATCCTGCATATCTTTTGCATCTTCTCCAGGAAGCCCGGCAATCAGATCCATATTAATATTGTCAAATCCAAGCCTGCGCGCTTTCTCAAACGCTTCCACCGTATCCTGTACCGTATGCTTTCTGCCCACCAGGTCCAGGGTCTTTTGCTGCATTGTCTGAGGATTGACCGAGATCCTGGTAATCCCATGTTCCTGGATCACCTTTAATTTTTCTTCTGTGATCGTATCAGGCCTTCCTGCCTCCACCGTATATTCCAGAAGATTCCTGCAGTCAAATTTGTCAGCGATATCATCCAGAAGCCGTTCCAGCTGAAGAGCAGATAAGGAAGTCGGGGTGCCGCCTCCAATATAAACAGCGTCCGGCTTTTTCCCTTCACAACGCTCTGACAGGAACGAGAGTTCACGCATCAGAGCCTGCAGATAATCGTCCACCCGGTCTTTCCAGTCCAGAAGCGATCCGGAACTAAACGAGCAGTAGCTGCAGACAGTCGGGCAAAAGGGAATCCCGACATACAGGCTGAATCCCTTTTCCGGATCCAGCCGGCGCAGAAGACGTTCCTCTCTCCCGGCAATTTCCCAGGCAAGAAGAGCTTTCTCCTTACTGACCAGGTATTCCTTCTCAAACCACTCCAGGAACACATCCTTCTCCCAGTTTTCCTGTCTTTTTTGCATGGCAAGCTTTGTAGGCCTGACTCCGGTAAGGATCCCCCAGGGAAGTTTTCTTTCTGTCTTTTTTGCCAGCAGGTGGTACCAGTCCCTGTCCAGTTCCCTCTTTGCGGCGCCATCCAAAACACCCGCAGGCGCCTCCAGCGACAGTGAGGAGCCGTCCGCAAAATCCGCGCGGACAAAAGGAGAGGCTTTCTCCCCTGGCAGAGAAACCACCTCTTCTCCGGGGAAAAAAGCCTTCACCATATGATACGCATTATAATAATAAGATTCATCTCTGCATGAAATTCGGATCATAGCCTACTCCTGAATAAATGGATTGTTGTCCCGCTCGTACCCGATCATGGTCTCTCCCATGTGTCCCGGGTATACATGAGTATCCGAAGGAAGGGTCATCAGCTTTTCCCGGATCCCCCTGATCAGAGCAGACATACTGCTCCCCTGAAAATCCGTCCGGCCTACGCTTCTCTGAAAGAGCGTATCCCCGCTGAAAAGCACCTTTTCAGATGCCACATAATAACAGCAGCCTCCGGGCGTATGTCCCGGTGTGTGCAGCACCTGGAATTCATATCCTGCAAAAGATAATATCTGTCCGTCCCTCACAGGCTGCGCTCCCCGGAACGTATATCCCGCCGTGTAAATGGCGGACTGGTTCCAGGCGGGATCTTCCAGCATCGGAAGATCTGATTCGTGTACATAGACCGGTACCTGAAACTCCTTCAGAAACCCATCGATCCCCATAATATGATCAAAATGACCGTGTGTCAGGAGGATCGCCTCTACCGTGATCCCTTCTTCACGGATATGATTGAGAATCTTCGGAGAGGCCGAAGCCGGATCGATCACCACTGCATGTTTTGTCTCCTCATTGACTGCCAGATAACAGTTGGTGCTGATAATTCCAGTCACAAATAATTCTACTTTCATCTTTAACCTGTCGTCCTTTCGATATCAATTACGCCTTCCAGCTGGCGGAGTTTTTCGATGATCTTTGCCAGTTCGTCTCTGCCGTGTACAATAAATCCGGTCTCAATGGTCGCGGTTCCCTTCTTACTGGTCCGCACATTCATGGATTTTACATCCACTTCCGCCTCCGTAAAGATCCTGGACATTTCCATCAGAAGCCCCTGACGGTCATAGGTGTACATCTTGATCTCAGCCAGGTACTGGCCTCCGTCTTTTTCCGTCACGTCGCTTTCCCATTCTGCATCGATCAATCTGGCCCGCTCCGCTTCTGTCAGATGGATGATATTGACACAGTCAGTCCGGTGAATGGAAAGTCCTCTCCCCCTTGTCACAAAACCTACGATCTCATCTCCGGGCACCGGATTACAGCACCTGGAGAAACGTACCGCCACATCATCGATTCCTTTTACTACGATCCCGCTTTTCGACTTGGCAATGTGGACCTTATTTCTGGCAGCTTCTGCCACCCGCTCCAGTACCGCCTCATCTGTGAGCTCCTGTTTGTGGTCTTTGTTGTATTCCTCCATCAGCCGGTTGACCACCTGGCCCTCTTTCAGGCCGCCGTGTCCGATTGCCGCAAGGACAGCGTCCCAGTCCCGGAATCCATATTTTTTCTGGACCACTTCCATATATTTGGGCGCCATAATATCACTGGCAGTGATGCCCTTTGACTTACAGTAAGCAGCGATCATCTCTTTTCCACGGATGATGTTGCTCTCTTTAAATTCCTTCTTAAACCATTGGTTGATCTTGTTTTTCGCCTGGGTGCTCTTGACAATATTCAGCCAGTCCCGGCTTGGCCCCCTGGAATTCTGGGAGGTCAGGATCTCGATCCTGTCTCCGTTCTGGATCTTATAGTCAATGTTGACCAGTTTGCCGTTGACCCGGGCCCCCACCATCTTATTTCCCACCGCGCTGTGGATCGCGTAAGCAAAATCAATAGGGGTGGAACCATTTGGCAGATTCTTTACGTCTCCCTGCGGGGTAAAGCAGTAAACATCTTCTGCAAACAGATCCAGGTCTCCCTTTATGAGATTCAAAAACTCCCGGTTGTCTGACATATCCCTTTGCCACTCCAGGATCTGTCTAAGCCAGCTTAATTTTTCTTCCTCCTGCGCCTCCACGCTCTTCTTCCCGTCATTGGATTCTTTGTATTTCCAGTGGGCCGCGATACCATATTCTGCTGTCTTATGCATCTCCTGAGTCCGGATCTGGATCTCAAAGGGCTGGCCCACAGAACTCATCAGCGTCGTGTGCAGAGACTGATACATATTTGGCTTTGGCATGGCGATATAATCCTTGAATCTTCCGGGGATCGGCGTATACATCTCATGGATCACGCCCAGGGCGGCGTAACAGTCTTTCACCGTGTCCACAATGATCCGGACAGCAAACAGATCGTAAATCTGATCCACTGTTTTGTCCTGATTCACCATCTTTTTATAAATACTGAAGAAATGCTTCACCCTGCCGTTGACCTCTGCCTTGATATTGGCATTCTTCATATGTGCGGAAACCTCATCCACAATCTGCTGAACAAACTCCTCCCGCTCCGTCTTTCTGGAATTGATCTGCCGCACCAGGTCAAAAAAGACCTCCGGCTGGGAATATTTCAGCGCCAGGTCATCCAGTTCCGTCTTGATCTTGGAAATACCCAGCCGCTGTGCAATGGGCGCGTAGATATCCATGGTTTCCCTGGCTTTTTCTTTCTGCTTGGCCGGGGTCATATACTGAAGCGTCCGCATATTGTGCAAACGGTCCGCAAGCTTAATGATAATGACCCGGATATCCTTTGCCATGGCAAGGAACATCTTTCTTAAGTTTTCCGCCTGGAGCTCCAGTTTGTCTGAAGAATAAGACAGACGTCCCAACTTGGTAACGCCGTCCACCAGAAGCGCAACCTCTTCTCCAAACTCCTTCTTGATCTCTTCTTCCGTATACCTGGTATCCTCTACCACATCATGGAGAAGGCCCGCCGTGATGGTCTCCTTATCCATTTCCAGATCCGCCAGGATGATCGATACCCACAACGGATGAATGATATAAGGCTCCCCTGACTTCCGGCACTGATCCCCGTGGGCTTCTTTTGCCAGCTGATAGGCCTTCTCGATCATCGACACATCCGTAGAGGGATGATATTTCCGGATCCGGGCAATTAACAATTCAAAGAGTCGGTCGGGATCTTCATAATCCCCGGGCGCCTTTACGGCATGACCATCCACGATCTTCAGGCCGCGGAAAGTGTCTTCAGTAATAGACTCCGGTGCGATCCTTCCGTCGACTGCTTCATAGGTTGTGGTCTGTGACATACGAACGCCACCTCTCTTTCTTCTCTCTCATTTCTGTGTACATTCCTTACTTTCCGGGATAAACAATGACAGAATCCACCTCGCAGTCCTTCAGACGATCCCGTCCTTTCAGTCCTGCAAGCTCCATCAGAAACACCGCTTTTACTACACGGCCTCCCAGACTTTCCACCAGTTTGACCATAGCCTCATTGGTCCCTCCGGTTGCGATCAGATCATCGATCAGTACCACCTTCTGTCCCGGCTTTATCGCGTCCCTGTGGATCTCAAGCTCTGCCACATCATATTCCAGTTCATAGCGGATGGACACGGTTTCCCGCGGAAGTTTCCCTTTCTTCCGGATGGGGATAAAGGGTTTGTGAAGCGCGTATGCAATAGGCGCTCCAAAAAGAAATCCTCTGGATTCCGCTCCCGCGATCACATCAAAAGACACGCCTTCCAGCTTTTCCATCATCCGGTCAATGGCCAGCTGAAATCCATCTGCATCCTGCAATACGCTGGTCACATCCCGGAAAATAATCCCCTGCTCCGGAAAATCCGGAATACTGATCACATAATCTTCTATCCGCTTCATGCTTTCTTCTCCATTCGCCAAAAATATTAATATAAACTTAAGTATATCATTAGTTTCTCTTATTTTCAAACTATTCTGTACATTTCCTAAGCATTTCCTAAGCAATGACTTATTTCATGATCTGGTAATGCGTGATCACGATCTGAACCGTAACTCTTCCCTGATATTCGTTGATCTGCGGATAATAAGTCACAAGGAAACGCTGTCCGGGATCTCCGAAAGGTTCTTCTTCTTTTCCAAAATACAGGGCCTCGATCCGGGTTCCCTGGGGATCTACAGCCTGCATCTTTATTACATTCCGGTGTTTCCCCAGAATCCTGGGGGCCTGAAACCCGATATTTCTGGCCGCAAACACTGGTTTTGTATTGCCCTTTCCAAAAGGTTCCAGGAGCGCAAGCTCCCGGATCAGCTCTTCTGTCACGCAGGAAAACGGCAGTTCCATGTCGATCACCACTTTTTCCTGCATCTCCTCCGCAGTCAGCCGGCAGTTTTCATTTAATGCCTGACGGAAGGATTCCAGGTTGTCCCGTCTCATGGAAAGACCTGCCGCCTGCCGGTGTCCGCCATATTTTGTCAGAAGTCCTTTGCACCTGCTAAGCTCCTCATACATAGAATAAGCCTCTATGGACCTCCCGGATCCTTTCAGACCGTCTCTGGCGTCTGTCAAAATAAACACGGGCTTTCCATAGGTTTCCCGGACTCTTCCGGCCACGATCCCTGCCAGACTCTCATGGCAGCCAGGAAGATAGATCACCAGAACTTTATCCTTCCGAAGCGCTGAAGCTTCCACCATCTGACAGGCCTCTCTCACTGCAGCTTCCGTCATTTCCTTACGGCTGTCATTCAGGGCTTTTAAATCTCCGGCCAGAAGAGCCGCCTCCCTGGCCGTATCCGCCAGCAGAAGATCCAGAGATCTTTTGGCCGTATCCAGTCTTCCGCCTGCATTGAGACAGGGGCCGATGACAAAACCGATATGATAGGCGTTCAGATGTTTTCCGGCAAGCCCCGTATATTCCAGAAGCGCTTTGAGCCCCGGATTCTTTGTCCGTTCCAGCATCTGCAGGCCTTCCTTTACAAAGATCCGGTTTTCCTCTTTAAGATCCATAACATCCCCCACCGTTGCAATGGCTACATTTTCAATCAGGTCATCCAGATCTTCTGCATCTCTTCCCACAGACTCCCACAGAGCCTCCATCAGTTTGTATGCCACAGCCGCTCCGCAAAGACCAGAAAACGGGTACTCGCAGTCTTCCCGCCTGGGATCTACCACTGCATCTGCCGGAGGAAGCAGATACTGTTTCTCCCCTTTCCACTCTTCATAAGGCACTTCATGGTGGTCGGTAACAATCACCGTAAGCCCCTGCTCTTTCGCATACTGGATCTCTTCTGACGCCGCGATCCCGTTGTCACAGGTGATCACGGTGTCCACTCCTGCATCCAGGGCGCGCCGAAGAAGGTGGATGCTAAGTCCGTAACCGTCCGCCACCCGGTCCGGAATGTCGCTGTCTGCTGTTACGCCCAGTCTTCTAAGGCCCTCCAGCAGGATATAAGTGGCATTGACGCCATCAATGTCATAATCCCCGATCACACGGATTCTTTTCCCCTCTGCAATTTTTTCCCTTAGGATGGCCACAGCCTTATCCATGTCTTTCATCAGCATTCCATCGTAAAGATCCGCCAGCGTACCGTTCAGGTAACGGGATATGGCTCCGTCTCCCACCACATCCCGGTTGCGGATCAGGCAGGCAAGCCTGGGGCTGATCCCAAACCGCTCTGATATTTTCAGAAAATCTGCCCCCTTTCGGAGCAGGACCCATCTTTCCATTTTCGTCCTCCTTCCCGCAGCTTTCGGAAACGCTTCCCGGATCTTCCTGCAGCCTGATGGAAAGAAACGGCCTGCCAACCGGATGGCACAGCCGTTTCTTTTTTTATCAGATTTATTTCTTTACAGATGCTTTTGCTTTTTTTGCGCCGATTCTGGTTTTCATCACATACCACAGCGCGCCGGTAATGCACACCGAAGAATATGCGCCCCAGACGATACCTACCATAAGAGGCAGGGCAAACTCTTTGATGGAGCTGACACCCAGCACGAAAAGCACTGCCACCATGACAAACGTAGTCAGGTTGGTATAGATACTTCTGGTCAGCGTCTCATTGATACTTCGATTGACCAGTCCTTCCATATCCGTCGTCCTGGTCTTGTAATGCAGTTCCTCACGGATACGGTCAAAGATTACAATGGTAGCATTGATCGAGTAACCTACAATTGTCAGGATACATGCGATAAAGGTATTGCCGATAGCGATCCTGGATACCGCATAGAACAGGATGACCACAACCACATCGTGGAGCAGAGCCAGCACCGCGCTGGTCGCAAAGCGGATATCCTTAAACCGCAGCCAGATATAGAGCAGCATGAATACGGCGGCGATCGCAACGGCAACGATGGCATCCTGGCGCATCTCGCTGCTGACCGTAGAGCTGATATTCTCTGCCGTGATCGTGGAAGGATCCACCTGGAACTCATCTGCAAGCGCCTGATTCAGTTCTTCACGCTGATCCAGATTCAAAGTAACGGTCTTGATGATCACCTGATTGGTACCAGCCACCTTCTGTGTCTGTACGTTGTGATCGCCGGTCACATCCTCTACCACCGGAACGATCTCTTTATCAATCTCATTGATGGAGTAATCTCTGTCAAATTCTACGGTAGTGGAGGTTCCTCCCTCAAACTCCAGTCCGTAGGCAAAAAATCCCTTTCCCTGCGACTGGTTAAAGCCCATCACCGCAAGTCCGATCACCATCACTGCAATAGACAGGGTGAAGAAATATTTCTTTCTTCCCAGGAAGTTGAATTCCTTTCTCTCTTTTTTCGGATGATAGTAGAGAGATTCCTTCTTAAGCCCCAGTGCATAGAAGGCAAAAATAATCAGTCTGGTAATTACAAGCGCTGTAAACATGGACACAATGATACCGATCGCAAGAGTCTGTGCAAATCCCTTGACTGTACCGGAGCCTCTGAACCAGAGTACTGCCGCGGCGATCAGAGTGGTCACATTGCCGTCCACAATGGCAGACATGGCTTTCTGGAATCCTGTCTTCAGCGAATTCTTCACGCTCTTGCCCCGGGCCATCTCTTCCCGGACACGGGCAAAGATGATAACATTGGCATCCACCGCCATACCGATACTTAAGACGATACCGGCGATACCGGGCAGGGTCAGCGTAACATTAAACGCATTTAAGATCACCAGTACGATCTCGATATAGATCAGAAGCGCGATCCCTGATGCCAGTCCCGGCAGATAATACACCAGAATCATAAAGATAAATACGATCGCGAAACCAATGGCTCCTGCCAGAAGGCTGGTGCTGATCGCTTCTTCGCCGAGCTGGGCTCCCACCACATTGGATCTTAACTCTTTCAGCTCCAGCTGCAGGCCGCCGATCCGGATCGTGGAGGCCAGATTGTTCGCCTCATCATAGGTGAAATCTCCTGTAATATAGGCCACGCCGCCGGTGATGGCAGACTGCACCGTAGGACTGCTGATCGTCTCTCCGTCATAGATAATGGAGATCGGCTGTCCGATATTTGCCTCTGTCGCATCGGCAAACTTTTTCTTACCTTCTTCGTTCAGTACAAGCTCCACGGAATACTCTGCATTTCCCATATCGTCCTGGCCAGACTGCACACTGGCAGTATCCACATCTGCTCCGGTAATCACGGACTCTCCATCCGTGGTCTGAAATTCCAGAGAGCCGGGTTTTCCAAGTTCATCCAGGATCTTATTGGCGTCTGTCACACCCGGGATCTCAATATTGATCCGGTCATCGCCTTCCTGGTATACGCTGGCCTCGGTACTGTACTGCTCCACACGCAGCTGCAGTTTATAAATGGTATCGCTCATCTCCTCAGCCGACGGATTTTTATCTTCTACCTGATAGGTAATGCTGACGCCTCCCGCCAGATCCAGACCAAGCTTAATATTCTTCATCGCGCCGGTGCCGGTTTTTCCAAAACCAACGGCTGTCGTAAATCCAAGAAGAACTATTACGGCAGCCACCAGGATCAGGCTGATTATCCCCTTCTTTTTTGTCATGTTTCTTTACTTCCTTTCCTCGTTTTCCCGCGCGGACGCTTCATCCGCCAGCGCAGCTTTTATCATGATCGCACATTCCACCCGCTTGCGCTGCATCTCGCAGCCAATGTCATAGGTGTCATGGATCGTTCCGTGGAAATGATAGGAATTGGCCATGCACCCGCCGCTGCAGTAGAATTTTGCAAAACATTTCTTACACTTTTCTTTGGAATAGACATTGCAGTTGCGAAAATCATCTGCAATCTCCGGCCTGACGATCCCTTCGTCCACATTTCCCATCAGGAAGTCATCCTCACCGACAAACTGATGACAGGGATAGAGATCTCCCCAGGGCGTCACTGCCAGATATTCCGTACCGGATCCACATCCGGAAAGTCGTTTTGCCAGGCAGGGACCTCCGTCCAGGTCTATCATAAAATGGAAGAAATGAAAACCTTTTCCTTCCTTTTCCCTCTGAATCATAATTTTAGCCAGTTTGTCGTACTCATCCAGGATCTTTGGCAGATCCTCTTCCCGGATGGCATAGGGATCCGTTTCCGGCCCCACCACCGGTTCCACAGACATCTGCTTAAAGCCAAGATCTGCGAAATGCAGGATGTCCTCGGAAAAGTCAAGATTATTCCGGGTAAATGTTCCCCGTACATAATAGCGTTCCTGATTTCTGCTGTCCGCAAGCTTCTGAAACTTTGGAACGATCAGGTCGTAACTACCCGCGCCGTTTCTAAAGGGGCGCATCCTGTCATTGACTTCTTTTCTTCCGTCCAGGCTTAACACGACGTTGTCCATTTCCCGGTTGACAAATTCCTGGATCTCATCGTTCAAAAGAACGCCGTTGGTGGTAATGGTAAAGCGAAAATGCTTATTATGGATCTTTTCCTGCTCACGTCCGTATGCCACCAGATCCTTTACCACCTGCCAGTTCATCAGCGGCTCGCCGCCAAAGAAATCCACTTCCAGGTTCCTGCGGCTTCCGGAATTTGCGATCAGAAAATCCAGCGCCTTTTTCCCCACTTCATAACTCATCAGCGCACGGCGCCCATGGTATTCCCCCTCTTCTGCAAAACAGTATTTACATGCCAGGTTGCAGTCGTGAGCAATGTGAAGACAGAGCGCTTTTACTACTGTTTTTCTCTTTTTTACTTCTTCAATCATGCACTCACAGGTATCCGGCACAAACAACTGCCCGGCTTCTGTAAGTTCTGCCAGATCGCTTAACGCTTCCTCGATGTCCTCTTCTGCGTAAACACCGGAAAGTGTTTCTTTTACCATCGCCGCTGTCTGAAGGTCTCTTAACTCCTCCGGACGGTAGTCTTTCTCCGGTTCCCTGTTCACAAGCGTCTGGAGCACGTCGTAGCACAGGTCGTCCAGCACATGGACCGCGCCGCTGCAGACATCAAGAGCGATGTTATATCCATTGTTTTTATATTGATGAATCAAGGTCGTACCCCTTCCTTAATATCGTATTTTTGATCCGCCTTGCGAAAACAACACAAGAGAGCCTGGCTTCCCAGACTCTCAAAGCTAAAGTGCCTTTTCCGGCCTTCTCCACTCTTTATGGATCCTTTTTAACAGACTATTTCTTCTGCTCGCAGGTCTGATTTCCCACAGTGCAGGAAGTCTTGCATGCAGACTGGCAGGATGTCTGGCACTCGCCGCATCCGCTCTTTTTCAGGTTGTTGTTCATGGTCTGTGTATTTAATGTTTTCACATGTTTCATCGTCACATTCCTCCTTATCTTTCCTTAACTTCTGCTATTATATCATCTTACTCCTGATTACGCAATCCATTTTCTTAAGGAAATCCGGGTCTGTCCTGTCTGTATCTTTCAAAAACACCCCTGTTTTACTCCAGTCTCCCATCCGTCTCGGTCCAGCCCCAGAAGGACTCGTCGTAATTGTAGCTCTTCTCATATCCGCACATTTCCAGAACCAGCTGCATGTATGCAGATCGGATCCCTCCGGTGCAATAGCAGACGATCTGGTCTGTTTTTTCAAGGCCTGCATTTTCAAACCATTTGGTCAGTTCCTTTACCGGCCGCAGCGTACCGTCTGCGTAAAACAGATCCGTATACCGCAGATGGATCGCTCCTGGCAGATGTCCGCCGGCCTTTTCATTAAAAAGCTGTTTGCCATTATATTCCGCGTCATCACGAACATCAATGACTTTATACTCCCCGTAATGATTCTTCAGTTTCTCCGTGGTCATCACATGTGCAGCGTCCACCTCCGTCACACGGGCGTCGGTTCTTACGGGTACGGAGCTTCCCTGCTGCGTAGGCGCTCCTGCAGCGATCAGGGCCTTATATCCGCCATCTACCACTTTGACCTCTGTATAACCTGCTGCACGCAGCTGCCACAAAAGGCGGGAATCATCGCCCCATCCAGGCTTCGTCTCTCCCAGCAGAATAATCTCTTTGTCTTTGGAAAGGCCGAGACTGCTGAAGATTTCATTCATATCCGCCGCGCTTTTCATCTGATACCACCCGGGCGCCCCTGTGCGGCTGCCCGGATTCATCTGGTCTGCCCATTCCTTCCAGCCTGTGACCACCGCGCCTTTCACGGTCTCGCTGCCCGCGTGATCCCCTGCATCTACAAAGATCACGTTCGGATCGCCAACTTTTGCGAGCGCTTCCTGTGCATCTATTACATAAGCGCCCTCAAAAGGAACCAGAAGTCTTAAAATCATAGTAGCAATCTCCGCCCGGCTTGCATTTGCCTGGGGATCCAGATATTTTTCTCCGGTAGCCAGATCATTTTTACCGCTGATCACACCGGAAGCCACCGCCCATTCCATATACTCTTTCGCAAAATCGCTGACACTTTCCCCGTCCGGAAAGCCGGAAAGATCTTCCGCCACAGACACATCGTACTCCATATATTCCATGTATCCGTAGATCATTTTAGCAATCTGCTCTCTGGTGATCATGTCATTGGGACCGAAATTGCCGTTGTCATAGCCCCCGGCCACTCCTGCCTGGGAAGCCCATGTCACAGCATTGTAATACCACTGATTCGCCGGCACATCAGGAAAGTACCCTCCCTGATCCACATCCGGGCTTCCGGCCATACGATATAATACGGTCGCGAACTGTGCCCGGGGGATATCCGATCCCGGCTCAAAACTGGAGCCGTCACCGACTCCTGTCATAATCCCTTTTTTCTCCAATCTCGGACACATTGCTGTAATACCAGGCTCCTGGCGTCACATCGTTATATTCTTTCGCCTGAACACTCACAGGCAGTACCATAACCGCTGCTGCCGCTGCCATCACTGTAAGCAGGGTTCTTCCTTTCATACTTCGTTCTCCCTTCCTGTTTTTGCATGCTTACTTCTCTCCCCATTATATCCTTCCGCTGCCGTCTCGTCCAATCGCATTCCTCAATATATTTATTGAATCCATCTATCTCCCCACCCTGGCAGGTTTTCTTATTCCAGACAAAAAAAAGTGACGTTTCCGTCACTTTTATTGACTCCCATCTTTCCTTTTAAGAAATCATGGCTCCCGCCATTCCTCCTCCGGGTGCACAGGATCCATGTGCTGAACAGATGCCAGGTGTCTGCGCTTAATGAATGATATACTCCAAGCGTAATCACTACAAGCAACAGAAAGTAGCTGCTGCCAAGCAGCAACCCCCACAGAAACCTCCGCACTTTTGCCAGCTTTCCAATCACGATCCCGCCGGCAAATGTGGCCAGTACATAAACCGCGATCACTGCCGCAGATACGCTTTTTTCCGTCAGCTCCAGCCGGTATAAAAGCCCATTGCCAGCAAAAGAAGCAGGATCCCTGTTACTATGTAAGATACCAGAAGTCCCTTCAGCACCCACAGGATCCTGGTATCTCTACGCAGTTTTCTTTCCATTCCTCGTCCCTCCTTGTCTATCACAACGTATGACAGGAATGGCCCGGTTATTCCTCTCCAATTTCTTTTTTCGCAACAAAGCCGTCGTAATCTTACTGTTCCATCTGCCGTCCCAGAAAATCTGCCGCGCATCCGGCCACTTTCTGTTCTGCACCGGTAAATGGCTTCTTCCCGTCTCTGGAAAGAAGGATCACGCCTCCGATCACATCCCCTTCACAGATGACAGGATGGATGATCTCTCCTGCGTATTCTACTTCCTGTTCACTGACGATCCGCACGCCGGCCTGCTCCTGATCCGGAAACATTACCGCTGTCCGTTCGTTTAAGATCTTTCCCAGCTGGCTGCTGATGTATTTGTCCGCCAGGTCTTTTTTCCCTGTGCCTGCCGCTGCCACCACCTGATCCATATCGCAGATGCACGCCAGACACCCTGTTGTCTGGGCCAGGCTCTCCGCATACTGCCCGGCAAACGCCGAGAGTTCTCCGATGGGTGAATATTTCTTCAAGATGATCTCGCCCTCCCTGTCGGTAAAGATCTCCAGAGGATCTCCCTCCCGGATCCGAAGGGTCCGCCGGATCTCCTTTGGGACCACCACTCTACCCAGATCATCAATCCTTCTGACTATTCCCGTTGCTTTCATAAGTTTCTCCTTTTGAATGATTTTGCTATTAGTATCACTCGTTTTGGAAAAAATATGAATAAGAAGCCAAAATTCAGTTCTTGATTTTTTTATCTTCTGTGCTATACTTTTAGACATGGGGCATTAGCGCAGTTGGGAGCGCGCAACATTCGCATTGTTGAGGCCACGGGTTCGAATCCCGTATGCTCCATATTTTAAAAACCGCGTATTTCAACTACGCGGTTTTTCATATCTACACGATTTTCCCTCTATAATAATAACTTGCACTCACTCAATCTCATCACAGATCAGCCGCAGGATCATCTGGGCCGTCTCCACCATATTGGTCCCGTTGTCCATACTGCATTTCTGGATATACCGGTAGGCGGCTTCTTCTGTCAGGTGATTCCGGTCCATCAGAAGATACTTGGCGTTGCGGATATAGTTTTCTTCCTGTTCGCTCCTCTTCTTTGGACTTTTTTTGTCCTTCTTATACCGCCGCTCCACCTGATGGAGGACCATCTCCACGGTATTGACAAGGTCATAGACCTTCACCGGCATGGTGACGGCGATGATCCCGCCTCCTGCCGCGCTTACCACATTGGGGGAGCCGATCAGCAGCATCTCAAAATACCGGGGCATGCATTCCAGAAGCTGGGTGTAATGCATATCCGACAGCCGGCAGCTGCAGATGAACAGACCTCTCTGGTGCTGGTTTGCCTCGATTAAAGCTGCGGAGGCAGTCGTACAGGATACTACATGTTCAAATCCGTGACTCATCAAGATCTTCCGTATCCGCTTTGCATCTTCCATCTTGGGTAATGCCACAATGATGATGCTCATAGACTGCCTCCCGCCTTTTCTCTTAGTTTAGTCTGTCAGATCTGGTACAAATACTGGGCAAGTTCCCACTCGGAGACCTGCTTCATATAACTCTTCCACTCTTTTCTCTTTCCCTTCTTATAATGTTCCAGGAAAGAAGCTCCAAGGGTCTCTTCCACCCAGGGATCTTGTTCCATCTCAAATAACGCAACGCTCAGATTCTCCGGAAGCGCCTGGATCCCCTGCTCCTTCTTCTCTTCCTCAGAGAGTTCCCGGATACTTTTCACCAGTTCCGGCGGGGCTTCCATCCCCTGTTCCATCCCGTGGATCCCTGCCTCCAGGCACAGGGCGAACACCAGGTAGGGATTGGCCGACGGATCCGGGCTTCTCAGTTCTATGGTCTTCTCCTCTTTCATTCCCCGGCACACTTTGACAAGAGCCGTTCTCTGGGTGCGGACCAGGTTACATCCGAAGGCGCCTCAAATCCGGCACCAGCCGCTTGTAGGAATTCACCAGAGGATTGAACACAGCCGTCATACCCCGGATATGCTCCATGACACCTGCCAGGAACCCATAGGCCTCACGGCTGAGTCCCAGCCGGTCAGCCGGATCTTCAAATACATTTTTCCCGTCTTGATACAGGGCCATATTGATGTGCATGCCGGAACCGTTCACCTCAGCCTTTGGCTTTGGCATAAACGTGGCGTGAAGGCCGTGGCGCTTGGCGATGGTCCGCACCGCCACCTTGAAGGTCATCAGCTTATCCGCCGTCTCCATCACATCCGACATGGTAAAATCAATCTCATGCTGTCCGGGGCGATCTCGTGATGGGAAGAAGCCACTTCATATCCCATCTCCTCCAGAGTCAGCACAATGTCTCTCCTTGCGTTTTCTCCCAGGTCCACCGGACTTAAGTCCATAAATCCCGCCCGCTCATGGGTCAGCGTGGTGGGCGCCCCGTTGTCGTCGGTATGGAACAGGAAGAACTCACACTCCGGATTGACCTTAAAGGTATATCCTTTCTCCTTTGCTTTCTTTACCGCCTCCTGAAGGATATACCTGGGGCTTTCTTTGTAGGGCGTGCCGTCCGCCTTATAGATATCGCAGATAAATCTGGCCACCTTCCCCTGCTGGGGCCGCCAGGGCAGAATGCAGAAGGTGTCAAGATCCGGGTGGAGATACATGTCCTCCTCTTCATTTCTGTAGAAGCTTTCCATGGAAGAAGCGTCGATGACACATTCGTTGTCCATGGCTTTTTCCAGCTTGCCAAACGGGATCGCGATATTCTTCATGGTACCGAACATATCGGTAAACTGAAGACGGATAAATTCCACGTCTTCCTCCTCTGCCATACGTAAGATATCCTCTCTGGTGTATTTCCCCATCATCACCAACCTGTCCTTTCTCCGTACACCGGTTAATAAAAAGGGCGCACTTACCCGGGGGTTCCCCGGATAAGAACGCCGTTGTCCTTTATGGGCCTATTATAGCAGTGCAGGTTTGAAATGTCAACCTTCCCAGGACTCGATTCCCAGTACCTAATATCCCATCAGGTCGTGGTCCCCCCTCCGCGGCCTTTCTTCCCTCCGTGATGGCCCACACCACCAGAGACTGGCCCCGGATATCCACGCAGGTAATCACTCCGCACGCTGGTCTGGTATGCCCCGGGCTCTGTGCGCACATTGGTCCTTGGGTCCAGCTCCACCTCTGAAAGGCGTCGGTCACATAGGGCTGACTTCCCAGGAATCCGGCGGCGATCAGCACCAGCTGGGCCTCCACCACCTTCTGGGTCCCCTTCTACCGGCTCATGTTCATCCGTCCGGTCTTCTCGTCTTTCTTTGGTTCCAGGCTGACGATCCGGGCTTTTGCCACATTGCCTTTCTCATCCTTCAGAAATTCTGTCACCGTGGTCTGATAGATCCTGGGGTCCTTTCCAAAGACGGCGATGGCCTCTTCCTGCCCGTAATCGGTCTTCAAAACTTTGGGCCATTCCGGCCAGGGATTGCCGGCAGTTCTTCTTCCGGCGGCTTTGGCATCATCTCCAGCTGGGTGACCGATCTTGCGCCCAGACGGATCGCCGTTCCCACACAGTCGTTGCCCGTGTCTCCGCCGCCGATGACCAGCACATGCTTTCCCTTTACCGGGAGGAAGGAACCGTCCTTCAGATCCGAATCCAGAAGGCTTTTGGTCACGGAAGTCAGGAAATCTACGGCAAAGGCAATGTTCCCTGCGTCTCTTCCGGCACCTTGATATCCCTTGGGTTGGACGCCCCGCAGGCCAGGACCACCCGGTCATATTCCTTCAGAAGATCCTTTGCTTTCACGTCTTTTCCCACGTCCACAGAGGTCTGGAAAACAACCCCTTCCGCTTCCATCAGCGCACTCTCCGGTCGATCAGGGATTTCTCAGTTTCATATTGGGGATCCCGTAGCGGAGGAGTCCTCCCACCCGGTCCCTTCTCTCATATACGGTGACCTGATGGCCTTTCCGGTTCAGTTCCTGCGCAGCCGCAAGCCCGGATGGGCCGCTTCCCACCACCCGCGACCTTCTTTCCGGTGCGAACAGGCGGGATCTTTGGCGTTACCCAGCCTTTTTCCCAGGCAGTCTCAATGATGGCTTTCTCATTGTCTTTCGTACTCACCGGATCCCCGTTCAGCCCGCAGGTACAGGCAGCCTCGCAGAGGGCCGGACACACATGGCTTGTAAACTCCGGGAAACACGCGATCTAGTG
>NZ_CAWVHE010000017.1:0-15621 GCF_963929015.1 uncultured Merdimonas sp.
ATGATCGTAGCTTCTGTAGTTGGATCTTTCGTAATGGCTGACATCGTAACCAAGTTCGACCGTAAGAAAGTTCGTTACGCGCTGTTCATAGGTCTCTTTATCCTGGCTACTGTAATCCTGATGAAGGTTATGGCCATCGGACCGTTCGGTACAGTTGGTACAGAGCTTGGACTTCGCGGCGTGAAACTCGTGATCGCTGTTGTCGGCAACTTTGTATTCGGCGCTCTGATGAGTATCGGTGTAGGTCTTTACGCTCCTTGTATGGCTATGGTTCTTGCACTTGGTATGGATGCCGGATGTGCATTCCCGGCTATGATGGGATCCTGTGCATACCTGATGGCATTTGGTAATGGCCCGAAATTCATCGCTCAGGGAAGATACGACATGGTTGCTTGCTGGACACAGGCAATCTTCGGAGCAATCGGTGTTTACTGTGCATACGCTTTCGTTTCCAGCTTACCGCTGGAGACCCTTACAAAGGTTATCGCAGTCATCGTTTACATCACCGCTTTCCTGTATCTGCACGATGCGATCAAGAAAGGGTCTGCTGCTTAATCCTACAGCACACATAATAAAATACAGAAATGAATCAAGGGAGTTCGTATGATACGAACTCCCTTACTTTTTCCCTTTTTGATTCCGGTCCCGTTCACGTGCTTCCATCTGCAGGTAGGTGATCCGGTTCTTCGTCTGTGTCAGGAAATCCTTCCACCGGTTCACAAGCCCCAGCGGCTTCCACCGGTAATCCGCTCCGCTCTTATCCAGCAGGAACTCCCGGAAGTCTTCTGCGCTTCCTTCCTCAAAACGGTCTTTTGGCAGAATCAGAAGATCGTCTTCATTCATCCCCACATAAAAGGTCTTCTCGTCTTCCCAGACCCTGTACACAGCCTTGTAGAATCCCATATTCTCTTCCTGTCCGTCCCTGACTGCCCGGATGCCGGCGTTTCCGAAATAATAGGTGATCTCTTCGTTTTCTTTGACCTCCGGATTATTTCTCATCATGGAAAGCGTCAGGTACTGGCGGAACAGCCCGGTCAGGATCAGCAGGGCGCCTACCCCGTAGCTGACGATCACTCCCGGCATCGCCAGGTTTTCCACCAGCGTCGGAACCAGCGCCAGAAGGATTCCTGTAACCACCAGATTAAACGTGACCCTCGGATGGCTGACACGGTTCTGGAATTTGATAAATGTCATCATCAGCGCCGTATCTCTTCGCACATGCACCCGGTAATAATTCTCTGCGCGGATCCGCCGTTTCCTGTATTTGTTGATTGTCCATCTGCCTCTCATTATCCTCCGTCTCTAGTATTGCACCTTTCGCAGATCTGCCGGTGCATATCATGGTTATTGTACCATATCTTCCTCTTTTTTCCTACTATTAATTCAAAAACTGCCCTTGTATACGTTACTGCGTTAAACTGCTACCAGTCCGCTTCGTTAAAGTGTACAGATTTTTGCATAAATATGTAATTTTACTACCCAATATATACAAAATTATTTTTTCTCCACGCATCGCCTTGACAGTAAAAAAAACGGGTGGGTATATTTATACCATCTTAAACAGCACACCCGTTTAAGATATGATTTCGGTTGTATTTGCAGTTTAGCCTGAGCCGATCATTTCCCCCAAAAGTGATCCTGCAAGGGTAAACTCCAATTGATATATACATCTCTTAATCCAAGAGAAGCATTCCCCAGCTTTGTATATGAAACAAAACTGCAATGCAACGAGGAAAACCTCTCAATGACATACCAAAAAGAAAGGGCACGACATTTCGGATGTCGTGCCTTTTCTTTATCTGATCTGTGATCTACTGATTTCTCTTCTGTTCCATCTGGCGCATCTTCAGCTTCAGAAGGGCTTTTGCCTTCAGGCAGTCCAGTTCTACCATGTTATTTTCTCCTACGACATTGGTCTCTGTACCGTCCTCGCTCTTGTTGATGTCGATGATGCCGTCCAGATAATCGTTGACTACCACAAACTGTGCCACCGTACCGCTGAAATTCAGGCCTGTCACCGGAATCCCGCGGATCCCCAGCTGTTCGCAGGTATTTGTGTAATCCACGTCGCTGTTGCCCCATCCGTCAGAGGAAAGGATCACACCGTCCGCACGCATAGCTTCTGCCCATACGGCGGTTCTGGTGCCCACCAGCAGCTTATCTTTATTATCATCCGGCGTTCCCACAATGATAATACCCATCAGGTCCAGGTCCGTATCAGCAGCCACTACTTCCAGCAGCGGATCCCGGAAATGATGCAATGTCGTTTCTTTTGTCGATGGTCCAATACCCATATCTTACACCTCCTACTGCATAGAGCGGATAATACCGTCTCTGTACTCATTCGGAGTGATCAGGATCGGCATATTGCCCATATCTATGATTGAACGTCCTCCTTCAACACCAGACGGCTCATTTGAGAACAGGTGGGTGTCATACATCGCACCCTGTCCGGCCACCTGTCTTACAATCAGGACACGTTTCTTTCCAGGTCTTACGATATCATGATATTCATGACGCTCCGTACATTTTTCGCCTTTGAACTTCTTCAGTTTCTCACGGTAGGTCTGGATAAACTCATCGCAGACGCGGTGTGCCGCTGTGGGACCCGGCCGTTCCTGTCCCATACCCGCCGCCAGTGTCACGTCAAAGGAAATGATATAATCATTGTCCCCCGGTGTTCCCGCGCGGTTCAGATACAGCTGATCCTTCAGATTTCCTTCAGAGGAGCCAAATTCATGGCACTGTTTTCCGTTTACGTCCACGCCTGTCAGCATGACGTACACGCCTGTGATCGTATGTGTGATGCCCTCGCCCAGTTTTCCCAGCACCTTTGTGGAGATCGGGATGATATCCATGATGGTATTGGTCCACCGGTCATGGTCGCCTGGTTTAATGATCTGAATATCGATCTTTTCAATATGTTCTTCTTTGGCAACAAGCTCATCCAGCATTTCTTTGCTGACTGTCATATGTCCGTCCACGGTAATATCATTATGCTCGCCAAATTCCACATCTGTCATATGGAAAGCCTTGATCACGAGACGTCTCAAATCGATTTCTTTTTCTGCCAAATCGTTCACCTCCTGCTTTTATAAAAGAAGGGCAGATGAAGATCATCTGCCCTTTCCAAACATTTCCTTAGATCTTAGCTACATACTCATACGGCAGCGGTACGATAGTTCCAGGAGTCTGGATCTTGATCAGCTGCTCAAGAGTTGCTTTTACGATCTGTGTCTGCTGTTCAACATTGTGCGGTCCACCAGCGTTAGCTCCCATAGGAACCAGCGGAGCAACTGCACGAGGAGTACCGGTCTGACGAACAACCGGAGGAAGAGCTGCAATGATAATAGTAGGAATTCCAGCTTCTTCAATCGCTCTCTGCACCAATACTGCAGAGCGGTGGCAGGTTCCTCAGCCAGCGGTGAGGATGACTGCGTCTACGTCCTCTTCTTTGAACATCTGTGCGATAGCCGGTCCAGTTTCACCTTTGAATTTCTCCTGGTTTCCGCCACCGCCCATGAATCCGGCGTGTACCGGTGCGCAGGCTCTGATGAAGCCTTCTGCAGCCAGCTCATGGATTCTGTCGATCGGGAACATACAGTTGATGTCTTTGTTAACATCACTGTTATCATATCCGCCGTGGGATACCATCAGTTCACTTGATGGTGTGGTGTTTTCAATTTTTCTCCAGGTGAAGTCACCAGCAAGATTGAATCTTTCCTGGGATTTCTTATGAACACCTGCTGCTGTCGCAAGAGCGATAGACATGTCTTTCAGCTCTTTTGTTACAGGAGTCCATACTGCCGGCGGAGTAATAGGTACGAAGATTTCTGATTGTAAACCTTTAACAACCGTTAAACTCATTTTTAGACCTCCTTATTATCCAAACGAGTGCGCATTTCTTCTTGTTTGCGCCGTTCTTTTTCGATATTGCTGACATATTTCTCATTTATTTCCGGTCCAAGCTGCTCCGGAAAGCTCATGTTCCATCCGATCTCCTGGCCTACTTTCGGCTCTGTGTCACAGATGAACATCCGCTTCGGCGCTTTGAAGAACCCCAGGCGTCCTTTCAGGTCGACGCTGATACTGCAGTCGTCAACATCTACTACAACGCCTTCCATATAAATGATCTTGTCACCATAATGCAATCGTTCGTTATTCATGTAACTGCCTTCTTAATTAGTCGTATTTTTCCTTACGCTTCTGGCTCATCGGCAGAGACTGCTCGTTCTCAACAAGCTCAACCTTCTTGCCGTAAGCAGCTTCGATCAGCTCTACGTTGGTAGATTTTACGTTCGGATTCCACTTCTTCTCAGCAGCCTTTACTTCTTCTCCAGCCATAGCTGTCTTCAGCATAGCCAGTGCACGGATCGCATCCTCTTCGCAAAGGGTGTTGCAGCCAAGAACCTCGTTCTCGATACCGGACTCGGACTTGTTGTTGTCAACCATGTAGGTCATGTACTTGTTACCAACAACCAGCGCGCCCTGTACTGCACAGTAGGACATACCTACTACCGGAACTCCTCTCATACCGATCTGCTCGATATGGCTTGCGAAGTCGATGTGGTTGTTTCCGAAACCTTCTGTTGTAACGAAAGCTCCGTCTACGTCCATCATCTCTACAGTGTGTCCGACACGTTTGGATACATAGAATTTCTCAGCGTTGATCTGCGGGCTTCCTACGAATACAACGCCGCAAAGGTCAACTTCCGGATCATGCAGAGCTTCCAGAACCAGAGGCTCTCTCCAGTAATGTCTGGACATTTCCTTGGAAGCAGGTCCGATACAGGTCAGAGCATGGATACATCCATCCAGAACCTCCAGCGGAGATACGCATACCGGAACATTTCCTAAGTCTACGTTTGCTCTTGCGCCAAGGATTCCTACAGGCTCTACAGGAAGGATGAAGTTATCATGCATAGCTCCCTGTCCCATGATCTCCTTAACGATAACAACTTTCTTCTTGCCAGGACGACGAACCTGTTTCAGTTCCTCTGTATCAACTACCAGGCTCTCATCCAGTTCTTTCATCACTTCACGGATCTCCTGAGTGATCACATCAAAAGCGGTGTGGGCAGCCATAGGTCCACGACGCTCCATGTTGGTCTTCTCCTGGATCACGATGTTACCTTTGATAAAGATCTCGCCTTTATCCGGGCAGCTCGGACGGTTCCACATAATGTTCTCATCCAGGTATCCTTCGGAAGAACCGAACTCACCGATCTGAACTCCATCCTCGTCTGTACCGGTCAGCATCATTACAACGCCGTCCAGAACTCTTGTTACACCTGTACCAAGGTCAGCGTCGCCTTCTTTTGTAGCGATCGGCTGAACGTCCATGATGGTCTCAGAATAGGTGTGATAGTTCTCAGGAGTGATGATCTCCAGGTGGAAATCTTTAACCAGTTCCTGATTGTCGATAACTTCCTGCTCAATGCCTTCACGGATGTAAAGAGTAGTTCCCTCGATCTTGGTCTCAGGTCCTCTCTTAACTTCTGTGATGTTGAAGTGCTTTCTTGTCAGGCTTCTTACGACTTTCTCCTCGCCAGCTTCTGCTGCCGGTGCTGCTGCGCCTGCTGCAACTTCAGCGCCAGCCGGTACCGGAACTGCTGCTGCGCCGCCTGCTCCAAGTGCTCCAACCGGGATCTCAAGGTCGATATCCTTTCCTTCTCCGATGTGGATCTTAAGAACTCCGCCTGCTGCCGGTGCTGCCGGTGCAACCGGTGCCGGTGCTGCAGGAGCCTCCGGAGCTGCTTCCTCTTCTTCCTCTGCCGGTGCGCTCGGTGCTTTTACTCCGTCCAGTACATCTGCTGTTAACGGGCAAAGAGAATCACAAGTTTTTGTAAGCTTTGCTCCCAAAACTTCTTCGATGGTAAGGCATCCATCGAGGCTTAATAATCCTGAATCTACCAAATCATCAAAGATCGCCGGATCTTCCAGATTCGCAGGTTCAATTGTGATGCCAGCTTCGGCTCTGCAGCAAAGAACCGCAGGATCATGTGCATGAGCTTTCGCTGTTTCAGCTGTGATTGACATATTGTTTTCCCTCCTTGTTAGGTTTGCTTAAGTCCACCCTTCCGGGCTTTGTTTGTATATAACAGCCGCAGGACCGCCGGGGAGTCCTCTCTTTCTCCCTGGACAAAAGAATCGGGGGCCTTTCATCCTGGCTGCCCGCGACAGCAATACCGATATTAGAAATCGATGTCCTGACTAACCTCTTTGGAAATCTTCAGTGTTCTGTAAAGAGGATGTCCCACTGCTCTCATAACGTGGTCTGTCTGATGGAATACCTTCAGTCCCATCTTCGGACCGGATGCCATAACTGTGTTGGAGCAGTCTGAGCAGTTTCCGATAATGATGTATTCACATTTATCTTTCTTAAACTGCAGGTTGTTCTTTACCTGTCCCGGACAGTTTCCAGGACGCAGGCACTTGAGCGGTGCGCCCGGCTTGCTCTCGATCGCCTGTTTACATCTGCATACAGATACGACCTTGCCGTTCATCTTCTCTGCGATCTCGCGCATACGGTCTTCGCTTCCGCCGCATGCACAGACTAAGAGTCCTACGTTTGCGCCGTGAAGATCCGGGAACTCTACGCTCACCAGGATACCGCCTGTCGTCTTGGTGATCGGCTCTTCTACTGTAGTGGACTTGCCTGTAAAGGCTCCGCCCATTACGATCTCGCCGTATTTTCCATCAATGCCGCCGGCCTTTTCAATCAGTTCGCCGACGCTTACGCCTACCGGCACGTCCATGAATACATGTGCTGCATTTCCGCCGTTTAATTTTCCGCGTACTGTCAGGTTCTTGGTGATGCAGGGCTTCTTCTCATCGATCGCCTCTGCTACCTTGGCTGCGGTCTCCAGATTCACAACTACAGATCTTGCTGCAGAAGGAAGCTGTGTCGGCAGAAGGTTGACACCCAGACATTCTCTTACTACCGCACGCTCCTCGCCCATCGGGTAGATGTCTGCCAGGAAGTGCATGGAGATGTCTGCCTCGTCTTTCAGCGCTGCCTCCAGATGCTTGATCGCGTCGTGATGTTTCTTCTTAATAGCAAAGATCGCTTTGTCTGCATGAGTCATCTCCATACAGTATTTCACGCCGCGGATTACTTTATCCGTCTGCTCAACCAGCTGCTTGATGTTATGCTCCAGTCCCGGCTCGCACTCAGCTGCATTTACCAGGATATAGCTGTGCTCCAGTTTGAAATCAGCCGGCAGTTCCGGGTTAATCTCCGGATCCAGCTCTGCAAGCGGTGTCTCCGCAAGGTTGATGTTAAGCTTTACACCGGTGGGGAATCCTGCTCCGCCCATGCCGACGATACCTGCAGCCTTCACCATGTCCAGCTTGCTGGCATCTTCCGGAACATCGATCGGAACAAATTCATCCGGCTGCTCTGCAGCAGGCTCAATGATGATCCTGTCGTCGGTGATCTCTGTGACCTTGCCATAGACACTGGAGAAAATATTTGCTCCAAGTCCTGTGGGGGTCGCGATGAGTGTACCTTTTTTTACGTCCGCCCCAACCTCAACACAGGGTGCACATGGCGCACCAACGTGCTGACGCAATAAAATTTGTACATTTCCCATGACACATATCTCCTTTTTCTTTTTTATAAGTAAAAACGAAACTTCACAGTCTCCTTACTTATTCCACAACATCTTGTTTTATAAAAATTATCTATAGGAACATCTTGCTATTTTTTTAACAGCAAAAAGGTCTTTTCTGGCGAGGGCATGTGGGAATCGAACCCACCCGGGACGCTCTTAACGCCCCACACTAGTTTTGAAGACTAGGAGGCACACCAGTCACCCATCTACCCCCATCTATGCCCAAATACCATAACACAAATTCTCGCAGATTTCAACACTTTTGTTCATTTTTATAATAGCAAAAAAGCATTGACTTTTCAACCTCTTTCCCCCATAATAAAACTAAAGAACTGAACGCGGTACTAGAACGCAGTCTATTTGTTAAAAAACTATCGTTCTGGCCCTTTAAAATCCACAAAGGAAAAAGACACAAGAAAAACCAGGGGAGGTTTTTTACGTGTTTTTATAAAACCTTATAGTTTTTTTCTATAAGTAACTTCATGAAAAATATTTAAGGAGGGACATTATTATGAAGTTAGAAGCAAAGGTTAATTTTGACCGCTTTGAGGCAGCTCTTCAGGTTGTTGACGCACATACTGAAGGCGAGTTCTGCCGTATGGTCATCGGAGGTTTCCCGGAGCCAGAAGGAAGCACCATGATCGAGAAGAAAAAATGGATGGAGAAAAACTACGACAATGTTCGTACCGCTCTGATGTTTGAGCCAAGAGGACATCACGATATGTTCGGCGCTTTTCTCTGCGAGCCTGTTAATAAGGAAGCAGACTTCGGCGTAATGTTCATGGACACAGGCGGATACCTGAACATGTGCGGACACTGCACCATCGGCGCTGTTACCGTTGCGATCGAGGCTGGTCTGGTAGAGTCTCATGAAGGAGAGAACGAAGTAGTTCTTGACGCTCCTGCAGGACTGATCCGCACCAAGGCTATCGTAAAAGACGGCAAGGTTGAAAGCGTAACTCTTACCAATGTACCGGCATTCGTATACAAAGAGAACCAGAGCGTGACCATCGACGGAAAAGAGATCAAATTCACCATTTCCTTCGGCGGAAGCTTCTTCGCACTGGTAGACACCACACAGCTTGACATCGGCGAGATCAACGCCAAGAGTGTTCCGGCTTACCAGAAACTTGGTATGCAGATCCTGGACGCTATCAGCAAAGAGATCCCGGTAAAACATCCGCTGCTTGACATTGACAGCGTAGACCTTGTTGAGTTCTACGGACCGACTCCGAACCCGGACAAGGCAGATCTTAGAAACGTAGTTATCTTCGGCGACGCTATGGCTGACCGTTCTCCGTGCGGAACCGGTACCAGCGCAAAACTTGCTACCCTGCATCACTGGGGAGAGATCAAAGTTGGCGAAGAGTTCCGTTATGAGAGCTTTATGGGAAGCATCTTCAAAGGTGTGATCAAAGAGACCACAAAGGTTGCTGACTATGACGCAGTAATCCCGATGATCACAGGAAGCGCTTACCTGACAGGTGTTGCTACCTACCTGATCGATCCGACCGATCCGTTGAAATATGGTTTCCAGGTAGGCTAATCTTCTGATCAGCACACAGACTTGTATAAAACAGCTTAGAAACAGGAGCGGATCAGGACTACTGATCCGCCCCTGCTTTTTATTTTTATCCGAAAGAGGTGACGACCGGGATGCCGAGAAAAAGAATCTCTACCAAGAGTAGGATCGTAAAGGCTGCATGGAATCTTTTCTACAAAAAAGGATACGAACAGACAACCGTGGAAGATATCATCAATGCATCCAGGACCTCCAAGGGAACCTTTTACCACTATTTTAAAGGAAAAGAATCCCTGCTGAACTCGTTGTCCTACTTGTTTGACGAAAAGTACGAGGAGCTCTCCGCTTCTATTGATCCGGATATGTCCGCCTATGATAAGCTTCTCCACCTGAATCACGAGTTGTTTTACATGATCGAAACCAGTGTGGACATCAGCCTTCTGGCATTTCTCTATTCTTCCCAGCTGGTGACAAAGGACAAAAAATCGCTGGCCGACAGCAAGCGTTTTTATTTCAAATGGATCACCGAGATCCTGGAAGACGGCTTAAAAAGCGGTGAGTTTAAAAACACCAGTACTGCGAAAGAACTGATGAAGATCTACGCCATGTATGAGCGGGCCATCCTCTATGACTGGGCGCTGTACCGGGGAAAATATTCCCTCTGCGAATATAGCGACAGGCTTTTGCCTCATGTCCTCGATACCTTTGTAAACGGCATATAAAAACGCTGTATCCCGAAAAGCCGGCATACAGCGTTTTCTATTTTATTCACTTACCAGCCCATCCGGCTTCTCAGTATCTTCGTCTTTTCTCGTCCGACAGGGATGACCGTCCCTTCATAGCCTTCCATTTTCAGTCCCAGACTGTTATTTCCCCAGGGAAATACTTCCTTGACTTTTTCCAGATTGATCAGATAGCTTTTATGGCAGCGGAAAAAGGAGACATTTTCCAGGCTCTCCAGACGTTTCTCAAAATCGCCGATCCCCCGGCTGTCATAATATTCCCTGCCGGCCGCATGAATGAGGCATCCCCGGCGGCAGGTCTCCAGAAACACCAGATCCTTTGCATTTTCAAAGATGGTTTTTCCTTCTGTATTGATGGCGATCTTCTTTGGATGCGGCTTTTCTCTTTTTTCGTCCGGAGCATCGGAGGACAGGCAGCGGGAAAGAACTTTCCGGATCCTCTCTTTTTCGTAAGGTTTAAGCACATAGTCGTCCACTCCCAGTTCAAATGCCGTCACTGCATACTCGGAATAAGCCGTCACGAAGATAATGCCCGCCTCGGGCTGCATCGACCGGATGGCCTGCACCAGATCAGTCCCGCTGATGTCTCCCAGATTGATGTCCAGGAAAAACAGGTCATATTTTCCTTCTCCTGCAAGTCCAAGCGCCGCGGCGCCGGAATCGCCTTCTGCAAAGTCCACGTCTCCCAGCAGTTCCCGCAGCTGCCAGATCAATTCGCCTCTGGCCGGTCTCTCGTCATCAATTACCGCTATTCTCACGTTCTTTCTCCTCTTCCTTTTCCTTTAAAAACCTTAACGTAACACAACTTCCTTCCGGGGAACTTACAATATCAAGCCCAAGGGATTCCCCGTAAGCCTTCTTCATCCTCTGGTTTACATTCCGAAGACCGATACTTCCCCCAAAAGGCTCATTTTTCTTAAGTTTGTCCAGCACCTCCTGAGGAAATCCTCTGCCCTGATCCCGGATAGATACCTGATACGCTTCCTCTGTTTCCTGCACGCTGATATGAACCCGGCGCCTTCCGTCCGGGCTGATCCCGTAGCGGACCGCATTTTCTACCAGCGGCTGCAGGATCAGGGTCGGGATCCGGATATCCATCTGCTCCGGCAGATCATAGGAAACCTCCAGCTTATCTTCAAAGCGGGCTTTTTCAATCTCCAGATAATTGCGGACATGCTCCAGCTCTCCTGCCATAGGCACCATATATTTTCCTTCATTCAGATTGTAGCGGAAATAATTTGCAAGGGTGATCAGGAGCTCCCGGGCTCTGTCCGCATTTTCCCTGCACACGTAGGAAATCGTATTGAGGGCATTGAAAAGAAAATGCGGGTTCACCTGGAACTGCAGCGCCTTGAACTCTGCCTGCTGGCGGAGAAGCCTCTGCCGCTCCAGTTCCGACATGGCAATCTGGGCGGATGCGATCTGTACCAGGTTCTGCAGAAGTTCCACATCGCTCTGGCGGAAAACCCACTGTCTTTTCGTCCACACGATCAGACAGCCGATGGCCTCCTTTTCAATCGTAAAGGGCGCCGCGATCATGGAATACTCCCGCATCCATTCGTACCAGGCGCTGGATTTTGGCACCTTGTAGGCGATTTCCAGTTCCCCCTTCTTCATGGCGGCAAGCCCGATCTCCGGGATACCGTCCAGATCCGGAAGCTCCGGCAGGCCTTCTTCCTGCGCTCTGCCCGGGGATTTTCCTTTTCTTCCCGGAAGTTCTCCCGGCCAGATGGTTTCCTCCCCGCCGCTGTCATCCGGCTGCTGCTTCCATGCCAGGATCCGCTCCCGGTCCGTCAGGATCACGCCTGTCCAGCCGCTGGCTTCCAGAAGCACCGACACCAGCTCCTTCATATTCGCTTCATCCTCAAGACCGTTGCCAAGAAGCGGGATGCAGCGCCGGCCAAGTTCCGACGCCATCTGCAGCTGACGGCTGCTCTCAATATCCTGCCGGATAAAAATATTGTTGAAACTGGAGATGAAAAGGAGAATACCCGCCGCATTCATCAACGTCATCAGGATTCCGGCCTTTTGCACGGTGGCAAGAGCCAGGGAAAAAGGACTGACCATCCGCAGAATAATCACAAGATCGCAGATCTCCGCAAAGCAGGTCAGGAAAAACAGGTCTCTGTATTTCCATTTTCCACGCTGAAAATACGGGTAGAATCCCCCTCCCAGAAGCCCGAACAGAACCGTGGAGAAGGCGGACGCCATCGCAAAAGCCGCCGGCCCCGCAAAAAAATAGATATAGACCGCCCCGATCATGGAGGCGTACATCCCCACCAGCGGACCGCCAAGGATCCCGGCCGCAATCGCGGCGATCACGCGGGTGTTCATATTGTAGCCGTCCATATCGATCCCTGTGTACACAGACAGAACGATCACCGCGCCAAAGACCACCGACAGAAACACCTGGCCCGCGCCGCTTCGCCGCTCCTGCGAGATAATCGTCTGGATCAGCTGCACCTTCGACAGCAGAGTCGCCACCAGCACAAGCAGCGCAATATTCAAAATCACCTCAAAAAGCAAACTCTCCATGTGAATCCTCATACTTTCCACCCTCCCGGACACACATACCTGGAACTATCATACCACAAATCCCCAGGATGTGGATAATACCTGTGGATAAAATGTGGAAAACATAAATGGGGGACGGGGGATTTCCAGAAATCCCCCGTCCCCCATTTATGTATGATTTGTTAGGAAATGGTTGGCTTATTCGTAAGCGACGGTTTTTTTGTCGTTGTAGACATCCAGATCCAGTTCGCCAAGCTTCTTGGCTACCAGCATGCCTACCATGACATCTACGTCTACGTTCATCAGTGTACGGAACATTCCTGCGAACCAATCTATTCCGATTAGGACTGCGATGCTGTCCATCGGAAGCCCCAGCGAGGATGCCAGGAAGGTGTACACGATCACGGAGCCGCCCGGTACGGAAATGGTTCCCATGCACATCAGGCAGGACAGAAGGATTGCCATTCCCATCTGGTATACCGTCATTTCGATTCCTGTGGACTGTGCCATGAAGAAGATGGCGGTTACATAGCACATGGCTGCGCCGCAGCTGTTCATGGACATGGTAATGGGTCCTGTAAAGTCTGCCACTTTACGGCTGACGCCGAATTTGGTGACTGCGTCTTCCATTTTTGTCTGAAGGCAGATCGCGCCGGATGTGGTGGTGACTGCCATCAGGGACATTTTGCCGAATTTCTTCGGCATCTTAAATGGATTGACGCCACAAAGTACCGCTGTGATCGGTCCGTAGATCAAAAACTGGATCACATCGCCGATCAGGAGCACTCCCAGGAATTTAGCCATCGGGATGATCACTGCAAATCCTGTGGATCCGGCTACGTCTGCCAGCAGGCAGAAGATACCGATCGGGGCAATGTACATAACTGTTTTGATGATATTGGTAATGACTTTATTTAAGCCGATCACCCAGTCTGCCATGTTGCGGTTTCCGCTCTGGCGGGTGTAGGCTCCCATGGCCACGCCAAAGAAGATCGCAAATACGATACACGGCACCATGGATCCATCAGCCATAGATTCCACTACGTTTGTAGGAACAAAGTTCAAAAGGGTATCCTGAAGGGACGCGGCCTCTACTGCCGTCTCTGTTACTTCTTCTGCTCCGGAGAGGTCAATGCCAAGTCCCGGTTTTACCAGCATGGACAAAACCACACCCAGCACAGCGGCGATCGCTGTAAAGAACACGATCCATTTGATCGTATGCACGCCCATCTTTCCGACGTCTTTTCCGTCGCCGCCGCCTACTGCAGCTGCTACAGAAGACATAACCAGAAGCACAACAGACATCTGGATCAGTCTTAAGAAAATGTCTCCGATAAACTTAAGATTCTCTGCCCACGGTCCTATCAGTGCGCCGAATACGATACCTCCGACTGTCGCGATCAGAATCTGCGTGGTCAGAGATATTGAAAATTTCTTTTTCTTTTCCATCTCTCATTCCTTCTTTCTTTTTACTTTTCTTTGCCGTTCCTTTAAGCTATGCTTTATTTTATCTATTTCAATTTGAAAATCAACAGTTTTTGCATAAAAGGGAGTTTTACATGAGGGAAATGTTGTTTTCTATGTGCAAAAAAACGGAGAGACAAATAATATTATTCGCCTCTCCGTTTTTAAAACATTTGGAAATTTTCTATTAAAAATATTTTTATCTTATCTTTTACGCTTTTTCAAAAGCACTGTTCCAACAACTAACATTGATCCAACAAAAAGTATCGAGTAAAGAGCCAAATGATAGGAATCTCCTGTTTTTACCCTGTTCACGTTATTCTTATCTGAAACGATATTTTTATCTGAAACAGGTTTATTTATATTTTGCTGATCATCTGCATCTCCGGGATCTCCTTCCGCCGATCCCCCCGATCCCTCTTCAGTTTTTTCTGGCTGAATCACGTATGTTGTCCACCCTCTGGAAAGTGGAATATTATACGTTGCTCCTTCTACCGTAACTTCCTGTGTCCAGGCTCCTCCTTCCGGAATAAATTCAGCCTGAGCATAATATGTGCCAGCCTTTGAAGGCGCCTCTTTTAGTTGTTCGCCTGGTTGTCCGTTATCATCCGCATAATAAGTCATTTGAAATGCAATATTGGGTATTTCCTTATCTAATACATAAGCATGGAAATAAGATGATAAATCAATCGGTTCTCCGGTTTCTATGAATGTTTCATCATAAGCCCGACTCAATATCGGCGCATAATCTGTCCCATACCAGGTATAGTACAGCGCTTTTAAAAATTCCAGTCTCTGTGCCTCTTTTTCTTCCTCTGTAGAAGCTCTGTATCCTTCCGGCTGTGAAGTAAAGTAATTCAACAACTCGCTTGCCGCATACTCCATTCCTGCTTCATCGGGTGTTGCATACACAGTAAAACGTTTATTTGTAACGGTTGCCCCTTCCTTCACATTTTTATCATTTACAATCACTATAGTCGCTTTGTAATATGAAGTAATCACATTATTTCCTATATACATTGCCCCCTGAGTCGGATAGTCTCCATCTTCTGAAACTATTTTTCCATTCTTGTCATAAGAAAGACGGAAATAACTGTTCTCTGAGGGTACCTTTCCTATTCCCGACTGATCAGAAACCGCTTCCACTGTATGATAATTAAAATACAGATCTGCTTCTTTATATGGCTCTGTATTTCGGAAGTAATCAATATACTGTTTAGCCAATGTTTCAAATTCTTCCTGCTCATCAGCTGTAAATCCCTCTCCGGTAAAAACAATCGTTTTATTATTATAATAAGGCATTGCTCCCGGGTAATCATTCGTATCATGATTTGATATTGTAGTAGACTTAAAAGAAATCTCAAAATCCTGGGCTTTTCTGCTGATAGGGGTTCCTTCTTCATCCCTTACCGTTAAAGTCAACTTATACCGTCCCGGTTTAATAGGAGCTTCATCACTATCATATACACTGGTGATCTCTGCCGCGTAAGGAACCGTACCGGTATAATGTGTCTCTACACTATAGGAACCGTCATAATCCACATCATAACTAACAGTCGCAGGCTGTCCATCATAAACTTTAGATTCGACAGAAAGAGTGATCAAATCCGGAAGTTCTATTGTGTATTCTGCCGTCTGTTGACATGCACTATACGTTTCATTTCCCAGAAACTTCGCTTCAATTGTATACGTACCCGCTTTCGCTGGAATGCCTTCTACAATCTGCCCGTCACCGTCTTTATACGTAACACGCGATCTAGTG
>NZ_CAWVHE010000018.1:0-244725 GCF_963929015.1 uncultured Merdimonas sp.
TACCATCCCGGCGCTGTTCCTTCCAAACCTGTTCAGTGCATTCGGAACCTTCCTGCTGCGCCAGTTCTTTATGTCGCTTCCAAAGAACTGGAAGAGGCGGCGGTTCTGGACGGATGCAGCCGCTATCAGATCTTTGGACGGATCATGCTGCCGCTGGTAAAACCGGGTATCGTGGCCCTGGTGATCTTCACTGCGAAGTTCGCATGGAATGACTTTATGTGGCCACTGATCGTCAACACTTCTACAGACAAGATGACACTTGGTCCTGCACTTTCCACACTGCGCGGACAGTACACGACCCAGTATCCGATGCAGATGGCCGGCGCCGTTATGGCGGTGCTGCCGCTGATCGTACTGTTCTTCATCTTCCAGAAACAGTTTATCGAAGGTGTTGCACAATCCGGTATTAAAGGTTAAAATAAACCAATATGAAGGTATGGCCCCAGAGGATCAAATCTCTGGGGCTGTTTTTATAACGGGTCTCTGCCTGCTATGACTATGAAATGACAACTTGAAGGGGGTAAGGCAATGGAGAAACTTTACTGTCTGATCCGCGTGGCGTTTCAGACGAAATTCGCCTATATTAAGGCATTCTGGTTTAATATATTCGGTACGGCGGTGTCAATTTTGATCTACTACTTCCTCTGGAAATATGTGTTTATGTCCAGAGAGGAGCTGCATGGATTTACCGCGGTGCAGATGACCACTTATGTGGTTCTTTCCCGGACGCTTTCCTCCCAGTTTTCGGGCGGAATCAACAAAGAGTTCGCGGAATGGGTCTATAAGGGAAATATTGTGGTGGAGCTTCTGCGTCCGATCCATCTGGCGTTTAATCTGTTCGGGAAACGGCTGGGAGAATTTTTCTTCTTCCTGTTGTTTAAGGGCATCCCCATCGGGATCCTGGGAACGCTGCTCTTGGGCGGCTGCGGACCGGCGGGAGTAGTGGAATTTCTGCTGTTTTTTGTCAGCGTGCTGGTATCCATCGGGATTCTCTTCTGGATCGAGGTGGCGGTGGGAATAGTGTCCTTCTTCACCCTGAATACCTATGGCCTTGCATTTACCAAGAGCGCCCTTTTATCCATCCTGTCGGGCGGCGTGGTGCCTCTCTTCCTTTTTCCGGAGAGTGTGGCGAGAGTCCTGGACTACCTGCCCTTTGCGGGGATGGTGACCGTGCCGGTCTACACCTATCTTGGAAAATATTCCATCCAGGAGGCGGTGTCCTTTATCGGCCTGCAGGTGGTATGGTGCGTACTGCTGGGCGTGCTGGTAATGGCCTTTTACCAGAAAGCGATTAAAAAAGTCGTGGTGCAGGGAGGATAACGAAGATGAAGAGAGTGAGTTATTGCCTGCAGCTGTGGCGGGCCTACCTGCGGGTCGGATTTCTTACGATGACTCAGTATCCGGCGGATACGGTGATCCTGCTGATCTCCATGTTGGTGCGGGAGGCTTCCGGGTTTGTGGGAATCCTGGCGATCGTAGGAGTGACAGGCGGCATGGGAAACTGGAATGTTTACGAAGTCTGCATTTTGTTTTCCATGTGTGCAGTGATCGAGGCTATTGGCCAGGCATTTTTTGACAATGTGTGGGGCATGGATCACATGATGCGGCGCGGAGAGCTGGATGTATTTCTGACCCGTCCGGCGCCGGTGTTTTTGCAGGTGCTGGGACAGGTCACCCATTTTCAGGCGGTTTTATCCCTGATCATTTATGTGGGGATCTTTGTGTGGGCGGCCCTGCAGCTGCATCTCCAGGTGGGTCTGTATGAGGCGCTGATCCTGGTGGAATATATAATCTTTGGAACTATGGTAAATTCCGGCATTTATGCTATCTTTAATTTCCTGAATTTCTGGATCGTCCAGGGGGAGGATATTGCAGTGCTGGTGCAGACCTGCCGGGAGTTTGTGAAATATCCTTTGAACGTCTTTCCGGCGGCGATCCAGGGGCTTTTTACCTTTCTGCTGCCGCTGGGGTTCGTGGCTTACTATCCGGCCATGGCCCTGCTCGGGAAGACGACTCTGCCGGTGGAACTGATGCTTCCGGCAGTGGGAGTGTTCGTGGTCTTCCTTGCATTTCTGGTGTGGAGAGCGGGGCTAAAAGGATACAACAGTACAGGGACGTAAGAGAGGAGAAGATCATGCAGATTGAAGTTTCACATCTGGTAAAAGAATATAAGAGAAAAAAGAATCCGGAGAATATGCTGGCTGCAGTAGGCCAGATGTTCCGGCCAAAGTATGAGATCCTTCGGGCGGTCAATGACATTAATTTCGGCATTGAAAAAGGAGAGGCTGTGGGATATGTGGGGCCCAACGGCTGTGGCAAGTCCACGACCATCAAGATGCTGTCCGGAGTGCTGACGCCGACCTCCGGGAAGGTGCTGGTGGGTGGGCTGGAGCCTACGAAGAACCGGCAGAAGATCAATAAAAAGACGGGCATCGTCTTTGGCAACCGGTCGGTGCTCTGGTGGGACGTGCCGATCATCGAGTCCTATAAAGTGCTGCAGAAACTCTACGAGATCCCGGAGAAGCGTTTTCAGGAGAATCTGGAAGAATTTGCAGATATCATCGGGATCCGGCAGCTTCTGGGAGTGCCGGAACGGCAGCTGTCTCTGGGACAGAAGATGCGCTGCAACATTGCGGCGGCCTTTCTGCACGACCCGGAGATCGTCTATCTGGATGAGCCGACCATCGGCCTGGACAGCGAGTCTAAACTCCGGATCCGGGAATTCATCCGCCAGATGAATGAGGAACGGCATACCACCTTTATCGTGACCTCCCATGATTTCCAGGATATCGAATCCCTTTGTAAGAGGATCATTCTGATCAATCACGGGGAAGTGGTGGTGGATGACGGGATCCAGAAAATCCAGAAAAATTATCAGAGCAAGAAACAGATCCGTTTTGAGATGGATCAGAATCCGTGGATGGAAACAGATCAGTTTACCATGGACGGGGTTACAATCCTGGACAAGACGCCTTACAGCCTGGTGCTGGAGTGTGAGATCCAAAAAGTAGACGCAATGGCGGTGGTGGACCAGGTAAGCCGGGCCTGCCAGATTTTGGATATCAGTATCCAGGGACAGGATATCGAGTCGATCATAAGGGAGATTGTGACGGAGAGGGGATAAGAGGAAAATGTGGATTTAGCCGTTTCCATTATCTTAAAAAATTTTTACCGATAATATATGGAAGCGTACGATTTTTGCATTGCCGGAAGAAGATATTCTTCTGGTTTGCGGAGAAGTTGGCCAATCGGATAGTATTTCCGCAGAAATGATTGGAGACAGACCCTATTTTATTTTCCAGGATGGTGAAAAGATAACACGGTATTTTTCGATGTAAACAAATCTGCAACGAAAAAAGAATCGTCGCAAATAATCAGCAACGAAAAAAAGAAATCGTTGCAAATTGTTTGCGATGATTTTATACTGGAAGCAGGAGGTGAATAAAATGGGGGAAAACAAACGGTTAGAATATAAAGAAACGATTAATTCCAATACATTTTTGAAAACGGTTAGTGCGTATGCAAATTATGGAGGAGGAAAAATTCTTTTTGGAATTTCAGATGATGGCGAGATTCTGGGAATCCAGGATCCGGTGGAAGCAAAATTAAATCTGGAAAATAAAATCAACGACAGTATCAGGCCGGTACCGGAATATGCCCTGGAAATCCAGGAAGGGGATATCATTTCTTTAACAGTTTTTGAAGGAATGTATAAGCCTTATATGTATAAGGGAAAAGCCTATAAAAGAAATGATATGGCAACGATAGAAGTCGACAGGCTGGAATACAGCAGATTAATCTTAGAAGGGCAGGGGCAGTCTTTTGAAGAATTGCCGGCGCTCCGGCAAGAACTTACATTTTCCAGACTAGAGGAAGAGTTAGTCCGGGTTTTGGAAGTGGAGAAGCTGGATAAGGATATTTTGAAGACGCTGGAACTATATTCTGAAAGAAAAGGTTATAATAACGCGGCGGCGCTTCTTGCAGACAGAAATGATTTTAAAGGCGTAGATATGATCCGGTTCGGAAAAGATATTGATGAGATCATGGACAGGGAATCTGTAGAACAGGTGTCGCTGTTGATTCAGCTTGAGAAGAGTATGGGAATGTACCGGAAATATTATCAATATGAAAAAATAGAAGGCGTGGAAAGAAGAACGATCGAGAAGATTCCGGAGAAAGCCTACAGGGAGGCAATTGCCAATGCGCTGGTCCACCGGGCATGGGATGTAAAAGCATCTATCAAAGTAAGTATGTTTGAAGACCGGATTGAGATCAGTTCACCCGGAGGTCTTCCGGCGGAACTAAGCGCGGATGAGTACGTGAATGGTCAGATATCCATTTTACGAAATCCGATCATAGGAAATGTTTTCTTCCGGTTAAAATATATTGAAAAATTTGGGACAGGGATTCTGAGAATTAACCATTTGTATCGGAATTCTATCAAAAAACCAGGTTATAAAGTGTTTGAGAACTCTATTAAAGTGGTCTTGCCGGTGATGGAAGAACTGGGCAAATTTACAGAGATGGAAGCGGTTGTCTGGAGGCAGATGCAGGGGCAAAAAGAAATGACCAGGGTACAGATAGAGAGAAACACAGGAATAAAGAAAGACACTTTGCTTCGAATACTGAATGGAATGATAGAAAAAGGTTTCATCCAGAAGACAGGCGCCGGAAGAGGAACGAAATATATTCGAAATGTCTCGACGGATAATTAGAGATTTTCGTCGCAAACGATTTGCAACGAAAAAAGAAATCGTCGCACGACGATTGCGACGATTCCGAAAAAAGGGGCTACTCTTGTTGCTCCTCAGTCTGTGAGGTTTCCGGCTGATATCTGGCAAAGATCTTGAGGAAGATCTTTCCCGTGATCCAGGCGGTCAGGGAAAAGCCGCCTGCCATGCTGACTGCCATCACGATTCCCAGAGTCAGGGTGCTGCGGGTCATGATGAACCACACAAGTCCGAAGTACAGGAGGAGAAGCGCGGTCCAGGGAAGGTGACCCAGACACATGTACAGCGCATTTTTCATCACCTGCTTCGTGGTGCATACAAAGTAGGCCAGGATGGGCCAGAGATAGAGAAACATAGCGGCCAGCACCAGAATGATGGTGTAGAACAGGATGCTTAGGATCTGTCCCATGCTTCCGCCCATAGAACCGATGATCAGTCCGTCATACTGCAGAAAGAAGAAAAGGATGAGACAGATGAGCCAAAGAATGGTTCCCTGCTTGAAATTTGCGCAGAATGCTTTAAAATATCTCTTGAGGACATATCCGTCCTCTTTACGGATCATCTTAAAGCTGACCGTGTATAGCGCTGAAAGCGCGGCGCCCACTGTAAAAATGGGAATGCAGCTTAAAATGAATACCACATTTAAGATCAGATAGTCGCAGACCCTGGCGAGGAACTGCATCACGGAATTTTCAGGATTCAAAAAATTGCTCATAAATATATGCCTCCATATCGTATAGACGTGAAAAACGCCTGTCTGGTCATAAAAACAGTATACTGAATATGAGGGTTAAAATCAAGAAACGGGCGGGGGAATGATTATGAAAAATCTGTGAAGGAAGGGAAGCATGACATGCTGGACAGACGTTACGAAGAAACCATGACAAAAGAAGAGCGGAAAGCCTTCGAAAAAGAAAAGCTGGGCCAGATGACAGGAAAAGAAAAGCTGGAATATCTCTGGATGTACTATAAGACCTGGCTGTTGATCCCCGTTGCTGTGATCGCGGCAATCTATCTGGGAGTGACTATGTACCGGGGGATGAATGAGGAAATCCTTTTGAACCTGGTGCTGATCGACAGTACCGCAAACGATTATGAAGAACTGTCCGAAGAACTGCGGGAATCTCTGGGAGCAAAGAAGGACAATCAGACCGTCCGGGTAAATGGAAATATTACCTCCGGCGCATATCAGGGGGAGGCTGCATTTTCTACTTTGATCGGAACAGAGTCAGCAGATGTGGTCATCTGTCCGGAAAGCTTTTACCGGCAATATGAAGGCGACGTGCTGGAAGAGGCAGCTGTCGTGACAGATAATCAGTGGCTGCAGGAAAAAGCCGGCATCGAATATGAGCCTGTTTATATCTGTATCGTAAAAAATACGCCGAATCTGGAAAATGCCCAGGCGTTTGTTGATATAGTTGACATAGTAGGAGAATAAAGCTTGCAAAGAAACATTAATATTTACGCGCTTAATATATTTACATAAAAGGAGAGAGAAAAATGAGTCAAAGCAGATTAAGTGAGAGACTGGACGAGATGAAAGACGAGATCCTGGAAGGGATCCAGAAAAGCGTGCAGATCGACAGCGTAGCAACGGAAGCAGAGGAGAATGCGCCTTACGGCCCAGGCCCGAAAGCGGCTCTGGACTTTGCCCTTCACCTGGGCGAGGAGCTGGGCTTTCGTACCGGCAACGTGGATAACCACGCCGGGTATGTGGAGTATGGAGAAGGCGAAGAGATGGTGGCTGTTCTGGGGCACATGGATGTGGTTCCCACCGGCGATGACTGGAAATATCCGCCCTTTGGCGGCGAGATTCACGATGGCGTCATGTATGGAAGAGGTGTAGTAGACGACAAAGGCCCGACCATCGGGGCGATCTATGCGCTGAAGGCAATCCGGGACCTGGATCTTCCCATTGACCGCCGGATCCGCGTCATTTTCGGAACCAATGAAGAGAGAGGCAGCAGCTGTATTCAGTATTATGTAGAAAAAGGCGAGGAGCAGCCGGTAATGGGAATCACGCCGGACGCAGAATTTCCGCTGATCTTCTTTGAAAAAGGCATGACCAACGTCACAGCCGGCTGCAAAAACCCGGCGCAGGGAGCCATCAAGGTGCTGGAGTTCCAGGGAGGAACCGTCCATAATATCGTGCCCCTTCACTGCCGCCTGGTTCTGGAAGGCGAGCATGAGATCCCGGAAGCAAAGGGCGTGACTGTAACAAAAGAAAATGGCAATACGGTTCTGGTATCGGAAGGCGTCAGCGCACACGGAAGCACACCGGCGCTTGGAGTCAACGGCATCAGCCTTCTTCTGGACGCGGTAAAGGACCTGGAGATCGGCGGCGACTACCAGAAAGTGTTTGATTTCCTCAGAACCCACATCGGACACGAGACCAACGGCAAGGGTCTTGGCATCTGCTATCAGGATGAAGAAACCGGCGAGACAACAGTAAACTTAGGCGTAATCGAAGGAACCGAGAAAGATATTCATTTCGTCCTGGATATCCGCTATCCGAAAAATGGAAAGAAAGAAGAAGTGCAGGCGACGCTGGAAAAACAGTTTGGAGAAGCAGGTCTTGAGATCCTTTCCATCGATCATACGGATATGCTCTATGTGCCGAAGGATTCCGAACTGGTGCAGAAACTGATGAAGGTATATAGGGAGGGAACCGGGCAGATGGACGCACAGCCCAAAGCGATCGGCGGCGGAACCTATGCCAAGATGTTCAAAAACATGGTAGCCTTTGGCCCGATTTTCCCGGGTGATCCTGACGTGGTACATCAGCCCAACGAAGCGATAGAGATAGAAAAACTGATGCAGTCCATTAAGCTGGTGGCAGAGGCCATGGCTGAGATGGCAAGAAAGTAAAAGAAAAGATGGAGAACCATAAAAGAGGAGCCAGATCATGTTGGGATGATCTGGCTCCTGGTGGTTAGAGAAGAATTGTTTTACGGGCTCTTATCGGCTGAAGCCTTTTCTTCCTTAAGCTCCTGAAGCTGCTCCGGGGTGATGCCGGTTTTCTCGATGATAAATTCATCTGAAACACTGCCCAGGAGATTACGGGCAATAGAAAGGATGCCCTGCGAAATACCTTGAGAAAGGCCTTGGCGAATTCCATCAGCCAGTCCGTCGTTATACAACATCTGTCCTAATTCTGTCATTTTGATCATTCCTTCCAACTTTTTCATGGCGCTCTGGTCAAGAAACTTTGTAGCCAGAGCGTAAGTAAGTGCCTCTAAGTTTCTTTGATCTTCCTTCTCCAGCGGTTCTTCCTGGAGATAGCGAAATGTTTGGGTGACCCGGTCCGTCATGGGCATCGATCCACCCATGAGGAGACTAAGCGTCAGGGGCACCAGATCCTCTTTTGTAAGCGATTCCCCGCAGTCCTTCTTACGCTGCAGATTTTCGAATAAGTCGTTCGCATCCTGGTCCGACATGAGAATGGGGTGGATGCGGTAGGTGTTGAGCCCTTCGGTGAGCTCGGTCTTTGGCTGCCGGATCTGTCCGGAGTAAAGCACGTAAGTAGTTACCGGCACGCCGTACTGCTGGCTGGTGACGGCTTCGTAAGTGCGGAAGCGTCTTAAGTCAGCCACGCCGCCGTCGCTGCTCTGGAATTCAAAATGGATCCAGGACCCGTCACCCATGATCAGATTAAAGTCTTCGTACATCCGGTGAAGTTCCAGATGAATGGATTCCGTGGGGGCGATCCCCGATACGGTACCGGTGATGTTAAAGTAGCGGAGCAGCTCATCGGCAAAACACTTTGCGGCTCTTTTGAGGACCTTGTCCTCGGTCTGGTTTCGTTTATCCATAGGGCGCCTTTCTGTCCGCCCATACAGAGAAACTTTTCTATCTTCACTATAGCAAAAAAGAGGGGTACAGACAACGGAAAATAAAGCATTGTTGAAAAGTTACATTTAAAGTTACATTTCTGGAATGTTTCCCGAGACGGGAAAGAATTACAAGAAAATAGAAAAACACGGGGGTACAAGAAGATCCCGCAAAGGTGAAGTTGCAGCGGAGGATAGAAGGTTTCCCGGTACAGGCCCGCTGTCTGTATTCAATATCATAAAAAGAAGGAGCGGGGATGTCAAGATAAAAAGGGCCGTATAGGTAGTTACAGATATTTATGAAGAAGGAGCAGCCCCGCTTTTAAATCCTCGATGGCAATCTGCCCGGGGGCAGAAACCTTACCAAAGGAGGCGAAAGTGACAGCAGAGCCAAAGACCTCGCCGCACAGGCGGCTGAGCGCACCGGCCCTGCCCATGGACATAGTAATAACAGGACGGCTGGTATGCAGGGAGGACATTTCTTCTGTTACACTAAGAAGAGTAAGGACATCAGATCTTTTTTGCGGCATTACAGCGATTTTGAGAATGTCCGCGCCCAGATCCTGCATGTTACAAAGCCGCGCAATTAACTCTTCGCGTGCAGGAGTTCCCGTAAAGTCATGATTGGATGCAATGACTTTTACGCCATGAGCATGAGCCGTCTGAATAATATTTTTTACGGCATCATCACCAGAAAAAACTTCCACATCGATAAGATCTACAAAGCCGGTTTTAGCAACACTTTCTAATAAGGTGGCATAAGATTCCAGAGAAAGTTCCTTCTCCCCGCCTTCTCTGGCCGTGCGGAAAGTAAAAAGAAGAGGAGTCTCCCCAAGGATGCTGCGTAACATATCAGCAGTTTTTATAACTTCAGAAAAAGCAGAAACATCCTCATACCAATCTGCACGCCATTCGACAAGATCAGCTTCTGTGGAACAGATAGCTTTTGCGGTGGAAAGAATATCCTCGCGGGTTTTTTCTACAATCGGAACACAGACCTTGGGCATGCCGGAACCAATTTCAATATTTCTAACAACAACAGGATTGACATTCATAGTAATTGTGCCTCACTTATCAAAAAATGTGGAAAAATAGTAAAGATAGTTTATCATGAAAAAGGAAAGGAAGCAATTGGGGACGGGGGATTTCTGGAAATCCCCCGTCCCCAATTGCTTCCTTTTTCATTTCGGTGTATAATATTCCCAATCTTGTGGATAACCCGGCGGATAAGTATGTGGATAACTTTTTTTGTCTACCGGAAATTTTATAGGTAATGAGGTTTGGAATATGGGTAAGAAGAAATCGAGAAACAGATCTAAGAATAAAGCGGTGGCGCAGTCTGGCGCGGTTAAGAAGCAGGTGCAAGTGTCTCCGGCTCTGTCCGCAGCCATCGAAAAGAAGCCGGCTCCTCAGGAGCGGAAGCTTTCGGTGGATGAGGAGGCCTGCTACAGCCGCCGGTTCGGCCGTCATTTTGATGAGCTGAAATGGCTTTACATGGAGCTTTATGATAACAGTTCCATGTTTGCGGAGCTGTGCGACAATCTCCACCGCTTCTATGAGGAACGCGACCTGGATCTGAAGGAGCAGGACGCGGAGCGGGAGAAGCATCCGGGCTGGTATAAGACCAACGACATGTTGGGCATGATGTTCTATATTGATAATTTTGCCGGCAACATGAAGGGCGTGGAGTCGAAGCTAGATTATATTGAGAAGAGTAATGTGAATTATATTCATCTGATGCCGTTTCTGGACACGGTGGAAGGTCGTTCGGACGGCGGCTATGCGGTGGCGGACTTCCGCAAGGTGCAGGAAAAGCTTGGCTCCATGGAGGATCTGGAGGATCTGACCAAAGCCTGCCACAAAAAAGGCATCAACGTCTGCATGGATTTTGTCATGAACCATACATCGGAGGACCACGAGTGGGCGAAGCGGGCCCGGGCCGGAGAAGGGGAATACATGAGCCGGTATTTCTTCTTTGATAATTATTCGATCCCGGCCATGTATGAAAAGACCGTGCCCCAGGTATTCCCGACAACAGCGCCGGGCAATTTCACCTGGCTTCCGGATGCGGGCCATTTTGTTATGACCAGCTTTTACCCTTATCAATGGGATCTGAATTACAAGAACCCCAGGGTATTTAATGAAATGATGTATAATTTCCTCTACCTGGCTAACCGTGGCATTGATATTGTCAGGATCGACGCGGTTCCTTACATCTGGAAGGAACTGGGCACCCAGTGCCGCAATCTTCCCCAGGTGCATACCATTGTCCGCATGATGCGGATGATCGCCGAGATCGTCTGCCCGGGCATCCTTTTGCTGGGCGAGGTGGTGATGGAGCCGGAGAAGGTAGTGCCCTACTTTGGCACCGTGGAGAAGCCGGAGTGCCACATGCTTTATAATGTGACCACCATGGCGACCACCTGGCATACGGTTGCCACCAGAAAGGTCCGGCTCCTAAAGCAGCAGCTGGACATTGTAAATGCGCTGCCCAAGGATTATGTGTTCCTGAATTATCTGCGCTGTCACGATGATATCGGCTGGGGCCTGGATTATGCCTCCTTACGCACAGAGGGCATTGACGAGCGCGCCCACAAGAAATATCTGAACGACTATTTCCAGGGGTATGCGGGGGACAGCAACAGCAGAGGCGAGCTGTACAATTCCGATCCGGTCAGCGGAGACGCCCGGTTCTGCGGAACTACCGCATCCATGTGCGGGATTGAAAAAGCAGGATTTGAGCAGGATATGGAAGCCATGGAGCGGGCCATCCAGCTGGACGTGATGCTTCATGCCTATATGTTTATGCAGTCCGGGATTCCGGTACTCTACAGCGGGGATGAGATTGCCCAGGTCAATGATTATTCTTATAAGGAAGATCCCAACAAGGCAGAGGACTCCCGCTATATCCACAGAGGCCCCATGCGCTGGGATCTGGCGGCCCATGCAGAGGATGAGACGACGGTGGAAGGCCGGGTATATCAGAGGCTGCAGCAGCTGGAGAAGATCCGCAAAAGCGAGAAAGCATTTATGACGGAGGCGGATACCTGGACCATCGAGACCTGGGATGAAAGCGTGTTGTGTATCGGCAGATATTATGACGGTGACAAGATCCTGGGACTCTTTAACTTCAGCGAGCATGATAAGACGGCCTGGATCAACGAGACAGACGGGGAATATATTGAGCTTTTAAGCGGCAGAGTGCTGCAGCCCATCGGCGTAAATATTCCGGCCTACGGTTTTTATTATATGAAGAAGATTAATTAGAATGAAAAAGACATCCGTATTTAGACAGATTTTAAAGAAAATACACCCTGAAAGATACCGAAGATTGCCGGCTGCGGTTTTATCCGGCGTCCTTCTTCTGGGACTCGCGGGGGCGGGCAGTTCCTTTTCGCCTGCAGTAACCGTACAGGCGTCTCCGGTAGAAAATGCGGAGGCGAATCCGGATGGTTCCAGTGATACGGCAGACGCGGCAGCTTCCGGGGAAGAACTGACTCCGGAGGAGCAGCTGCAACAGGAGCTGGACCAGGTGTATGCCATGGAAGTGCAGAGCAACGGCTGGGAGGCCTGGCCTGCAGGCCCGGGGACCTACGGGGAGGCGGCCATTGTTATGGAGGTGGGCACAGGGACAATCCTTTATGCAAAAAATATTGACGCCCACCACTATCCGGCCAGCATTACAAAACTGGTGACCACGCTGGCGGCGCTGAAAAATGGCAATCTGCAGGATCCTGTGACCTTTTCCCACAACAGCGTTTCTTTTCTTAAATGGGATGAGGCGTCCATTGGCATGAAGGAAGGCAATCAGCTGACCCTGGAGCAGGCCCTTTACGCTACCCTTCTTGCGTCTGCAAATGAAGCGGCCTATGCGGTGGGAGAGAGCGTGGGCGTGAATGCCGGCCATGACTATAACTGGTTTATCCAGCAGATGAATGAGATCTGCCGGGAACTGGGCGGAACCAATTCCAATTTTGTCAATACTAACGGCCTTCATGACCCGAATCACTATACCTGTGCCAGAGATATGGCGCTGATCGGCCGGGAGCTTTTTCAGTATCCGGACTTTTTCCGGATCGCCCAGACTCCGCAGTACACCATTCCGGCGTCAGCCACTACGGAGGAGCATGTATTCCAGCAGCACCACGAGATGCTGCTTCCGGATAATTCTGATTATTACCCGTACGCCATCGGCGGGAAGACCGGCTACACCTCAGACGCCCTGTCTACGCTTGTTACCATGGCAGATAACGGCAGCATGCAGCTGGTCTGCGTGGTCTTAAAAACCCACGGCATCAACGTCTATCCGGACACCAGAAATCTTCTGGAGTATGGGTTCCAGAACTTTCGCAAGGTATCTGTGGCCGAAGAGGAGACCTCAAAAAATGTAGAAGAAATCCTCCCGGCAGAGGAGGATGCGGAAAGCGGCAGCGACCCAGAGGACAGTTATGTACTGCTGCCAAAAGACGCTTCTTTTGACGATCTGGTCCGGGAGATCCTTCCTGACGGCGGCGGAAGCAGGGAAGCTACCATCCGCTATACTTACGAAGATCAGCCGGTGGGAGAGGCAAGAGCTGTTCTAAGTGACCGGTATTTTGAGGAGCACGGCGCAAAAGTACAGGACGTTTCCGGGGAGAAAAAGAAAGAACAGCCTGCCGAAGAGAAGATGAATGTGTCCGGAGTTGTGCTGGCGGCGCTTGCGGTTCTTCTTGTCATCCTCATCTACGCATTGATAAGAGTCACCAGAAAGAGAAAGCAGAAAACCCGCAGGAGAAGACGCCGCGGAAAGAGATAAAAGACAGGGAAGAAAGACAGAGGAGAAGCCAAAAAACCCTTGACTACCGGGGGATTTCCTGTATATAATAAGAAAGCACATAAAAAGAAAAGCCTTGACGAAGACAGTAGGATATATCCGAACGTCCAAGAGAGCCGGCGGCGGTGGGATGCCGGTACCAGTAAGATCTATCTGAATATCACTTCCGAGCAGCAGCAGCTGAAACGGGCGGGCGTCCTTAGTAAGCGCTGACGGAGTTCCCCCGTTACAGGGAAGACATATGAAGCGTATGTTTAGGTGGTGTAAAAACGAGAAGCTTAAGCTTCCGTCCTATGCAGGACGGAAGCTTTTTTGTATGCCGGCAGCCGGGGACCCGGCCCTTGCATACAGTCCGAAGAAAGCGTCCCTGACGCGTCTGCGGATCATCTGACCGGGGCGTTGGCTCCGGTTTCACAGGCAACCAGATTATAAAGGAGGTCATCATGTATCAGAAGGTTTCCACAGACCTGAATTTTGTCGACAGAGAAAAAGAAGTCGAGAAATTCTGGGAAGAACATCACATTTTTGAAAAAAGTATGGAAGAAAGGGAAGGCCGGGAGATCTATACGTTCTACGACGGTCCGCCGACCGCCAATGGCAAGCCTCACATCGGCCATGTGCTGACCCGTGTCATCAAGGACATGATTCCCAGATACCGGACCATGAAAGGCTATGAAGTGCCAAGAAAGGCCGGATGGGATACCCACGGACTGCCGGTAGAGCTGGAAGTGGAGAAGGCCCTGGGGCTGGACGGCAAGGATCAGATCGAGGAATACGGTCTGGAGCCTTTCATCAATAAATGTAAGGAAAGTGTCTGGAAATACAAAGGCATGTGGGAGGATTTCTCCGGCACTGTAGGTTTCTGGGCGGATATGGAAAATCCATACGTTACGTACCACAATGACTATATCGAATCTGAGTGGTGGGCATTAAAGAAGATCTGGGACAAGGGCCTTTTGTATAAAGGTTTTAAGATCGTACCTTACTGCCCCCGCTGCGGAACGCCCCTGTCTGCACAGGAAGTGGCGCAGGGTTATAAGGATGTCAAAGAACGGTCCGCCATCGTCCGGTTCAAAGTGATCGGCGAGGACGCCTATTTCCTGGCATGGACCACCACGCCATGGACCCTGCCTTCCAACATCGGTCTTTGCGTCAATCCGGAGGAGGATTATGCGAAGGTAAAAGCTGCGGACGGCTATGTATACTACATGGCAGTGGCGCTTCTTGACACTGTGCTTGGAAAGCTTTCAGAAGAAGGAAAGCCGGCTTACGAAGTGCTGGAGACTTACAAAGGAAAAGACCTGGAATATAAGGAATACGAGCCTTTGTATCAGTGCGCGAAGGAATGTGCTGACAGGCAGAACAAAAAAGCATTTTTCGTAACCTGCGACACCTACGTCACACTGACCGACGGTACCGGCGTGGTACACATCGCCCCGGCCTTTGGTGAGGACGACGCCAAAGTGGGACGCAAATACGGCATGCCTTTCGTACAGCTGGTAGATGAAAAGGGAAATATGGGCGAAACCACCCCGTTTGCCGGATTATTTGTAAAGAAGGCGGACCCGGAGGTGTTAAAGGATCTGGAAGCGAGAGGGCTTCTCTTTGACGCGCCCAAATTCGAGCACAGCTACCCCCACTGCTGGCGCTGCGACACGCCGCTGATCTACTATGCACGGGAGTCCTGGTTCATCAAGATGACCGAGGTAAAGGACGACCTGATCGCCAACAACAATACCATCAACTGGATCCCGGAGAGCATCGGAAAAGGGCGCTTCGGCGACTGGCTGGAAAATGTCCAGGACTGGGGCATCAGCCGGAACCGCTACTGGGGAACTCCGTTGAATATCTGGGAGTGCGAGTGCGGACACCAGCATTCCATTGGAAGCATCGCGGAATTAAAGGAAATGTCCGACAACTGCCCGGACGATATCGAACTGCACCGTCCCTACATCGACGCTGTGACCATCAAATGTCCCAAGTGCGGCAAAGAAATGCACCGGGTGCCGGAGGTGATCGACTGCTGGTTCGACTCCGGAGCCATGCCATTTGCGCAGCACCATTATCCATTTGAAAATCAGGAAGTCTTTGAACAGCAGTTCCCGGCGGACTTTATCTCCGAGGCGGTAGACCAGACCAGAGGATGGTTCTACTCCCTGCTGGCGATTTCCACCCTGATCTTCAACAAGGCGCCTTATAAGAACGTCATTGTGCTTGGCCATGTACAGGATGAGAATGGCCAGAAGATGAGCAAGTCCAAGGGAAATGCGGTGGATCCGTTTGAAGCGCTGGAAACCTATGGCGCAGACGCCATCCGCTGGTACTTCTATGTGAACAGCGCGCCCTGGTTGCCTAACCGTTTCCACGGCAAAGCAGTGGTAGAGGGACAGCGTAAATTTATGGGAACCCTGTGGAATACCTATGCGTTTTTTGTGCTGTATGCGAATATCGATGAATTTGACGCTACAAAATATACCTTAGAATATGAGAAACTTCCTGTGATGGATAAGTGGCTGTTATCCAAGCTTAATTCCGTGATCCGGGAAGTGGATCAGAATCTTGCGGACTACAAGATCCCGGAGACTGCAAGAGCTCTGCAGGAGTTTGTGGACGACATGAGCAACTGGTATGTCAGAAGAAGCAGGGAACGGTTCTGGGCAAAAGGCATGGAGCAGGATAAGATCAATGCTTACATGACGCTGTATACCGCTCTGGTTGAGATCAGCAAGGCGGCAGCGCCCATGATCCCCTTCATGACAGAGGAGATCTACCAGAACCTGGTAAGATCCATTGATCCTTCTGCACCGGAGAGTATCCATCTGTGCGACTTCCCGGCTGTCCATGAGGAATACATTGACAAAGAGCTGGAAGCCAACATGGCACAGGTACTGAAGCTGGTTGTGATGGGACGCGCCTGCAGAAATACGGCCAACATCAAGAACCGCCAGCCCATCGGCCAGATGTATGTGAAAGCGGATTTTGAAGTGCCGGAGTATTATCAGGAGATCGTCAAAGACGAGCTGAATGTAAAATCTGTTAAATTTACGCAGGATGTCCGCGACTTTACTTCCTATATATTTAAACCACAGTTAAAGACTGTGGGGCCCAAATATGGTAAACTGTTAGGGGGAATTAAGGCAGCCCTTGCATCCATTGACGGAAATGCGGCCATGGATGAGCTGAACGCTACAGACGCCCTGAAGCTTCAGGTGAACGGCCAGGAAGTGACCCTGTTTAAGGAGGACCTGCTTATTGAGAACAGCCAGGCAGAGGGCTATGTGTCTGAATCGGACAATGGCATTACCGTAGTCCTGGACACCAATCTCACCGAAGAGCTTCTGAAGGAAGGGTTTGTACGCGAGATCATCAGCAAGGTACAGACCATGCGTAAGGAAGCGGATTTTGAAGTGACCGATAAGATCCGGATCACTTACCAGGGAACGGACAAGGCCGAGGATATTTTCACTAAAAACGCGGACACCATCGGCGCCGAGACTCTGGCGGAGCAGGTGGAAAAAGCAGAACCTGCCGGATTCGTAAAAGAGTGGAAGATTAACGGCGAGCAGGTAGTCCTTGGCGTTGAGAGACGATAACCGTTGAGAGACGATAAGAAAGGAAAAGAGAGAACATGTATAGTCCGAGATTTGACAAACGCGCGTTTAAGCGTGAAGTAACGGAAAACGTAAAAACTCTGTTTCGTAAGACCATTGAAGAAGCAACCCCGCAGCAGCTGTATCAGGCGGTGTCCTATGCCGTAAAAGAGGCGATCATTGACGACTGGATAGCCACACAGAAGACCTATGACAGGGAAGATCCGAAGATGGTCTACTACATGTCCATGGAATTTCTGCTGGGAAGAGCTCTTGGCAACAATCTGATTAATATGACGGCTTATCAGGAAGTGAAAGAAGCTCTGGATGAGCTGGGCATTGATTTAAATCTTCTGGAAGACCAGGAGCCGGATCCGGCTCTTGGAAACGGCGGCCTGGGACGTCTGGCAGCCTGCTTCCTGGATTCCCTGGCAACGCTGGGGTACGCAGCTTACGGCTGCGGCATCCGCTACCGCTATGGAATGTTCAAGCAGAAAATTGAGAACGGCTACCAGGTGGAGAAGCCGGACAACTGGCTGAAGAATGGCAACCCCTTCGAGCTTCGCCGTCCGGAGTACGCAAAAGAGGTACGTTTCGGCGGAAATATCCGGGTAGAATATGATGATAAGACCGGTAAGACACATTTTGTACAGGAGAACTATGAGTCCGTTCTGGCAGTTCCCTATGATTATCCCATCGTTGGCTACAACAACCATGTGGTCAACACCTTGAGAATCTGGGATGCAGAACCCATCGTGGATTTTCAGCTGGAATCCTTTGACCGGGGCGATTACCACAAAGCTGTGGAGCAGCAGAACCTGGCCAAAAATATCGTAGAGGTGCTTTACCCCAACGACAATCATTACGCAGGAAAAGAGCTGCGCCTGAAACAGCAGTATTTCTTCGTGTCTGCCAGCCTTCAGGCTGCAGTCGCAAAGTATAAGAGAAAACACGACGATCTGATGAAGCTGCCGGAAAAGATGGTGATCCAGATGAACGATACCCATCCCACCGTAGCAGTGGCAGAGCTGATGCGTATCCTTCTGGATGAGGAAGATCTGGGCTGGAACGAAGCCTGGGAGATCACCACAAAGGTCTGCGCTTACACCAACCACACCATTATGGCAGAGGCTCTGGAGAAATGGCCCATCGACCTGTTTTCCCGCCTGCTTCCCCGTGTATATCAGATCATCCAGGAGATCGACCGCCGGTTCCTGATCCAGGTAAGAGAGCAGTATCCGGGCGATGAGAACAAAGTCCGCAAGATGGCCATTTTACGGGACGGACAGGTGCGTATGGCCAATATGGCGATCGTGGCAGGCTTCTCCGTCAACGGCGTGGCAAGACTTCACACCGAGATCCTGAAGCATCAGGAGCTTCGTGATTTCTACGAAATGATGCCGCAGAAATTTAACAACAAGACCAACGGAATCACCCAGAGACGGTTCCTGATGCACGGCAATCCGCTGCTGGCCGACTGGGTAACCGAAAAGATCGGAACCAAAGACTGGGCGACCGACCTGTCTCTGATGTCCGGACTGAAAAAATGGGCCGATGACAAAGAGGCGCTCAAGGAATTTATGGATATCAAATACAGAAATAAAGAGCGTCTGGCAAAATATATCCTGGAGCACAACGGCGTAGAAGTAGATCCCAGATCCATTTTCGACGTGCAGGTAAAACGTCTCCACGAGTATAAGAGACAGCTGCTCAACATTCTCCATGTTATGTATCTGTACAATCAGATCAAAGAACATCCGGAGAAGAGCTTCTACCCCAGGACATTTATCTTCGGCGCGAAGGCGTCCGCAGGATATATCCGGGCAAAACAGATCATCAAGCTGATCAACTCCGTGGCAGAGGTGGTCAATAACGACCGCAGCATCAATGGCAAGCTGAAGGTGGTATTCATCGAGGATTACAAGGTATCCAACGCGGAGATCATCTTCGCGGCAGCAGACGTCAGCGAGCAGATCTCCACAGCTTCCAAGGAAGCGTCCGGAACCGGAAACATGAAGTTCATGCTCAACGGAGCCCCCACCCTTGGAACCATGGACGGAGCTAACGTAGAGATCGTAGAAGAAGTCGGCATGGAGAACGCATTTATCTTCGGATTAAGCTCCGATGAAGTCATCAACTTCGAGAATAACGGCGGCTACGATCCGTATGAGATCTACAATGGCGATCCGGACGTGCGCCGGGTGGTAGAACAGCTGGTAGACGGTACCTATTCCCACGGCGACCACGAGATGTACCGCGACCTGTACAACTCGCTTCTCAAGCCAACAGACGGCAACCGCGCAGACATGTACTTCATCCTGAAAGACTTTCGCGCGTATGCACAGGCACAGGAAAAAGTCGAGGCCGCGTACCGCGACCGCGATCGCTGGGCAAAAATGGCGCTTCTGAATACCGCATGCTGCGGCAAATTCTCATCCGACCGGACCATCCGGGAATATGTGGATGAAATCTGGCATCTGGATCATATTGAAGTAAAATAAAAATTGGTAAAATTGGGGACGGGGGATTTTTAAAAATCCCCCGTCCCCAATTTTATTTATCCCCCACATGTTGACAAATCCGGGGGATAATATGTGGAAATCTCTTCCATAAGCATTCCGGTATCTGCTGGTATAAATGGATCCGACCTCTCATACAGTGTATGGGAGGTTCTTTTATGTGGATAAAGTTAAAAAAGTGGGGAAGTTGTCTGCTCATCCTTGTATTGCTTCCTTATGTGGTGACGGTATTTATTAGTGGGCCCGGGACAGAGACGAGTTCCCGCGTGGACCAGATTTATATACAGGCAGAGGTTTCCGGCGACACCGGGGAGAAAACCGGTGAAGAAGAGGAGAAGGACCGGCAGATTATTGAAATTCCGCTAAAGGAGTATGGAGTTGGCGTAATGGCCCGGGAAATTCCGGCTGAATATGCGAAAGAGGCTCTGAAGGCACAGGCAGTGCTGGTCCGGACGGATATTTACCGGCAGATTCAGGAAGGAAAAGGTAGCGAGCCGGTTCAGGGGGCGTTCTGGGACAGGGAAGATATGGAAAAAGTCTGGGAAGGGAAGGCGCGAACATACAGAGAAAAATTAGAGAAAGCCTGGGAGGAGACGCAAGGGATAATCCTGACTTATAACGGAGAGCCGGCTTATGCGCCTTTTTTTCGCCTTAGTTGCGGCTGTACCAGGGATGGAAAAGAGGTGTTTGGAAATGAGAACTATCCGTATCTTAAGATAGTAGACTGTCCTGCGGATCTGAAGTCGGAAGAACAATTGCAGACCAGCGTGACAGAAGATATGGATGCGGAAGTGACCAGTACGGACAAAGCGGGCTATGTTCTGCAGGTAAGGGTGGGCCAGGAAACGATGAGCGGCGAAGAATTTCGCAGAGTTTATGACCTCCCCTCGGCCTGTTTTACATTGCAGCGCTATAACGGAAAAATGAGGATTGTGACCAGTGGTGCGGGACACGGCCTTGGTATGAGCCAGTACAGCGCCGATCACATGGCAAAGGAGGGCCAGACTTTTGAAGAAATTTTATCCTATTTTTTTGAAGGCTGTGAGCTAAAAGAAGTGGCGGAAATCTTACAAAAAACAGAAGGATGAAAGAATCCGGAATAACTGCCGAAACTTCTGGCAAAGCTATAGTCAGAGGTGGTGATAAGATGAATAAAAAGCAAAGCCCTCCGCCAAAAAAGAGGGGAGCTACCGTCGCGGCAGTATTATGTTTTGTGGCAGCCATTGCTATTGTAGGAACATATACACTGGGAAATAGTAGAGAAGCCCGGCAGAATGAAAAACTTGCAAAGACGGAAGAAACACAATCCAAAGAAGAGACAACCAAAAGCAGAGGCGTCGGAGATGGTGACGCCGGAGATGGTACCGGAGGAAACACCGGAGAACTTGCGGGAGCAGAAGAGGCCGGAAGCCTGGTGATCACGAATGAAGATGATACAGGGATTTCCGGAGAAAATGTGGAAAATACGGATCAGACCAATCCTGGCGAGAGAAGCACAGAAAGCAACAGCGACATTTCCTCTGCGGACACGACTGCCGGCGCGCAGCAGACGGCCGGACAGGGCGTCAACGTCAGTTTTGGTGAAGACAGCAAACTTTTGTGGCCTGTCAACGGCACAGTTCTCATGAGCTTCAGTATGGACAAGACCACATATTTTTCCACACTGGACCAGTATAAATATAATCCTGCCGTAATCATATCAGCAGCAGAAAATGACCAGGTGATCGCTGGAACAACCGGCATCGTAAAATCTATCGATAATATTGCAGAGACCGGGACAACCGTCAATATCGATATAGGAAATGGATATGAACTGTTTTATGGACAGCTAAAAGATGTGCAGCTGAAGACCGGAGATTATGTGGAAGCAAATTCAGTCATCGGATATGTCAGCGCTCCCACAAAATACTACAGCACAGAAGGACCAAACGTATATTTCGAGATGCGAAAAGACGGCCAGCCGATCAATCCGGTCGACTATATGTAATGGGGACGGGGGATTTCCAGAAATCCCCCGTCCCCATTATTGACAAGTGTGGAAAATTTTCTATAATGGGTGTTGATAACTTAAAAATATGGTGGATAACGTGGAAATGAATTATACATATATTGTTGAGTGCAGTGATGGAAGTTTTTATACTGGATGGACCAATGATCTGGAACGTCGTATGAAGGCTCATAATGAAGGACGTGGAGCAAAGTATACGAAAGGTCGAAGGCCGGTGAAATTGGCGTATTTTGAGACTTATCGGACAAAAGAAGAGGCGATGAGCCGGGAGTTCCAGATTAAACAAATGACAAGAAAAGAAAAAGAAGCGCTTATGAATAAATAACCGATTTGGGGACGGGGGATTTCTGAAAATCCCCCGTCCCCAAATCGGTTATTCACAAAGTTTTCCCCATTTTACAATACGAATGCGTACATGACGATAAAGTGGCAGGCGCTACCGCCCATAACAAAGAGATGAAAGATCTCATGGGAGCCAAAATTTTTGTGCCGGGTGTTGAACAGCGGCAGTTTCAAAGCGTAGATCACACCGCCGATGGTGTAAATTATGCCGCCGGCCAGGAGCCATCCAAAAGCTGCCGGAGACAGAGTGTTTAAAAGCTGCGTAAAGGCCAGGACGCAGGTCCAGCCCATGCCGATGTAAAGTACGGAAGAAACCCATTTGGGACAGTTGATCCAGAGTGCCTTCAGCAGGATGCCGGCCAGGGCAATGGTCCACACGATGGCAAGAAGAATGATGCCGATGGGCCTTGGAAGCACAAGAAGGCAGATGGGCGTATAACTTCCGGCGATCAGAACACTGATCATCATATGGTCTATTTTTTTCAAAATGGTATTGACCCTTTTGGAGCGGTCAAAGGTGTGGTAAGTCGTGCTGGCGGCATACAGAAGGATCAGGCTGGCTGCGTAGATAGCGATGGATATGATGTAAATCCTGCTGGGCTCATGCGCCGCTTTGATCAGTAGCGGGACAGCCGCGAAGATTGCCATCAGCATTCCGATGAAATGCGTGATCGCGCTGCCGGGATCTTTGATATGTTCCTGAATTGTTTTTGCCATAAGATATTCCTCCTTAACAGATGTATTCGGATGTCATCTGGTGATGATCTGATTATTTTATTATGTCAGAGAATGCCGGCAAGTCCGCAAACGGATCATTTGGCAAATGCCGATATGTAGTTTTCGAAACTACATTATATGTATATGAGTATATTATATCCGATATTCAAAAAAATCAAGCATTATTATAAAAAAATTTACATCCTGTTTTGCTGATAAAGCAAAGAATAAAAAGTGAAGAAGAGTGAGAAATGGCAGACGGAAGAAGGAAAAGTGAGAAATGGTAGATGGAAAAATAGAAGTTTGGAAATAAACTGGCATGGTTAAAAATAGCACAACTGGTTGTTTGTAAAAGGACAGTTGGGTGATACAATAATTGTGACTTAAGAAGGGAGTGGAATTGTATGGAAAAAAGAAATGAGACGGTAATCAAGCTGGCACAGACTGCGCTTCTTGCAGCGCTTTGTTATGTTTCATTTACCTATCTTCAGATAAAAATTCCCATGCCAGGAGGCGATGCAACATCGATTCATATCGGGAACGCATTCTGTGTGCTTGCGGCGCTTCTTCTCGGAGGATTTTATGGGGGACTGGCCGGAGCGATCGGTATGGGGATTGCGGATGTGATGGATCCGATCTACATTACCGGAGCGCCCAAGACATTTCTTCTGAAATTATGTATCGGACTGATCGTTGGGCTGGTAGCGCACAGGATTGGAAAGATCAATGAAAGCAGCGACAAAAAATATGTGTTTAAATGGAGTCTGATCGCGTCTGTGGCAGGTCTTGGATTCAATGTGATCGCGGATCCGCTGGTGGGTTATTTCTACAAAATGTATATTCTGGGCCAGCCCCAGCAGATGGCCGAGGTGCTGGCAAAGTGGAGCGCCGGCGCCACTTTTGTCAACGCGGTGCTCTCTACGGTGTTGGTTACGGCTATGTATACTGCGCTGCGGCCGGTGCTTCTGCGTGCCGGACTGATCACGAAAGCAGGACGCAAAAAAGCGGCCTGAAAAATGGAGCAGCAGATCCGGGGGAACTGCCCCTCCCCCGGAAGTTGCATAAAGGGCGGGGATCCTGAAAGCCCCGCCCTGTTTTTGACATAAAAAAGCTGTGGAAACTTTTCCACAGCTTTTTTCCTTTAGTAATTTTCCACTTTTCTTTCAAAATATGCTCTTGGGTGAGCACATACCGGGCAGACTTCCGGAGCTTCCTCGCCCATATAAATGAAGCCGCAGTTGTTGCATTTCCATCCAAGAGGAGCATCATCTTTGAAGGTTTTGCCGGCATTGAAGCTTTCCAGCAGTTTGCGGTAGCGTCTTTCGTGAGCAGCCTCAACCTGTGCAACGCCCTCAAATTTAGTTGCCAGCTCTTCAAAGCCTTCTTCTCTGGCCTCTTCGGCCATACGTTTATACATGTCTGTCCACTCGAAATTTTCGCCAGCAGCGGCATCTTCCAGATTTGCAGCTACATCGCCGATGCCATGGAACTCTTTGAACCACATTTTTGCATGCTCTTTTTCCTGATTGGCAGTTTCTTCAAAGATATTTGCCATCTGTACATAACCGGCTTTCTTTGCGGCGGAAGCGTAGTAAGTGTACTTGTTGCGTGCCTGAGATTCACCGGCAAATGCTTCCATTAAGTTCTGTTCCGTTTTTGTTCCAGCGTATTTAGACATATCATTACCTCCATAAAGATTAAATTTGTTCAAGCCATAAGGCTTCTTCGTTGTCGGCTGTCGCCGAATACGAAGCTACACAGAGTGCGCCTCCTTGCAGGCAAGCTTGCAGAGTCGCATCTATGTAGCTTCATGCATGGCTTATAGTTTAGCCAAAGTATCTCTTTAACAGGCCTTCAAATGCTTTTCCGTGACGGGCCTCGTCTCTTGCCATTTCGTGTACGGTGTCGTGGATCGCGTCAAGATTTGCAGCTTTTGCACGTTTTGCAAGGTCAAATTTTCCGGCAGTTGCGCCGTTTTCTGCATCTACACGCATCTCCAGGTTCTTCTTGGTGCTGTCGGTTACGACTTCGCCAAGGAGTTCTGCGAATTTTGCAGCGTGCTCTGCTTCTTCATAAGCAGCTTTTTCCCAGTACAGGCCGATTTCCGGGTATCCTTCTCTGTGAGCAACTCTTGCCATAGCCAGGTACATACCAACTTCAGAGCACTCTCCTTCAAAGTTTGCTCTCAGGTCTGCAAGGATGTCTTCGCTTACGCCCTGAGCTACGCCTACAACGTGCTCTGCAGCCCATTCTCTTTCGCCGGTCTGCTCTTTAAACTTCTCAGCCGGTGCATGACAGACCGGACATTCTGCCGGTGCAGCCTCTCCTTCGTGAACATAACCACATACAGTACATACAAATTTTTTCATTTTTTACCTCTCCTTTTTTATTTGAATCTTTATTTTAATATTAGTAACAATTACTAATATTAAGTTACCACAACTTACAGTTCCTGTCAATCTTTATTTTAAACTTTTTTCTTCCATATTACTACAGCAGTTTTTGCATTTTCCGTAAAATAAGATATTGTGGGAGCTGATCACGCCGTCATATTTTTCTCCGGCGGCTTTATCGATCATCTGATCAAAGGAAGCGTCCACTTCCAGGTCGAAAACATTTCCACAGTCCTGGCAGACCACATGGTAATGCGGGTCGGTCCGGCCGTCAAACCGGTCGCCGCCGTCAGGGGTGGGGATCTTGATGATCTCGCCGATATCTGCCAACAGATTCAGGTTGCGGTAAACCGTGCCCAGGCTGATATTTGGGAACTCTTCTTTGACCTGCATGTAAACCATGTCGGCAGTAGGATGGGAGCGGGTGGCGGACAGGTAGTTCAGAATGGATTCCCGCTGCTTACTGTACTTTAAGGATGCCATTCTTTGTCCTCCTTTCAATAACAATAATAATTACTATAATTAGTATAAAACAGAAAGAGACAGATGTCAACCATTTTGAAAAATAACTTTGAAATAGATACAAGAAATAACAATTTGTAACAATTATCGGATTCAAATTGTATGTAATTCCATGGAAATGTGAATAATATGACGAGAGAATACTGATAAAACAGGTTGACATATGAATGTGCAATGATATAATAATAACGTAACATATGTAACAATTCTGTAACATTTACAAAAGATAAGAAAACATAAAGGAGGGAGTTTATGGGTTCTGATCTTAAAAAAGGATTGTTTCTTGTTACAATAACAGGTGCGGTTGCCGCATTTCCTTATACAGTTCAGGCATCAGATATTACGGAAAATGAAAACAGTCTGCTGCCCCAGGCGGGAATTGAGGAAGTGCTTGGCGATTGTTATCTGGCAGATAAAGATATCCAGGTAGAGGATTATTTAGTACCAACAGAGAAGGGCGAGTATTTTGATATGGCGTTTGCGGATGTCCAGACATTTCTGTACATCCGCAGCGAACCGACGACAGAGAGCGAATGGCTGGGGAAGCTTTACCCCGGCAATGCGGCCAGGATCTTGGGGCCTGTGGGAGAGTGGACGAAGGTCCAGTCCGGATCTGTGACCGGATATGTGTATTCTGAATATATTATAATAGGAAAGAATGCAGAAGCAAAGGCGCAGGAAGCAGGCGAAAGCGCTTTTGTATACGCTGAATCCAGGGAAGAAGAGGCACAGAGACTTCAAAAGGAAGCCGAAGAAGCGGAAAGGCTTGCACAGGAGGAGGCAAGGAAAGCAGCCGAAGCCGCCGCCGAGGCGGCCGCAAGAAGCGCGGGAACCGGTCAGGCGATCGTGGATTATGCCTGTCAGTTCATTGGAAATCCTTATGTGTGGGGAGGGACAAGCCTGACAAATGGCGCCGACTGCTCCGGATTTGTCCAGTCAGTCTTTGCTCACTTCGGGATCAGCCTTCCAAGAACCACCTGGGATATGGAGTCTGTGGGAACGGCGGTCAGCTATGACCAGGCTCTTCCGGGAGACATCATCCTGTATGACGGTCATGTGGGGATCTATATGGGGAACGGCGAGATTGTCAACGCCATCAACAGCCAGAGGGGCATCGGGATTCTTCCCGCCACCTATACGAACATTTTGACAGTTCGCCGTCTGGTCTGACAGAAAAAGGAAATAAACATTTTGTTAAATCAAGAGAAAAAAACGGTAAAAAAATGAAATGTGCAAAATGTACAAATTTGTAAATATTTGTAAAAATAGTAAGATTAGAGTTTTCCAAGTTATCCACACTAAAATAGAGAAAAAAGGTGGAAAAATCAATGTTTTAAAAAATTTATCCACATTATCCACACAAAACAGGTGAAAAACGGGGGATTATTGAGGGTAATTAAAAGAACGGACGTTTTGTGAAGATATCATAAAAATGTAGTTTTGTCGAAAAAAAATGAAATATATATTGACTTTTGAGAAATCAAATTAATGGATTTATATGAATAAAATGTTTACACAATGGTGAAAACGGATTATAATGAAACCACTGAAATGTAAAGGAGGTGTCATGATGGCACAGGTAACAAAAGATATGACATTCGGCGAACTGCTTGTAAAGTATTATGATAAATGTCCGCAAATCGTAGACGACCTGATGGAAGCCGGCATGGGTTGCATTGGCTGTCCGCATTCCCAGATGGAAAGCATTGAGCAGGGAGCGATGGGACACGGCATTGATCCGGATCTTCTGATCGCGAAGCTGAATGCGACTCTGACTGCACATGGCGTAGAGGCGTAAAGAGCAGTATGAAAATGAAAAGCAGGTTCCGGATGTTGGCGGCGCCTGCTGCAATAAAAAACCCCGGCAGAAATTCTGCCGGGGTTTTGTCACGCTTCTGTGACGGGCCTCTCCATTATAAAGATGCAAGGGTCTGGACTGCAGCTGCGGGAATAATGGTTTTGCAGTGTTCTTCCAGAAAGGCCAGAACACCTCCGGTGGTCTTTTCCGGAGAACCATACTCGGAGAGCATGTTGCAGATCCGGTTAAATTCCTGATCGGAATGTCCGGACTGGGCCAGCGCCAGAATATAGATATTTTCGGCCGCATCCTTATAAAGGGTGTTGGAACCGGTGTACATGGTCGAGAGAAGTCCGGCGGCCTTTTGCACACTGTCCAGTGTTGCAAAAGAGAACAGGCGGATGACCGGTCTTCGGGGAGCTGTTTTTTCTTCTTGTTCTTCTTTTTCTGCGGCTTTTTCATTCTCTGCCGCGGAAAGTTTTTCCTTGACTTTGTCAAGCAGCTCCAAAAGAGAATCCGCTCCTTCCAGTTTGCTGGGCAGATTTTTCTGGAAATCGCCTTCTGCGGCGGCTGCCGGAGCAAATTTGGAAAAACGGGTGTCGAGCTCCTCGGGATCCTCGACTTTAGTAATTATCAGCACAATGGAGTCGGAAGAAGCCGGGATGGCTTCAATCATCAGCGGGATATCATCCGCTTCAAATCCAAATTCAAAGGCTGCCTGTTGCATCATATCGCGGAAAAGTGACTTTGCTTTCTCGGTTCCATAGGCCAGTTCACTAAGCTTGAGCTGGCGCGCAGCTAAATCTGCGCGTGTGAGAGTGCAGCGGATCTGATTGTCGCTTAATTTCTCAATCTTCATATTCATCACTTCCTTCTAGTTTAGTATAGCACAGCGATTCTAAGATGTTAAATAAAATATATATAAAATCAAAATTAGTCTTGCGCCGGAGAAGATCCTTCGCTATAATTAACAATACTAGAAGATAGTTTTCCCTGATAGCTACGTTCTTAGAACAAAGGAGGGAGAATTTTTCATCACTTATTTTCATTTCTCAATGTAATTTCAGAATCAGTCAGAAACCAATCAGAATACTGCCATTTCCGGCAAATTATCACAGTTTTTTAGAGAAAGGAATTATGCAAAAGGCTGTCTTCTTAGTATATTTTTAGCCGTGCATATAAATAATATTTAGAAATTCATGTATCACAGATGTATCTTTTTCTGGTATCTCTATATGCTTTTGCGGCCGTAGTTATCACATTTTGCAGGAACATAAAAGAGAAAATGACGACTCAAAAAGAAGAGCTCCGGGAAATGTTCCGGGAGCTGAAGGAGTACGAAAAGCAGAAGATCGATCTTGGGATCAACGGGATCCCCGCAAGTCCGATGCAGATCGTACAGGCTCATATCATGTGTGAAGACTTAGGGTATATGAGAGATTATGTGCTGAATGAAAAAGGGGATATCAAGGCACTCTGGTTCAATCATGTGGAACTGTAGATCAGGAGACCGCAGGCACCCCAAAAGATCATGAAGATGGTCTGAAAATGTCGAAATAATTAATGACGCGGGTCTGAGCTTTTGCTATAATAAGGTCGAACAGGAGGTGCAGCATGGAAGAAAAGGAAAAAAACAGCCGCACAAAGAGACCCGGCGCAGAAGCTTCCGAGAAAATGGGTATCAAACAACGAAGCGAAGCCGCCAGAAAACGAGCGCAGAGCCGGGCAGCAGGTACGAAAAGACCGGGAACCGCAAAGGCAGGGACAGCAGGATCCGACAAAAGAGAGGTTGAACATAAAAGGCCGGAAGGAAGACGGACGGCAAACAGGAGATCGGAAAACAGAAGAACGGAGAATCGCGTGTCGGAAGGCAGACGACCAGTAAGAAACCGTCAGTCAAAGCGCAGAAGAAAGAGAAATCTCGGACTGAAGATCGCGCTTCTGATCATTTTGGTGATTGCTGCAGTGGCGGGATTCTTTTTGTGGAAGAGATACAGTCCTTCTGATGAAAAGTATGACAGGAATGCTTATTTTGGGATAGAGCAGGAAGGACAGATGGCGATTACCGTTGACAATGAGGTTGTAGAACCCAGAGGAATGATCGCAGACGGCAAGGCGTATATCCAGTACGAGACCGTCAGAGATTATATCAACAGCAGATTTTACTGGGATCCCAATGAAAACACTCTGTTGTATACGCTTCCCACCAGTATTGTTTCTGTGGAGGTGGGCAGTAAGGATTATTCTGTTTCTAATGAGCGGCAGAGCGAGGACTATGTCATTTTACGAACCGAGGGAAGTACCGCCTATATCGCTCTGGATTTTATTCAGCAGTATACCGATATCGAATATGAAGTGTATGACGATCCTGGCCGGGTGATGATCGTTACCGACTGGGGAGAGACTACAGTCGCCAAGGTGAGGCGTGATACACAGGTCCGGTATCAGGGAGGAGTCAAGAGCCCGATCCTGACAGATATCCAAAAAGGCGATGAGGTGACCGTTGTTGAGCGGGAGGACAATTGGAAGAAAGTCCGCACAAAAGACGGATTTATCGGCTATGTAAAGAACAGCTCTCTGAAAGATGAAGAGACAAGGGTCATTTCCAGAGATTTTGAAGAGCAGGAATATACCAGTATCTCGAAAGATTACACGATCAATATGGCATGGCACAATGTGACCAACAGCGATGCCAACTCCGGCGTGCTGGAAATGATCGCGCAGACCAAAGGGCTTACGACCATCGCTCCCACATGGTTCCATGTGGCGGATGTGGACGCCAATCTTACGTCTATTGCATCTGCCGATTATGTGAATTACGCACACCAGGCTAACATTGAGGTGTGGGCCGCGATCCGGGATTTTGACGGAGGAATCGACTCCTATGAAGAATCTTTTGAGGTATTGAGTCACACATCAAAGCGGCAGAAGCTGATCAATCAGCTGATCTCGGAGGCTCTCCGGGTAGGGATTGACGGCATCAATGTCGATTTTGAGCGAATATCAGACGAATGCGGAGAGCATTTTATCCAGTTTATCCGGGAATTATCAGTACGGTGCCGGCAGAACGGACTGGTTCTGTCTGTGGACAATTATGTGCCGATGTCGATCAACACACAGTACGACCGTAAAGAGCAGGGAATCGTGGCAGATTATGTGGTGATCATGGGCTATGACGAGCATTATGCAGGTTCTTATGAGGCGGGGCCGGTGTCCTCTTATCCTTTCGTAAAGGATGGCATTGAGGCAACGCTGAAGGAAGTTCCGGCAGAGAAGGTGATCAGCGGCATCCCCTTCTTTACCAGACTCTGGCAGGAAACTCCGAAGACAGCGGAAGAGATTTCCGAGGAAGCAGGAACAGAAGCCGCAGAGTATCCCAACAAGGTGACCAGCGAGGCTATGGGAATGTCGGCTGCCGCCAATACGGTGGCACAGGCCGGGGTAACTCCGGTCTGGGATGAAGAAGCCGGGCAGAATTACGCCACCTGGGAGGCGGATGGGATCACCTATAAGATCTGGCTGGAGGACGAACAGTCCATAGAATCAAAGCTTCAGCTTATGAAAGATCAAAAGCTTGCAGGTACGGCGGCCTGGGCGCTGGGACAGGAAGATCCCGGTATCTGGACACTGATACAAAAATATGTAAATTAAATATAAGACGCCTCTCCCGGTCATATAATCAAGAGAAGGACCGGGGGAGGTGTTTTTTTGAGAAAAATCGGGAAACTTGCGGCTGCGCTTCTCTTTCTGGCGGCGCTTTTGGGGATCAATCTGGCAGTGACGGAGAAGATCTGGTCCGACCGGAATCTGTCAACATCCGCAGCGGTCCGGGCGGAAGAAAAAGAGGAGGGCGCCTCCAAAAAGACGGTAGTACTGGACGCTGGACACGGGGGCCGCGATCCGGGCAAGGTAGGAGAAGGGGGAGTCCTGGAAAAAGATCTGAATCTGGCGATCGCAAAGGAAACTGGAAAAATCCTGAAAAAGAAGGGAATCCGGGTGGTATATACCCGCACGGCAGATGAAGCGCTCGCAGGGGAAGAGGCAGAGGAAGGTGTTTCGCAGAAGCTTGCGGATCTGCAGGCAAGAGTGGAGCGGATCAATGAGGAGCAGCCGGCGCTTGCCGTCAGCATCCATCAGAACAGCTATCCGGATCCACAGGTTTCCGGGTTTCAGGTGTTTTATTATGAAGAATCCAGGGAAGGCAGGGCGCTTGCCCAAAAGATGGAGGACACATTCCGGGAGAAGGGGCCCGGCCAGATCCGGGTGCGGGAATCAAAAGGAGACTCCGGATATTATCTTTTGAAAAATACGAAGGCACCTGCGCTCATTGTGGAGTGCGGATTTTTAAGTTGTCCGGAAGAACTGGAAAGACTTACGGACAAAGACTGGCAGAAAAAGATCGCCGGGGCGGTGGCGGCCGGAATCCTGGCTTGTGTGGGAAAATAGAGTGTAGTATAATGGAACGGATAAGAAAGCGGTGAGAAACATGGGAAAAAGAATCCATACCAGGATCGAAACCATCGATCCACACAGGCCGGATCCGAAGGTGATCGAAAAGGCAGGAGAGATCCTAAAAAACGGGGGACTGGTGGCCTTCCCCACTGAAACAGTGTACGGTCTTGGAGCGGATGCGCTCAATGAAAAGGCGGCAGAAAAAATTTATGCGGCCAAGGGACGGCCTTCCGACAATCCTCTGATCATTCACATTACGAATATGGACGCGCTGGAGCGGATCGTAACCGGGATCCCGGAAGAGGCCAGGAAGGTGGCAGATGCTTTCTGGCCCGGGCCTCTGACCATGATATTTGACAAGGCCGGGATCGTGCCCTACGGAACCACAGGGGGGCTTGATACGGTGGCGGTGCGGATGCCGGATCATCCGGCGGCCCGCGCGGTGATTGATGCAGGAGGAGGCTATATCGCGGCGCCAAGCGCAAATACTTCCGGGCGGCCAAGCCCTACCAGAGCGGAGCATGTGGCAGAAGACTTAAGCGGCAGGATCGAGATGATCCTGGATGCGGGGCCGGTGGAGATCGGCGTGGAATCCACCATCCTGGATATGACAGTGACGCCGCCTATGATTTTAAGACCGGGGGCGGTGACCAGAGAAATGCTGGAGGATCTGATCGGGGAAGTTGCGGTGGACAGTACCCTTGGAAATGCAGACAGTAAGGAAGCGCCGAAAGCCCCGGGCATGAAGTACCGGCATTATGCGCCAAAGGCCAGCCTGGTGGTGGTGGAAGGCCCGCCGGAAAAAGTGGCCGGATGGATCAGCAGCCAGGCAGTCCGGATGCGGCAGGAAGGCAAAAAGGTGGGGATCATCGCCACGGAAGAGACCCGGGCCTCCTATCCGGACGTGGATGTAAAAGTGGCCGGTACCAGAGCGGATGAGAGTACGGTTGCAGGCAGTCTCTACGGAATCTTACGGGAGTTTGACGCAGACGGCGTAGACGCGATCTACAGCGAGGCCTTTGACCCGGAAGGGATCGGTACTGCAGTGATGAACCGCCTGTTAAAGGCGGCCGGACATCAGGTCGTGAGAATACCAGAAGAAGCATAGGAGGGCGAAAGATGGGAGCAAAGCGAAAAGATTATATCAGCTGGGATGAATATTTTATGGGGGTGGCGATCCTTTCGGGACTCCGTTCCAAGGATCCCAATACCCAGGTGGGATGTTGTATTGTAAGTCAGGATAACAAGATTTTGTCCATGGGGTATAACGGACTGCCAAGCGGATGTTCCGACGATGAATTTCCCTGGGTCAGAGAAGGGGAAGATCCTCTGGAGACCAAATATGTGTATACGGTTCACAGTGAGCTGAATGCCATCTTAAATTACCGGGGAGGCAGTCTGGAAGGGGCAAAGCTGTATGTGTCCCTCTTTCCCTGCAATGAGTGCGCGAAGGCCATCATCCAGAGCGGGATCAAAGAAGTGATCTATGACTGCAACAAGTATGAGGACACTCCTTCCGTGAAGGCGTCCATGCGGATGTTTGACGCCGCAGGAGTGAACTATCATCAGTACCACCGTACAGACAGGAAAGTCACTATCGAGTTGTAAATGCCGGCATCTGGCCGCAGAAGAGACAAAGAGTTTCTTCTGCGGCTTTTTGTCTGCCAGCGGGGATTGCGGATAGCGGAATAAAAAGGCGGGGACTGGGATATATATGTATCAGAGGATAAAATCAGAGACAGACGCTCTTTGGAAGAACCGATTGGAAAGAGAAGGAGGAAAGGGAAATGGGAGAAAAAGGAATCCGGATCGCAGTGAATTTTATTGTGCGGATGGTGATCGGGACAGCTATGATTTTCTTTGTAAATGAATTTCTTTCTATCCAGGAGATTGCCGTGTGCGTGGGGATCAGTCCGGTTACTGTTTTGACATCCGGAACCCTTGGGATTCCGGGGGTTATCCTGCTGTACGGCATTAAATTCTATAGTCTCCTGTAAGACTTGCACAAAGATTTTCTTTTTTTAAAACAGGGATAGACAAGCAGTCGTCCCGGGGGTATAATCGTCCTACAAGTTCCGGAAAGGAGCTTGCATCTGATTGATTCTGACAAAGTATTCAAGTGATTCTAAGACTATTCAGAACTCTGTGCCATTTCGGCAGCGATTCAACCAACCAATGCAGCAGCATAGCAGAAAGTATATGAAGGAGGGATATTATGTGGGCAGAAGTTTTATAATCTGTGACAAAGAGGAAGGATATGCCCAGGCGCTGGCCGCGTTTTTTCTGCGGAAAAAGGAGCTGGCTCTCCAGATCCAGGTCTGCTCTTCTCCGGAGCAGGCGGCAGCTATCCAGGAGGAACAGGAGGCAGATATTCTGATCATCCATGACGCCTGGCCTATGGAAGAAAGAAGAAAGGTGCGGGCGGAGAACCGGTTTGTGCTGACGGAATCAGGGAACGCTGATCTTGAGGACGGGGAAACTGCCCTGTACCGCTATCAGTCAGGGGAAGCCCTGCTGGCGGAGATGATGCAAATCTGCGGCGGAGAATTTCGGACGGCGGGAGAGCTGTTTCTCAGGCAGAAAAATGGTCATGCGCGGGTAATCGGAGTCTTTTCGCCGGTCCACCGGCTGGGGAAGACGGCCTATGCTCTGAAACTTGGCAAAGAACTGGGGGCATCCTCCACGGTTCTGTACCTGAATATGGAACTGTACGGCGGACTCGGCGGGCATTTCCCGGAGGAGGGAAGCACTTTGGCAGACGCGCTGTATTATTCCAGGATGGAAGGGAAGGAGCTTGGCTGGATGCTGGCCACTATGGTGAGTCACATGGGCCCGCTGGATTATCTTTTGCCGGCCCGGGTGTCAGAGGACGTAAAGTCGGTTCCGGCGGAAGACTGGCGGCATCTGTTGGATCAGATCATATCGGAAGGGATGTATGAGACGCTGATCCTGGATCTGGATGAAGGGATCCGGGGGCTGTACGATCTGCTCCGGATGTGTACGGAGATCCATATGCCGGTGGAAGGAGACGCGCTGGCGGCTGCAAAAGTCCTGCAGTTTGAAGAAGAACTTCACATCCTGGGGTATGAGGATGTGAGATCTAAGATCCGTAAGATGGAGGGATCCCGGTGATCCGGGCGGAGCAGCTCCATGCCAGGATCATGGATGAGCTGGATCTTAGCCGGGAGATGGAAGACGAGGATCTGATCCGGCTGATCTATCAGGTACTTGGAGAGGCTTCCAGGGAGGAGCATTTGTCGCTGGAGGAAAAGACCGCTCTTGGGCGGGAATTGTTCAATGCTTTCCGCAAACTGGATCTGCTCCAGGAATTTCTGGAGGATGACGAGATCACAGAAATCATGATCAATGGTACGGATTATATCTTTTATGAAAAGGCCGGAAGGATCTGGCAGTCCGACCGGAGGTTTATGTCCAGGGAGAAGCTTGAGGATGTGATCCAGCAGATTGTTTCAGGCTCCAACCGGAGGGTCAATGAGGCCTCGCCGATCGTAGACGCAAGGCTTCCCGACGGCTCCCGGGTGCATGTGGTGCTGGCCCCGGTGGCGCTGAACGGACCCATCGTGACCATCCGTAAGTTTTCCGGGGAAGCCGCGTCTATGGAGCAGCTGATCTCCTGGGGTTCTCTAAGCCGGGAGATGGCAAAGTTCTTAAGTATCCTGGTGGCGGCCGGATACAATATCTTTATCAGTGGAGGAACCGGTTCCGGGAAAACCACTTTCTTAAACGCCATGTCACAGTATATTCCCAGAGATGAAAGAATCATTACCATCGAAGACAATGCGGAACTGAAGATCAGAGGGATTCCGAATCTGGTCAGCCTGGAGGCCCGGAACGCCAATGTAGAGGGCACCGGCCAGGTGACGATCCGGGACCTGATCAAGGCGGCGCTTCGGATGCGGCCCAACCGGATCATCGTGGGCGAAGTACGGTCTGCGGAGGCCATTGATATGCTTCAGGCGTTTAACACCGGCCATGACGGCAGCTTAAGCACCGGCCACGCCAACAGTCCCAGAGATATGCTGTCCCGCCTGGAGACCATGGTCCTGATGGGGATGGACCTGCCCCTTGCGGCCATCCAGCGTCAGATCGCTTCCGGGGTGGACATTATCATACATCTGGGGCGGCTTCGGGACAAGAGCCGGAAGGTTCTGGAAGTGGCGGAGGTGTTGGGATATGAGAAAGGAGAGATCCGGCTGGAGACACTATACCGGTTTGAGGAGGAGGGAACGAAAGATGGCAGGATTCAGGGCGGCTGGAAAAAGTGTCATGAACTTGCTTGCAGGGACAAGCTGCTGGCGGCAGGATATGACCCGGAAAGAGTGGATCTGGATCGGAGGGAAGGCGGCTCTGATCACGGCAGTCACGGCCTGGCTTTATTACCGGAATCCGTGGGCGGTACTTTTTTTGACCCCTCTGTGGGCCTGGCATTTTCGCATGATGGCGGAAGCAGCCTGCAGGAAAAAGGAGGAAGAATTTGCAAAACAATTTAAGGAGGCTATCCAGACCCTTTCGTCAGCTTTAAATACCGGATATTCAGTAGAGAATGCGTTCCGGGAGACCAGAAAAGAGCTGCAGCTGATCTATCCGGAAGAAGCAAGGATTTCCAGGGAGCTGCAGATGATCGTAAGGCAGTTAAGAATGCAGGTGCCGGTGGAACAGGCGCTGGAAGAGTTTGCAGACAGAGCGGCGCTTGAGGATCTTAGGAGCTTTGCCGCAGTCTTTGCTTCTGCAAGGAAAAGCGGCGGCGATCTGATCGCGATCATCCGGGATACTTCTGCCCAGATTGGAGACAAGATCGACGTCCGAAGAGAGATTGATACGATCCTTGCAGCAAAGCAGTATGAATTTAAGGTTATGGCCGCTGTCCCCTATGGGATCATCGGTTATATGACAGCTGCCTTTCCGGAGTTTATGGGAGGGCTGTATGGCAATCTTGCAGGAACAGGAGTGATGACCATATGTCTGGCAGTTTATATGAGCGCATATTATCTTGGATTAAGGATCATAAGGATCGATGTCTGATCTTTCTTCTCACCGGGTGTATGGCGGTGGGCGGAGCGCTTCTTCTGGCGGCCGACTATCGCAGGGCCGGAGAAGAGATCCGGGAGGGACTCCGGAGAAATCCGCACGGACAGGGCAGCAGCCGGGAGACAGTGGACGTGGTGGCAGGAGATTCCGGGGAGAGGATCCCCGTGGAGATTGAGGTAGGGGAACAAAAATATACGGATTCCGAGGTCCGGGATATGTTTGACCGGGTGATCCGCAGGCTGGACGCGTTGATCTTAAATGGTAATCAGAGCCTGGATCATGTGGAGCAGGATCTGGATCTGGTGACCGCTGTCCCGGACGAGCCGGTGGATCTTTCCTGGGAGCTTAGCCGTTATGATGTGATGAATCTCCAGGGCGAGATCGAAAGATCCAGGATAGAAGAAGAGGGGACGCCGGTCACAGTAAGCGCGGTGCTGACCTACCGGGAAGATGCAACCGAACAGGCAAGGTATCAGCGGACGGTCGTCCTTTATCCGGGAGGATGGGAAGGGGCCAAAGAGAACACACAGGAAATACAAAAAGAGCTGGAAGAAGCCGAAGGAGAAAAGCCGGAGGAAGAGATCTTCCGTCTCCCGGAAACTCTTGCCGGTCAGGAAGTGTCTTATTACCGGCATATGGATATCCGGGGAGCGGCGCTGCTTGGGATGGCAGTGCTTGCAGGAATCCTTCTTGTGGCAAGAGAGAAACAACAAAAGGCACAGATAGAGACAGCAAGAAGCCGGCAGATGATCCGTGACTACCCGGAGATCGTAGGAAAGCTGACGCTGTATCTGGGAGCAGGGATGACGGTGAAACGTGCCTTTCGGAAGGTGGTGGAAGAATATGAGCGGCAAAAAGAAAAGACAGGGGTGCGCTATGCCTATGAAGAGATGCAAAAGACCTGTCGTGAGATGGAGAGCGGCCATACCGAGGCCGAGAGTTATGAGAATTTCGGGCGGCGATGTCAGGTACAGGCATATCTAAGACTGGGTTCGCTGCTGTCGCAGAACCTGCGGAAGGGAACCAGAGGACTGACAGGATTATTGAAGATGGAATCGATCCAGGCTTTTGAGGAGCGTAAAGCCAGGGCCAGACGTCTGGGGGAAGAGGCGGGCACCAAGCTGTTGCTGCCTATGTTTCTTATGCTGGCTATGGTGCTGGTGATTGTGATCCTGCCGGCGTTTCTGTCCATGCAGGGTCTGTGATCTATTCCCCGCGGCAGCGGGAGAGAACAAAGAGGAAGGGAGAATGATTATGTGGAGAATCCGTTATTTACTTTATACATTGCGAAGAGACGATGGGATCGGGGTAGTAGAGATCATACTGATCCTGGTGGTGCTGATCGGGCTGGTCATTATATTCAAATCGCAGCTTACCAGCCTGGTTCAGACGATTTTCGACAAGATCACCAGCGAAAGCGCGAGGATCTAGGAGAAGGGAAGGCTGTCCGGGAACTGCGAGGGGAGATTACGGCATTTCTGGCGTTGATCCTTTTGCTTCTGCTCTCCTTTGTGGGGGCAATGCTGGAGAGCGCGTCTGTCCAGATGGCTAAAAATTATCGCCGGGCGGACATGAACCGGGCCTGTGAAAGCGTGTTTGCGGAATACCAGAAGGAATTGCTTGAAGAGTATGAAATTTTTGCGCTGGATGCCGGGTATGAAACCGGCAGATATGCAGAGGAGAATCTGTTCGACAGGCTGGATTATTACGGGGCGGCGGGCATCGACCACCAGATCCTGCGGATCCAGTTTCTGACGGACAAGGGCTGCCAGTCCTTTTTGGAACAGGCAGCCCGCTATATGGAGACAAAATACGGCATAGACATTGTAACAGACTGGCTGGGCATGACCACGATATGGGGGCAGCAGGAAGAACAGGCGGATGCGTTCCAGTCGAAGGATCAGGAAAAACAGCAGGAGCTTAATGATCTTTTGAACGCCAATGAAGGACAGCTGCCGGCGGAGGAGAATCCCATCGCTCATGTGGGAGGACTGAAAAATTCACCCATTCTAAAACTGGTGCTTCCCAGGGACGCGGTTGTGTCGGAAAAAACGCTTTCCGGGGAAAACCTTCTGGAAAACCGGGAGAAAAACTGTGGCTTTGGAGATTTTTCCGATGTAGCGCCGGGAGAAGGGACGTTGTCCACGCTGCTTTTTGGAGCTTATCTTCTGGAACATTTTTCTGCCTTTACAGATGAAGAAAAGACAGGAGCGCTGGACTATGAACTGGAATATATCCTGGAAGGAAAAGCTTCAGACCGGGAAAACCTGGAGGCAGTGGTGAAAAAGCTGATGCTGCTTCGGTTTGTGCCGAATTATGCCTATATTCAGACAGACAGCGGGATGAAGGCGGAGGCAGAAGCGATGGCGCTGACTCTGTGTTCCCTTCTGGCTGTGCCCGCGATCACAGCGGCTGCGGCACAGGTGATCCTTCTTTCCTGGGCTTTTGGAGAGACAGTGATGGATCTGCGTTCTCTGCTTGCAGGAAACAAGGTGCCTCTGACGAAGTCCGGAGACAGCTGGCAGTTAAGCCTTGCAGGCCTTCTGAAGCTTGGGACAGAAGAAGACGCGGGAGACGGAAAGGATATCCAGGGAGGGCTTGCTTACCGGGAGTATCTTCGGATGCTTTTGTTCCTGGAATCTCAGAGTACCTGTGCGGTCCGAAGTCTTGGGATAATCGAGCAGAATCTCAGGACCCGGCACGGACAGTCCGGCTTTCGGGCGGATCTCTGTGTGAGCCGGGTGGAGTTTCACTCAGAAGTGACATTAAGAAGAGGGATCCGTTATGATTTCCCCACTTATTATGGATACCGGTAAGAGGCGGATGCAGATGTCCTCCCGGGCTTAAGACTTATACAAGAGTTTTAAAAGAAAAGAGGCAGAAAGGAGGAGGAGACGTGGGATATTTCGGAAGATCCAGAATACAAAAAGCTGTCAGCTCAGATTCCGGCCAAAGGTCCGGAAGGACATCTGTGTCCGCCTCGGTGACGGTGGAGGCGGCAGTTGCCGTACCGCTTTTCTTTTTTGCTGTATTATGTCTGGTTTATCTGCTGGAGCTGATGGCGGTGGGAACGGCTGTGCGGGCAGGACTTCAATATGCCGGGAAACGGGCGGCGGAGGACGCGGCCGTTGTGACGGCGCTGCTTCCGTCTAGAGTGGAAGCAGATGTGGTAGAAAACATTGGCGCAGACCGGCTGGACCGAAGTATCATTGTCGGCGGTAGCAGCGGGATCGACTGCAGCCGCTCCCGTATGTCTCCGGTTACCGGGATCGGAGAAGTTACAGCGGTCTATCGGGTAGAGATCCCGGTCCCGTTCTTTGAGATCCTGCCTGTTGAATATGAAGAAAGTCTGCGGATCAAGGCATGGACAGGATATGAGAAAGGCGGGTTTGGTGACGAGGATGACGAGACGGTGTACATTACAGAGACAGGTATGGTCTATCACAGAGACTATCACTGCAGTTATCTGGATCTGTCGGTCCGGATGGTATCCCGGGAAGAGGTGGGCGGACTTCGGAATGAAAACGGAGGAAAATATACGGCATGCCAGCAGTGTAAAGGAAGCGGCGGGCTGGTTTTTATCACTGATTATGGAGACAGATATCACAGTTCGCCGTCCTGCGGCGGCCTGAAACGTACCGTATATGCGATTCCGCTCTCGGAAGCGGTAGGAAAGGGGGCGTGTTCCAAATGTGGTCATTAAGTTATGCAATTGGCATGGGGATCCTGGGAAGTCTTACGATCGCAGATCTCCAGTTTAGGAAAGTACCGGCGGAGATTCTGGGAGCGGCAGGGATCGCGGCTTTGGTCTATCAGGCAGTCTGCAGAAGGGAGAGTCTTTGGATGATCCTGGGCGGCGCGGCGGTGGGAGCGGTGTTTCTCTTTCTTAGCTGGGCGACAAAAGAGAAAATAGGATACGGAGACAGCCTGGCCATTCTGATCCTTGGCGTTTTTCTCGGGTTGTGGGGGCTTGTGCGTCTTTTGTCGGCAGCCTTCGCCCTTTTGGCGCTTTTTTCTGTGGCTCTGCTGATCCGAAAGAAAATGAGACGGCGGCTGGCGCTGCCCTTTTATCCCTTCCTGGCGGCCGGATATCTGATCTGTATCTATGGAGGTGGTTATCTGTGAAACGAAAACTTAATGCCTCATTTACAGTGGAAATGTCCGTGATCGCGCCGCTGGCTCTCTTTTTGATCATGGGGTGTATCCTGGTGATCTTTTACTATCATGACAGGAATATCTTGTCGGCCGCGGCTTATGAAACGGCGGTGGTGGGAGGCACCAAAGCCAGGGAGAAAGAGGAGGCTGATGCCGGGGAACTGGAGACTCTGTTTCGAGACAGAGTCCGGGGAAAATGTATCCTGCTGGCGCAGGCCCGGGCAGGGGTTACAGTCAGTGAAGAGGCTGTGCGGGTGGATGTGACTGCGTCCGGCGCAGGGATGCGGATGTCCCTAAGCCGGCAGGCGGCAGTCACCGACCCGGAGAAAGAGATCCGAAGAATCAGGAGGTATTGAACAGACAGTGGAACGAAAGATTATGATTGAAGAAAAGGAACGGTACCGGGAAGATTATCAGATGCGGATGCTGAAAGCCAACGCTCCGGAAGGGCTTCTGCCTGTGCAGGGAAGAGGGGCGGACCAGAGAAGCATTTATGAATATGACGTCAGCGGAAAGGTGTCGGTAAAAGCAATGTATGAGAGGAGCGGGATGAATCAGGCGGATCTGCGGCATTTTCTGACCTCCTTTCAGACGGCACTCCGAGAAACGGAAAAGCATCTTTTGAATGTAAATTGCATCCTCCTGAAGCCGGAATATATTTTTTATGAAGCCGAGAAATATTATTTTTGTTATTATCCGCCGGCAGACCAGGAACTTTGGGAGGAATTTCATGCGCTGACGGAATATTTTGTGAAACAGGCGGACTACCAGGATAAAGAGGCGGTCCGGATCGTATCCCTTCTGCACAAAGGAACCATGGAGGAAAATTACAGTATTGAGAAGCTGATAGGGGAATGTATGGAAGGAGAAGAGGAAAAACCTCCAGAAGAAAAGAAAAAAAGAGAAAATATCACATACGACACCCGGGAACACGACTGGATCGCGGAGCAGGAACTGGGAAGTTCCATCCTAAGAGAGACAGATCAGATGTGGAAACCGGTTAAGCACTTTCTGAAGAAGCATAAAAAGAACCGTTGGGGAGATTGGGACGGCCTTCATATAGAAGAAGACGAATTGTGACGAAAAATGGCGGAGCTTTTCGAAAATGAAGTGGTGAATCAGAGGAAAACTATGGTATAATAATTGATGATTGCACATGAGTCTAAGCTACAATGGAGAAAGGGGACGCCTGTATGGGAAGACGAAGGGAAATGGCATATGGGACGCTGTTGATCGCGGCTGTTAATGTGGCGGTGTTCTTGTGTCTGACCCTGGGCGGGCCTACAGAAGACGGAGAATATATGCTGGAGCACGGAGCTATGTATGTGCCCTGGATTTTGGAATATGGAGAGTATTACCGGCTGTTTACCAGCCTGTTTCTGCATTTTGGATTTCCCCATCTTTTTAATAATATGGTCATGCTGCTGATGGTGGGCTGGAACCTGGAGCTGGAGATGGGAACGATCCGCTTCCTCATTACCTATCTGGTCAGCGGCCTGGCCGGAAATATCCTTTCTGCCTGGCTGGATATCCGGGCGGGAGAATATGCAGTGTCAGCGGGAGCCTCCGGAGCGGTTTTTGGGATTACGGGCGCGTTGCTCTATGTGGTGATACGCAATCACGGACGGCTTAGAGACATTTCCGGAAGGGGAATGCTCTTTATGGTGGTGATCAGCTTATATTATGGATTTTCCAGTACCGGCGTGGACAACGCCGCCCATGTGGGCGGTCTGGCGGCAGGTTTTCTATGCGGGATCCTGCTCTATTGGAAGAGACAGAGAAAAAACGGCGCCTTTTCCGGGCTCTGAAGAGACGGTTAATTTCCCGCGGTGGGCTTTGGCCGTCCGGTCTGCGATGGCAAGGCCAAGGCCGGTTCCGTTTGCTTTGCGGGTGACAAAGGGGCGGAAAATGGCGTCAAGATCTTCCGGCCGGATGCCGCAGCCGTTGTCGGATACTGTAAGGAGAAGCTGCCCGGATTCCGCCTGGGCACAAAAGGAAAGCTGCAGATTTTTTTTCATGTCGGCGGAAGAAAGCAGGGCGTCTCTTGCGTTGGCCAGGAGATTTAAAAGCGCCTGCCGAAGCTTTATCTGATCGACCAGAAGGACCGGAAGTTCCGGTCCGATCCTGGAGACAAATTCTATATCCGTGTCTGCCAGGGAGGCGGCAAAAGACAGGGCCAGGGCGCGCAGGTAAGAACTCATGGGAGTTTCTGTAAGATGCAGAGTTTCTCCGTTCTGGAAAGCAGACAGCTCTTCCAGAAGCCGGGTCATATATTCTACATCCCGGCGCATTTCTTTCCAGTGACGAAAGTCCTGTACTTCCGGGTGACCGGATTCGATGAGCTGAAGAGAACTGTAGACCAGGGCCAGTGGATTGCGGATCTCGTGGCTGATAGCCCGGATCTCCATCCGGTGGGATTCCAGAAGCCGGGAGATCACCTCTTTGTGCCGGGGGCTTTCCTCCATAATCTGCTGTAATTTGTCGTAATCTGCCGCATTTAACATTGATATTACCGCCTTTCTGACTTATCAGTTTAGCATCGGCGGTTCTAATATTCAATCAAAATTTTAGAGAAAGAAGGATGAAAAAGATGAAGGATGAGAATTGTATTTTTTGTAAGCTTGCCAACGGAGAGATTCCCACAGCAACACTGTATGAGGACGATGATTTCCGCGTGATCTTGGATGCAGGTCCGGCAGCAAAAGGACATGCGCTGATCCTTCCCAAGGAGCACTATGCCAATCTCTATGAGCTGGACGATGAGCTGGCGGCAAAGGTTCTGGTGCTGGCCAAGAAGATGATCACAAAGCTTACGGACGTCCTGGGATGCGACGGATATAACATCGTACAGAACAACGGCGAGGCCGCCGGGCAGACAGTCTTCCATTTTCACCTGCATATGATCCCGCGGTATAAGGATGACGGCGTAGGACTGACCTGGAAGATGGGCGAACTGACAGAAGAAGATAAGAACGACATTCTTTCCAGGATGTAATCCCATGTGAAAGTAAAGGAATACCGATGTGAAGGCAGAGTCAAATGGAAGAGATGCGTTTGATGCCATATACGAAGAAAATGCCGAAATTGTTTATCAGACAGCGAAGCGGTATGTGGGAAATCATCATGCGGCAGAAGAGATCATGCAGGAAACATTTCTGAAGCTCTTCCAGGTTATGGAAAATACAAATATAAGAGCTGCAAAGCCATGGCTGATCCTGACGGCAAAGTATGCGGCGATGAATTATAAGCGGGACGGATCGAGAGAATATCCGGTAGCGGAGTTTACCGAGGAGGAAGAAGAGCGGCTGTCCCGTTTCTTTGAAGATCCGCAGGAGTGTTTTGCCGGAAAGCAGATGGAGAAAGAATACATAGAACTGGCCGACGAGATCTTTGCGGCAATCTATAAGAAAAATAAAAGATGGTACGACGCGCTTACCATTACCTATGTGCTGGAAAAGCCGCAGAAACAGGTGGCGGAACAGATGGGGATGGATCTGGAATCGTTTCACAGCATGTTGTACCGCGCAAGAAAGTGGGTCAGAGATCACTATGAATATCGTCTGGACCGGATCAGGGAATTTTGAAAGCCCCCATATCCGGCCGGAGGGCCGGTGGGGGCTATTGTGACTTAGGAGACAACAGATTCGATCAGGTCGATAATGGTATCGATGGAATTCTGCTGGGGAGACTTTTTCATTGCGTCTATGTAAGACTCCCTGTTGTCATACAATTTCCGGATGGCCGCCAGAAGAACTTCCGAAGTCAGAGATTCTTCTTCCAGGACCATGCTGTACCCCTGTTTTTCAAAGGAGCGGGCATTCAGGATCTGATCGCCCCGGCTCTGGGAGGCGGGAAGCGGGATCAGAAGATTCGGCTTATGAAGGGCCAGCAGCTCGCAGATGGCGTTGGCTCCGGCGCGGGAGATCACCAGATCTGTCAGAGCGAACAAGTCCTTGAGTTCCTCTTTGATATATTCATACTGAGCATACCCTTCCAGCTGGTCTAAGGAGTGGTCAATCTTGCCTTTTCCGCACAGATGTACCACCTGGAAAGATTTTAAAAGTTCCGGAAGAACGCTCCGGACAGCTTCATTTACCGCCACTGATCCAAGGCTTCCGCCAATGACCAGGATCACCGGTTTATCGGAAGTGAAATGCAAAAACTCCAGGGCTTTATATTTGTCTCCGGACAGCAGTTCCTGGCGGATCGGAGAACCGGTCAGCACAGCTTTTCCTTCCGGAAGATAAGAAAGCGTTTCCGGGAAGTTACAGCAGACCTTTGTGGCGGAAGGAAGCGCCAGTTTGTTGGCAAGGCCGGGAGTCATATCCGATTCATGGATGATGACCGGCACATGGCGGCGTTTTCCGGCCATGACCACTGGCACAGAGACGAATCCGCCTTTGGAAAAGATCACATCCGGCTTCAGGATCTTGATGAGCCGTTTTGCCTCGCCAAGTCCTTTCAGGACACGGAAGGGGTCTGTAAAATTCTGTACACTGAAATAGCGACGCAGTTTTCCGGAAGAAATTCCGTGGTACGGAATCCCGAACTGCTCGATCAGTTCTTTTTCAATGCCATTGTAGGAGCCGATATAGTGGATGTCATATCCCAGCTCTCTAAGTCTTGGCAAAAGAGCAATATTAGGAGTAACGTGGCCGGCAGTGCCGCCACCGGTTAAGATAATACGTTTCATAAGGACCTCCCAGGCTAATATACTATACCTATATTATACGTTTTCGGGGCTTTTGGTCAAGTGAAAGAACGTCCGGGAAACGAAAGAGGAAAGAAAAATGGAAAAAAACAAAGACAATCTGGAACAACACCTCCGGGAAGGCTTTCAAAGGCTGGCAGAGGCGGAAGAACAGAAGATCACAGAAGAAAGAAAACAAGAATCCGACCATAAGAACGCCATGCCGGAAGGAACCAAAGAGTCCGTCCGCGCAAGGCTGGATCATGAGATAGAAAAGATCAGAGAACAGGAAGAGAAAGCGAAAGAGAAAACAGAGGCGGATAGCTATATCCGGCTGTCAGCAGAGGACAGACGGGCGCTGGAACTGGGGCGCAGAGCGCTGCAGGAGGAAAAGAACGGCATCCATCGCCGTCGCAGGCCACTGAAAGTCTATCTTGCCGTGGCCGCAGTGATTGCCGCCACTCTGGCTGTCAGCGTAGGCGTCATGGGCGGCCCCGAGAGGGTGGTGCAGATGGCAAGGCAGGCTGTGGGCGGAAGAGAAGTGGAACAGGTAGATTCCAGTGATGAGAATCTGGTGATCGTAGAAGAAAATGAAGAAGAGGCTTACCAGATGATCGCGGATGAATTTGGGGTGGAACCAGTTAGAATTGTTGAACAGTCAAATCGGTTGATATTTGAGAAAATGACTTTTGAAAAATCTATGCAGGTCGCAGAATTGTTCTATCGGCTGGATGATGAACGATTGATGTATTTTATTAATGCATCTTATAAAGATTCTTCCTGGGGGATAGACGTAGAAGAGGAAATTGCGAAGTCTTATATTTTAAATGAAGGCAAAGAAAATCAGATAGAAGTAAAAGAATATTTGGTAGAACCAAACCAGAAGGAACGATATTCGGCGCGATTTTCTTACTGGGGACTAGAGTATTTTCTGGTTGGCTCGGTTTCAGAAGCTAACTTTAAAGAAATTATAGATAATTTATTTTTTTATTAATATTTTCGTCAGTTTTTGTCGCCTGATGTGTCTATCTTATGAGAGAGTAAGGTGCAGAGGGAGGTGAGAGTTGAGAAAAAGAATTTTGTCAGCCTTATGTATCGCCCTGCTGGTTTTCAGCATACCATTTTTCCCGGCCGGGCGGGTGCAGGCGGCTGACGTGCCTGTTTTGGATGGCTCCAGACTGACCCATGAGGATGAGTCTGTCGGTTATGACACCAAGCTGACCCGCGGAGTAGACCTGCTGACCGGGTATTCCAAGGTGGTACGCCTGGGCCCTGGAAAGATCTATGCCGGGGGTACCACGATTGCGACAGATGTGGTAGACAGGATTAAGGTTGTGGTAATTGTTGAACGCGCCCAGGAAGGGGATACGGAATGGGAGTTCTATGACACCTGGAGAAAAGAGAATGAGAATGCGGACCGGGTGGGATCTAACAAGACCTTATTGGTGGAAGGAGGATACTACTACCGGACCAGATGTCTTCACTCCGCAAACCAGGATGTCAGCAGTTCCTTTACCAACGGCGTCTATGTGGAAGATCCGTAGCCATTCAAAGGGAACAGAAAAAGGGAGGTTTGCCGGAAACGGCAACCATGAGGAGAAAGGATACGTTGCGATCAAGGATCCAAAAAAGAGAAAGATAACGAAGAGCGATCCCGGGGAACCGGGTGAATGAAAAGTCCGGGAGAGCTGTGGGGCGCGCTGCCTGGCGGCGCAGCTATATTTTTATTAAAAAAATAAAATCCTTACATTGAGAAACCGTAAGGCCCGGGTTGAGGGCTAAAGTCGTCGCCTGCAGCACGTCCCACAGCTCTCCCGGCAGAGAATCTAATCTGGGAAATTGGTTTTTTCATTTTACATTGGCAGAACGCCAAACCCAACATAGCAGCAGCGTAAAAAAGAAAAGGATGCGGGCAGAATGGCCCGCATCCTTTTTTGTTGGCGACCGCTTACATGCCGCGGCAGTGTCCGCCCTGCTTCTTAGGCCTGCCCGATAGCCTGTTTTAAGGCCCAGGCCAGCTGATCCGGACAGGACGTTGCCTTATTTCCGCAGCGGATGCCTTCCAGTCTTTCAATGGCATCGTGGACATTCATTCCCTTTACCAGGTGGGAGATGCCCTGCGTGTTGCCGCTGCATCCGCCTACAAATTGCACATTCTGGATGGTGTCGCCCTCCAGATCCACATGGATCAGGCGGGAACAGACGCCGTGTGGGATATATTCCATGGTAAGATCCCTCCTTACAACTGATCTTCAGATTTTGATTTTGCCTTTTGGCACTCCGATTATAGCAGAAAATGTTGCGGTTCTCAAGAGATTCTGCTAGAGTCTGTAGAAGAGACAGACTGAATAGGGAGGTTTAGAAGATGAAGATAGGGATCATCGGCGCCATGGAAGACGAAGTGGCAGCCTTAAAGGAAGCGATGGAAGGATCCGGAACAGAAAGGATCGCAGGGATGGAGTTTACAGAGGGGCTGCTGGAGGGCCGGGGAGTCATCGTTGTCCGAAGCGGCGTGGGGAAGGTAAACGCTGCCGTCTGCGCCCAGACGCTGGCAGATCATTTTCAGGCGGACGTTTTGATCAACACCGGCATTGCCGGGTCTCTGGACGCCAGGATTGACATCGGAGATATGGTGATTTCCACAGACGCGGTGTATCATGATGTGGACGCTGGAACCTTTGGGTATGCGCCCGGGCAGGTACCCCAGATGGAGACGTTTTCCTTCCCGGCGGAGGAATCGCTGATCCGGAAAGCGGCGGCGGCCAACCAGGCGGCAAATCCGCAGATCCACACGTTTACCGGCCGGATCGCAAGCGGCGACCAGTTTGTGGGAGACCAGGCGAAAAAAGACTGGATCCGGGATACATTTCAGGCTATGTGCGTAGAGATGGAGGGGGCGGCGATTGCCCATACGGCATACCTGAACAATCTTTCGTATGTCATCATTCGGGCCATTTCGGACAAAGCCGACAATAGCGCCGTAGAAGACTATCCGGTGTTTGAACAAAAGGCGATCGCCCACAGTGTGGCGCTGGTAAGAGAAATGCTCAGAAGATGGTAAAAGGCCCGGCGCGTTTTTGCGACAGGGGCTGTCAGGAACTGCCGGGATCCATGCAGAATCTGACGAACGTTTTCAGAAGCGCTCCTTTTGATTTTCCAGTATAATGCAAATCAAAAGGAGGGCTTTTTTATGTTAAAAGTAATGATGGAGGGGCGCATACTGTATGTGCTGATGGGGATCATGGCGGCGGCCGGGATATGGAGCAAGATTGTGGTCAATGTATCGCTGGGACGTCTTCTTCGGGGGGCAGGAAATATGAACAAGAGCAGCCACCCGCTGATGCGTCTGGTAAAGGCAAAGTTTGAACATGCCTGTATGGTCAGCGATACGGTGGAAAATGTGGGAGTATTTGTGGAAAAATATCTGTATGAGTACCGGGTGCTGGGGCTTAGGCTGCATACGCTAAGGCGGATGGAAAAGATCTGCGCCTTAGGATGCCTGATCCTGGGGGCGCTTGGAATGGCCGGATGGTACGCGCTGGAAGGCATGGGGGACGCGGCGCTTCGGACAGGCGCCGGCGGAGCGGTTCTTGCGATCCTGGTGTATCTTTTCCATCTGACGACGGACGAATCGTATCGCCTGCAGGCAGCCAGGAACTATATGGTGGATTACCTGCAAAATGTCTGCCGCCGCAAGTATGAGAAGGCAGCGCAAAAGGAACTCAAAGTCATGACGCCGGAAGCCCATCCGGCAGAAGAAGCCGGCAGCCTGCCGGTGATGATGATCAAGAAGAAGGAAGAACCGGATCAAGAGAAGGAAAGCATTGACGCGGACAGGCAAGACGCGCCGGAAGCGCGGCCTGCGAGTTCCGGCGTGCAAAAGATCCGCAGGGAAGAAAAAGAAGAGCAGGAGAAAAAAGAGGACAAAACCGCCGGTGAGGACAGGCCTCTGGATAAAGACGTGCTGATCCGGCGGATCCTGGAGGAATATATGGCGTAAAAAAACTGCGGCCTGCCGCTTTGTATCGCACCGATGCGCTTGCGAAACCATTCCTAATTTGCTAATATAATAATGCCGGGGCCGCAAAAGCCTGGATCCGGACGGAACCTTTGGAAAGCGCCGCGGCAAAACAACGATCCTTGGGATTAAGAATGGAAGGAGTCACGATCATGAGAAAGGTAACATTTGACTATGAAAAGGCAAAAACATTTATCGCAGACCATGAGATGGTATCGATGAAGAAGATCGCAGAGGCCGCAAAGGACGAGCTTCTCGGAAGAGAGGGAGCAGGAAATGATTTCCTGGGCTGGATCGATCTTCCGGTGGATTATGACAAAGAGGAATTTGCAAGGATCCAGAAGGCTGCGGCAAAGATCCAGAGCGATTCCGAAGTGCTGGTTGTGATCGGGATCGGCGGCTCCTACCTTGGCGCAAGAGCGGCAATCGAATTCTTACGCCATAACTTTTACAATATGGTTTCCAAAGAGATCCGCAAGACGCCGGAGATCTACTTTGTAGGAAACAGCATCAGCAGTACATATCTGAAGCATCTGATCGACGTGATCGCAGACCGGGATTTCTCGGTGAATATCATTTCCAAGTCCGGCACCACCACAGAGCCGGCTATCGCATTCCGCATTTTTAAGGAAATGATGGAGAAGAAATACGGAAAAGAAGAAGCGGCAAAACGGATCTACGCCACTACGGACAAGGCAAGAGGAGCGCTTAAGAACCTGGCCACAGAAGAAGGTTATGAGTCCTTCGTCGTGCCGGATGACGTGGGCGGACGGTTTTCCGTGCTGACCGCAGTAGGACTTCTGCCCATTGCAGTCAGCGGCGCGGACATCGCACAGTTGATGGAAGGAGCCGCAGCCGGCAGAGAGCGGGCGCTTAACGCTCCCTTTGAGGAAAATGACGCCCTGCAGTATGCGGCAGTCCGCAACATCTTATTAAGAAAAGGAAAATCTGTGGAAATCTTGGCAAATTATGAGCCAAGTCTTCACTATGTATCCGAGTGGTGGAAACAGCTCTACGGAGAGAGCGAGGGCAAGGATCAGAAAGGCATCTTCCCGGCGTCTGTAGACCTGACCACAGACCTTCATTCCATGGGACAGTTTATTCAGGATGGCAGCCGGATCATGTATGAGACAGTGATGAATGTAGAAGAGTCTCAGGAAGAAATCGTGATCCAGGAGGAGCCGGTGGATCTGGACGGCCTGAATTATCTGGCAGGAAAGAACGTAGACTTTGTCAATAAGAGCGCTATGAATGGAACCATCCTGGCACATACTGACGGCAATGTGCCAAACCTGATGGTCCATATCCCAAGACAGGACGAGTTCTCCCTGGGAGAACTGTTCTACTTCTTTGAGTTTGCATGCGGCGTCAGCGGCTATATCCTGGGAGTCAATCCCTTTAACCAGCCGGGCGTGGAAAGCTACAAGAAAAATATGTTCGCGCTTCTTGGCAAGCCGGGATATGAAAAAGAAAGAGAAGAGCTGTTAAAGAGACTGTAATGATGACACTGCTGGAAAAACTTACGGCATATGGAGCCTCGGATTATTACGGGTTCCATATGCCGGGACATAAACGCAAGCTGGATCTGATGGCAGGAATTTCCCCCTATCAGATCGATATCACAGAGATCGACGGATTTGACGATCTTCACCATGCGGAAGGGATTTTAAAAGAAGCGCAGGAACGGGCGGCCAGGGTGTACCATGCACAGGAGACCCATTTCCTGATAAACGGGAGTACAGTTGGGATCCTAAGCGCCATCCTTGGTTCCACCAGGAGGGGAGATCAGATCCTGGTGGCAAGAAACTGCCACAAGTCGGTCTATCATGCGGTGGAACTGAACGGATTGGAGCCGGTGTATGTATATCCGGGCTTTGATCCTGACACACAGTTAAATACAGGGATTTCCACAGAGGATGTCAAAGAGGCCCTAAGGCGGCACCCGAAGGTGCGGGCTGCGGTGATCGTATCCCCCACCTATGACGGGGTGGTGTCCGATGTGGAGTCGATCGCAGAAGCGGTCCATATGCACGGCATCCCCCTGATCGTGGATGAGGCACATGGGGCGCATTTTGGCTTTCACCCCTGTTTTCCTGAGACGTCCGTCCGGCTGGGGGCGGATCTGGTGATCCACAGCCTTCATAAGACCTTACCTTCCCTGACTCAGACCGCGCTCCTTCATCTGAACGGGGATAGGATCGACCGGCGGAAGATACGGAAATACCTTCACATGCTGCAGACCAGCAGCCCCTCCTATGTACTGATGGGAGGAATGGACGCCTGCATCCGTCTGCTGGAGGATCCCGGGGAGCTCTTTGACCCTTATGTGAAACTTTTGCAGGAAACGAGACGGCGGTTAAGAGAGCTGCACATGCTGCGGCTGGCAGAGGTGCCTGCAATGGATCCCTCCAAGCTGGTCATCTCTGTGGCAGACGCCGGGATCTCCAGCCTGTCCCTTTACCGGGAGCTTCTGGAGGTCTGGCGCCTTCAGCCGGAGATGCGGGCAGGGAGTTATGTGCTCCTGATGACTGCGCCAGGCGACACGCCAGAGGGAATGGACCGGCTGGTGCAGGCTCTGAAGGCCATTGATCAGAAAGCAGCAGAAAAAGGAGGCCGGGGAAATCAGGGTATGGACCGCAGACAGGAACAGATCCGGACCGGATATTTCCCCAGGCAGGAACAGATCCTGACGCCGGCGCATGCAGAGGAGATCCGCAGCCGGAAAGAGGAGGAGGTCTGCAGTCTTCCCTGGGATAAATGCGTGGGAGAGACGGCTCTGGAGTATGCCTATCTCTATCCGCCGGGTTGTCCTTTGGTCGTTCCCGGAGAAAAGATATCACAAGAGGCTGCAGATATGTTACAATGGTATCAGGCACAGGGGTTTTCCATCGAAGGGACGGCGGAAGATTCCAGGATAGAGGTAGTAAGACATGGGTAAGATCTATTACATGATGGGAAAAAGCGCTTCCGGGAAGGACACGCTGTTTAAAAAGGTCAGGGAGGCGCTTCCGTTTCTTGAGACCCTGACGCTTTACACCACCCGGCCGATCCGGGAGGGAGAAAGAAACGGCGTGGAATATTTTTTCGTCACCGATGAGGAGCTGGACGCCTATGCGCGGCAGGGAAAGGTGGTGGAGCAGCGCCTTTACCATACGGCCTGCGGCCCGTGGCGGTACGCCACCGTGGATGACGGACAGATCGACCTGGCCGCCTCGGATTATCTGGTGATCGGCACGCTGGAGTCTTATGAAAAGATGCGGGATTTCTACGGGGCAGACTGCCTGATCCCTCTGTATATCCAGGTGGAGGACGGGGAGAGGCTTTCCCGGGCGCTCCTTAGAGAAAGGGCCCAGGAAGAGCCAAAATACGAAGAGATGTGCCGCAGGTTCCTTGCAGACACCAGGGATTTTTCCGAGGAAAATATCCGGCGGGCGGGGATCCGGAAGCGTTTCTGCAACCAGAACCAGGAAAAATGTTTAGAAGAAATCATAGGGGAAATACAACATGGGAAGTTTTAAAGACGTCGTAGGACACAAGGATATTATTAAGTACATTCAGAGCGCGGTAGAAAGCGGGCAGGTAGGCCACGCCTACATCTTGAACGGAGAAAGAGGCGCAGGCAAGAAGATGCTGGCCAGTCTGTTTGCCATGACGCTTCTGTGTGAAAAAGGCGGGGTGGAACCCTGCAATGAGTGTCATTCCTGCAAGCAGGCAGGCAGCGGCAATCATCCGGATATCTGCTGGGTCACCCATGAAAAACCGGGAACCATCAGCGTGGACGATATCCGGCAGCAGGTGAGCGGTACGGTGATGATCCGGCCTTATCAGGGACCCTATAAAGTCTATATCATCGACCATGCGGAGCTGATGACCCAGCAGGCCCAGAACGCCCTTCTGAAAACGCTGGAGGAGCCTCCGGCCTACGCGGTCTTTCTGCTGCTTACCGAAAATGCGGAAGCTTTGCTTCCCACCATCACTTCCAGGTGTGTGATGCTCAAACTCCGCAACATCCGGAACACCCTGATTCGCAAATATCTGATGGAAGTGCTGCAGGTGCCGGATTACAAGGCAGATATGTGTACGGCATTCGCCCAGGGCAATCTTGGAAAAGCCATCATGCTGGCAAATTCCGAACATTTCAATGAGATCCGGGAGGAAGCGATCCAGCTTTTGAAGTACATTCATGAGATGGAGCTTAGCGAGCTCGCTCAGGCTGTGAGCCGGATCACCACATATAAATTAGAGATTACAGATTATCTGGATATCATTATGATCTGGTATCGGGATGTCTTATTATATAAAGCAACAAAAGAAGTGGACAAGGTCATTTTTAAGGAACAGATCTCCTTCATCAAAGAGCAGGCGAGAAAGAGTTCTTATGAAGGGATCGAGACGATCCTTAAGGCCCTCGAAACTGCCAAGGCAAGGCTGAAGGCCAATGTAAATTTTGATCTTGTCATGGAGCTTTTGTTCCTGACTATAAAGGAGAATTAACAGTATGACAAAAGTAATAGGCGTAAGATTCCGCAGAGCGGGAAAGATCTACTTCTTTGCTCCCGGGAAATATGAGATCCGCACCGGGGACAAGGTGATCGTGGAAACCGCAAGAGGCGTAGAGTTTGGCACGGTAGTTTCCGGCGTCCGGGAGGTGGAGGATGAAAAGATCCAGCAGCCCCTGAAGCCGGTGATCCGCATCGCTACGGCGGACGATATCCGGAGAGAGGAGAAGAACCGGGAAAAGGAAAAAGAGGCGTTTCAGATCTGCCTGGAGAAGATCCGCAGACATGGTCTGGAGATGAAGCTGATCGACGCGGAATATACCTTTGACAATAATAAAGTTCTGTTTTATTTTACTGCGGACGGGCGGATCGATTTCCGTGAGCTGGTCAAAGACCTTGCCAGCGTGTTCCGCACCCGGATCGAGCTTCGGCAGATCGGCGTGCGGGATGAGACGAAGATCCGCGGAGGTATCGGCATCTGCGGACGGGAGCTGTGCTGCCACACTTATCTGTCTGAATTTGCGCCGGTGTCCATAAAGATGGCGAAGGAGCAGAATCTGTCCCTGAATCCCACCAAGATTTCCGGGGTGTGCGGCAGGCTGATGTGCTGTCTGACCAATGAAGAACAGACTTATGAGGAACTGAACCGTCATCTCCCTGCAAACGGCGACCATGTGACCACGCCGGAAGGCCTTAAAGGAGATGTGCAAGCGGTGAACGTGCTGCGCCAGCTGGTGAAAGTGGTAGTTACCCTGGACAATGATGAAAAGGAAGTCCGGGAGTATAAAGCCGGCGAGCTTCGCTTTAAGCCGCGCCGCAGAAAGAAAGACATGAAACTTTCCAGAGAAGAGATGGCAGAGCTTAAAAATCTGGAAGAAAAGAACGGAGCGTCCAAATTAGACGATGAATAAATCAGCGCAGGAAGAAAGAATCATGGAAGAGCTTAAAAGGCCGGGAGAACGGGTGGATGATCTGGAGATCCGGGGACGGAAGATCCTCCAGAGCCCAGGCAGATTCTGCTTTGGCATGGACGCGGTGCTCTTAAGCGCATTTGCCCGCGTGGGAAAAAAAGAGCGCGCCCTGGACCTTGGCACAGGCACCGGGATTCTTCCCATTCTTCTGGAGGCAAAATACAGCGGAGACTTTTATGCAGGCCTGGAGATCCAGGAGGAGAGCGCGCAGATGGCCCGCCGCAGCGTGAAACTGAACGGGCTGGAGGAAAAAATCCATATTATAACAGGAGACATCAAAGAAGCAGCTTCCATTTTCGGGGCGGCTTCTTTTGAGGTCATCACAGTCAATCCCCCTTATATGATCGGCGGACACGGGCTGAAAAATGACAGGGAGGCCCTGTATGTTGCCCGGCATGAGGCGCTTTGCACCATCGACGACGTATTGCGGGAGAGCAGTGTGATCTTAAAATCCCGGGGCCGCTTCTATATGGTCCACCGGCCGTTTCGCCTGCCGGAGCTCCTGACCAAGATGTGCAGATATGGATTGGAGCCCAAGCGGATGCGCCTGGTCTGCCCCTATGTGGACAAGGAGCCGAACCTGGTGCTGATCGAGGGGCGAAAAGGCGGGAAACCAAGAATGAAGGTGGAGCCGCCGCTTATCGTGTATGAGAAGGATGGAAGCTATACGGATGAGCTGAACGCTCTGTACGGAAGACAGACGGGCAGATAGACAGATAGACCAAAGAAAAGAAAACTGGCGGGCGTCTGGAAGGCGCCCGGGCTAAAGAGCAGGAGGAAGTGGGAAATGGCAGGAACCCTATATCTGTGCGCGACGCCCATCGGGAATCTGGAGGATATGACGTTCCGGTGCGTGCGCGTTTTGAAAGAAGCAGATCTGATCGCGGCGGAGGACACCCGCAACAGTATCCGGCTTCTGAACCATTTTGAGATCAGAACCCCCATGACCAGTTATCATGAATACAATAAGATCGAAAAAGGGCGAAAGCTGGTGGAAAAATTACAGGAGGGTCTGGACATTGCACTGATCACCGATGCCGGTACACCCGGGATCTCGGATCCCGGAGAGGAGTTGGTGCGGATGTGCCGGGAAGCAGGGATCTGTGTGACGGCAGTGCCGGGAGCCGCGGCCTGCATCACTGCTCTTACGATCTCAGGCCTCCCCACCCGGAGATTTGCCTTTGAGGCCTTTCTCCCCACTGACAAAAAGGAGCGCGCTTTGATCCTGGAAGAGTTAAAAAAGGAAACCCGGACCATTGTTCTTTATGAGGCGCCCCACAGGCTTTTAAAGACACTGGAGCTTCTGCTTGACGCGCTGGGGGACCGGCAGGTACGGGTGTGCAGAGAGCTGACCAAAAAGCACGAAACCGTCTATGAAGCTACGCTGTCCGGCGCTGTGTCTTACTATAAGGAGGAAAAACCAAGGGGAGAATGTGTTCTGGTGATCCGGGGGAAAGACGCGGAAGAAATCCGCCGGGAGCAGCAGCAGAGCTGGGAAGAAATCTCTCTGGAAGCACACATGGAACAGTATCTGACAAAGGGAATGGACCGGAAGGAAGCCATGAAACAGGTGGCAAAAGACCGGGGAGTCAGCAAGAGGGAAGTCTACCAGGCGCTGCTGCAGCAGAAAGAAGACTGAACCACATGGCAGGCGTTGGTCATGTTGTATAGAAATGCGGGAAAAGATTGTTCAACTTGGGTATTTCAGAAAAACAGAAAGTTTACTATACTTTGTATCAGTTAATGAAAACGAAAGTTTTTTAGGAGGAAGAAACAATGGCAAGTTTATCACTGAAGCACATTAACAAAACTTATCCGAACGGATTTGAAGCTGTAAAAGATTTCAATCTTGAGATTGAAGATAAAGAATTTATCATCTTCGTAGGACCGTCAGGATGTGGAAAATCCACCACACTTCGTATGATCGCAGGTCTGGAAGATATCACTTCCGGAGAGCTGAAGATCGGCGACAAAGTTGTCAACGACGTAGAGCCAAAGGACAGAGATATCGCGATGGTATTCCAGAACTACGCTCTGTATCCGCACATGACTGTATATGACAATATGGCATTTGGTCTGAAGCTTAGAAAAGTTCCGAAGGATCAGATCGACAAGATGGTTCGCGAGGCAGCTAAGATCCTTGACCTGGAAGCTCTTCTGGATCGTAAGCCGAAGGCTCTTTCCGGTGGACAGAGACAGCGTGTTGCCATGGGACGTGCCATCGTTCGTAACCCGAAGGTATTCCTGATGGACGAGCCTCTCTCCAACCTGGACGCAAAGCTTCGTGGACAGATGCGTGTAGAGATCTCCAAACTGCATCAGAGACTGGGCACCACCATCATCTATGTAACTCATGACCAGACAGAGGCTATGACCCTTGGTACCAGAATCGTAGTTATGAACGCCGGCGTTGTACAGCAGGTAGATACACCTCAGACTCTGTACGATGCACCGTGCAATATGTTCGTTGCAGGATTCATCGGATCTCCGCAGATGAACTTTATCGATACTACCTGCAAGGTAGAAGGAGACAAAGTATCTCTTAAGACTGCAGCACATACGATCGTACTTCCTGCATCAAAAGCAAAAGCGCTCAAAGACGGCGGCTATGACGGAAAGACCGTTGTTCTTGGTATCCGTCCGGAAGATCTTCATGATGAGGCAGAGTTTATCCAGGCTTCTCCGGATACTGTCATCGAAGCTAAGATCCGTGTATACGAGATGCTGGGTGCAGAAGCGCTCCTGTACTTTGATTATGAAGGAAGCAGCATGACAGCAAGAGTAGATCCCAAGACAGCAGCAAGAAGCGGAGATACTGTGAAGTTTGCCCTGGATGCTGAAAAGATCCATGTATTTGACAAAGAAACAGAGATGACAATTACAAACTAGTCTGAACAGGACTGGCAGGGGATCCCGGAAGCGGGATCCCTTTTTACTTGTGCGATGCGGCGCATATGTGGTAAAATATAACGCAAGTGTACAGAACAGGAGGGAAAATCCTTTGCTTTCAAATCAGTTATTGCACAAAGCAGTGCAAGATGTAAAAAATATCGGCGGCGTGGAGTGCGCCGTCTGGGACAATCGGGGGGTCTGTCTGGTGATGACCAGTGAAAAGATGACCGCCTGGGAACGGGAAGCGGCAGCATTTGGAGAAAGCGGAGCCGAAGAGATGACAGGCAAAGGGATCTCCATGTTCCTGATCCGTGAAGAGGAAGAGCCGGTCTATATCCTGGGAGTGGCCGGAGACGGGCCGGAGACGGTACTGTCCGGGAGATTCGGAGCCAGCCAGATTACCAATCTCCTGTTTGCATACAGGGACCGGATGGATAAGAACCGGTTTATACAGAATCTGATCCTGGATAATATGCTGGTGGTGGACGTCTATAACCAGGCCAAGAAAATGAAGATTCCGGTGGAACTTCGCAGAGTGGTCTTCCTGATCGAATCCAAAAATGAAGGAGAGTCGCTGGTCCTTGAGACCATGAGGGGGCTGTACGCCACCGGAATGCGGGATTTCGTTACAGCAGTGGACGAACGGCATGTGATCCTGGTAAAAGCGCTGGAGGCGACGGATGACTATAGCAGCCTGAACCGGATCGCCCATGAGATCACAGATACGCTCAACATGGAAGCAATGGTAGGCGTCCGGGTGGCCTATGGTACGATCATAGAGGAGTTAAAAGACGTCTCCCGCTCTTACAAAGAAGCAGATATGGCGCTTCAGGTAGGGAGAGTGTTCTACACAGAGAAAAATATCCTGGCTTACAATGAACTGGGGATCGGCAGACTGATCCATCAGCTTTCCCCTTCGCTGTGCGAAATGTTTTTAAAGGAAGTTTTTGAACATGGCGCTGCGGAAAAGTTTGAAGAAGAGGAACTAAGCACAGTCTATACCTTTTTTGACAACAATCTGAATATTTCCGAGACGGCAAGGCAGCTCTATGTACACCGCAATACGCTGGTGTACCGTCTGGAAAAGATCCAGAAGAAAACAGGACTGGACGTGAGGGTGTTTGAAGATGCACTGACATTTAAGATAGCTATGATGGTGGCAGATCATATGAATGATATGTCGCAAAGAGATTAAACAGGAGGAAAAGAAAGATGATAAAATTATACGATTCCGGCGTCTATCTTCTTCACGGCGCCAGTATCCTGGAAGACGGACAGGAGATAAAGGCGCGCACAGGAAAAGACGTTACCAGAGAAGAGGCTGCGAAAAACACGATTGCCTACCGGATCCTGGAAACGCACAATACATCCGGAAACATGGAAAAGCTGCAGATAAAGTTTGACAAACTGACTTCCCACGATATCACATTTGTGGGGATCATCCAGACGGCGCGGGCTTCCGGGCTGGAACGGTTTCCCGTTCCCTATGTACTGACAAACTGCCACAATTCTCTGTGCGCGGTGGGCGGTACGATTAATGAAGATGATCATATGTTCGGACTGACCTGTGCCAAGAAATATGGAGGCGTCTATGTGCCTCCTCACCAGGCAGTCATCCATCAGTATGCCAGAGAGATGCTGGCAGGATGCGGCAAGATGATCCTGGGATCGGACAGCCATACCCGCTACGGGGCGCTGGGAACCATGGCCATGGGAGAAGGCGGACCGGAGTTGGTAAAGCAGCTGCTGAATAAGACTTATGATATCAAGATGCCACAGGTGATCGGTATTTATCTGGATGGCGAACCGGTGAAGGGAGTCGGTCCTCAGGATGTGGCCCTTGCAATTATCGGCGCGACATTTTCCAATGGCTATGTAAACAATAAAGTGATGGAGTTCGTAGGGCCAGGCGTGGAGAAGTTAAGCGCGGACTTCCGGATCGGCATTGATGTCATGACAACAGAGACTACCTGCCTGTCTTCCATCTGGAAGACGGATGAGAAGATCCGGGAATTTTATGAGATCCACGGAAGAGAAGAAGAGTACGAAGAGTTGAATCCGGGAGAGGTGGCCTACTATGACGGCATGGTCTATGTAAACTTAAGCGAGATCCGGCCCATGATCGCCATGCCCTTCCATCCATCCAATACCTACACCATAGAGGAAGTCAATGCAAACTTAAAAGACGTCCTTCATGATGTGGAGAAGAAGGCTCTGGTCAGCCTGGACGGCGCGGTGGACTATTCTTTGCAGGATAAGATCGTGGACGGGAAACTGTATGTAGATCAGGGGATCATTGCCGGCTGTGCAGGCGGAGGATTTGAAAATATCTGCGCGGCCGCAGACATCTTACGAGGCCATTACATCGGCGCAGATGAATTTACCTTCAGCGTCTATCCGGCCAGCACGCCGATCTATATGGAATTGATCAAAAACGGAGCGGCGGCAGATTTGATGGAGGCGGGAACCATCGTAAAAACGGCGTTCTGCGGCCCCTGCTTCGGAGCCGGCGACACCCCGGCCAACGGAGCGTTTTCCATCCGCCACTCCACCAGAAATTTCCCCAACCGGGAAGGATCCAAGCTGCAGAGCGGACAGATCGCGTCCGTGGCACTGATGGACGCAAGGTCGATCGCGGCGACGGCGGCTAACAAGGGCTTCCTGACGCCTGCGACAGATATGGATGTGGAATACAAAGGAAGAACCTATCATTTTGACCGGAACATTTATGCCAACCGCGTCTTTGACAGTAAGGGTGTGGCAGATCCCGGTGTAAAGATCAGGTTCGGACCGAACATCAAGGACTGGCCGGCTATGCCGGCGCTTCCGGAGAACCTGCTTTTGAAGGTGGTGTCGGAGATCCATGATCCGGTGACCACCACCGATGAGCTGATCCCCTCCGGTGAGACTTCCTCCTACCGCTCCAATCCGCTGGGGCTGGCGGAATTTGCCCTGTCCAGAAAGGACCCGGCTTATGTGGGGCGCGCCAAAGAGGTACAGAAGGCGCAGAAGGCCATAGAAGAAGGAACCTGCCCGCTGGAAGTGCTGGAAGAGTTAAAGCCGGTGATGGCTGCGGTAAAGGCGAAATTCCCGGACGCGGGAGAGGGTAATCTTGGCATCGGCAGCACCATTTTTGCGGTAAAGCCGGGCGATGGATCTGCCAGAGAGCAGGCGGCTTCCTGCCAGAAAGTACTGGGCGGCTGGGCGAATATCGCCAGTGAATATGCCACCAAGCGGTACCGTTCCAATCTGATCAACTGGGGCATGCTGCCGTTCCTCACAGAAGAGGATCATGAACACTTAAGCTTCGCAAACGGCGATTACATCTTCGTGCCGGAGATCCGGAGAGCGATTGCAAATAAGGCGGCGGAGGTTAAGGCTTATGTGGTGAAAGGCGCAGACCTTGCGGAAGTGACCTTTAAGCTTGGCGACATGACCGACGCGGAGCGGGAGATCATCGAAAAAGGATGTCTCATCAATTATTATAAAAGCCAGCGTTAAGGCAGAAAAAAGAGCACGGAAAAAGATAGTAAAAAGTCTTGAAAAGTCAATAGAACTGTGGTAAATTATATGTGTTGTCAAAACACATATTCCTCCTTAGCTCAGTCGGTAGAGCACTCGGCTGTTAACCGAGTTGTCGTTGGTTCGAGTCCAACAGGGGGAGGGTTCGCAGGGCCTGCAATGAATTTGCAGGCCCTGTTTTGTAATTGGCAATTCGTTTTTGAGGGAATCCGCTTGAACTTGTGAAATGGAGAGAAATTGACCCAGAAAATCCTGAAAGGCTGAAAAGCTTTTGCTAAGGTTTTATTTTTTTATATTCAAATCCTGCGAAATAGTGTATAGTAGACAAGAGTGTGCAGGAGGTAGCAGGAAATGATAGAAAGAAAGATTAAATTTGTAACACCAGAGCAGATCATGTCTTTTTGTTCAGCCTGTCAGAAAATGAAATCCGATGTCGATGTGGTGAATATGTCCAACCGGCATGTGAAGATTGACGGGAAATCTATCGTCGGCCTGATGACCATCAAGCTGGGGATGCCAATGATGCTGATCGTCAACGGAGAGGATGAAGGCCTTGCAGAGGAAAAGTTCTCTTCTTATCTGGCGGACTAGCAGAAGAGCAGAGAGGTTATGAAAAGGGGAAAACTACGGCCGGGAGCCGTAGTTTTTTTGTGCCGGAGCGCCGGTAATCTCCCAAAAGAGGTGTCAGCGTTTTCTAAATAGACAGGAGGCCTTCAGGAGAGGAAGAAATAATAACTGAAAATTCTGCAAATAATAAAGAAAAGAGAAAAAATAAAATTTTTTAGAAAAAAGTTATTGACAATTAAAAGCCGGAGTGTTATATTAAAGATACAAAATAACAGATGTTCATTATAAGACAGACGCGAGCTGTAAATAATGAAAATGTTATTTTTCATCAACACAAGTGTTGAAGAAGATTTCCCGGAAGAAGAAATGCCGAAGGCATCGGGAAGAAAAATTTTACGAAAGGAAGGTACGGACCACCGAACACGTAAAATAAGTTTACCAGATTTTTTTAAAAGAAAGAGGTAAAAAAGAATGACAGAACCAACAAAGTAGGGGCGGATATCAAATAAATGAGTTTGGTATCCGCCTTTACTATGTGGAAAAACAGCGCTGGGAGAATGTGTTAATAAAACGCAAAGAATGTCCTGTAGCACGGGCAGATGTTCAGACAGACATTGACAAGCACTTTGGGTGATGTTATATTCTGGTTAAATCTTTGTAAAAACTAATGACAGGAGGAAGACAGATACACAGAGGCAGGGTGTTTCATATACAGCAGGAGCAGTGTATGAGTAGTTGGCTTTCCGACGGTCATTTTTTTTGTGCAGAGAAATGCGCTGCCGTCTCCGGCAGAGCAGGAAACTTGTCTGTAACGAAGGGTTTTGTATAGAAAAAGGAGAAATTATGGACGTATCATTTTCGTATTTTTGTCAGGAGGTTCTGTCGAATCCGGTCATGCTGATCACGGTTCTCCTGACGCTGGGAGTTATTTTTGTCAATGGCTGGACCGATGCGCCCAATGCCATTGCTACCTGCATTGGCACCAGAACGATGCAGGTGCGCCACGCCATCTGGATGAGCGCGGCTTTCAATTTTCTTGGCGTGCTGGTAATGACGCGGATCAACAGCTCGGTGGCTTCCACCATCAGTAACATGGTAGATTTCGGCGGGGAGACGCATCAGGCGCTGGTGGCGCTGTGCGCGGCTCTGTTTTCTATTGTGGTTTACAGTGTGGCTGCTTCGTTGTTTGGCATCCCCACCAGCGAGAGCCACAGTCTGATCGCCGGTCTTTCCGGCGCGGCGATCGCGGTGCAGGGAGGCATTGGCGGCATCAATTTCCAGGAATGGGTAAAGGTGCTGTATGGTCTGGTGTTAAGCCTTGCCCTGGGATTTTTTGTGGGATGGGCGATCTGCAAAGTGGTTGCGCTGATCTGCGCGGATATGGACCGGCGAAAGACCGGATCTTTCTTCCGCGGCGGCCAGATCTTTGGCGCGGCTTTTATGAGTTTTATGCACGGCGCCCAGGACGGGCAGAAATTTATCGGCGTGCTCTTTTTGGGAGTTGCCTTCTGCAACGGGCAAAACAGTGTGGAAGGAATGATGATCCCGGTGTGGCTGATGATCCTGTGCTCAACGGTTATGGGCGTCGGCACCAGTGTTGGAGGGGAAAAGATTATTAAGTCTGTGGGAATGGACATGGTGAAGCTGGAGAAATTCCAGGGATTTTCTGCGGATCTGGCGGGAGCTTTCTGCCTTCTTCTGGCCAGTGTATCCGGGATCCCGGTGTCCACCACGCATACCAAGACCAGCGCGATCATGGGCGTGGGAGCGGTCAAACGGCTCTCTGCCATTAATTTTGGCGTGGTAAAGGACATGATGCTTACCTGGATCTTTACATTTCCGGGCTGCGGGCTGATCAGTTTTGTGATGGCGAAAATATTTATGATGTTTTTCTAAACGTTTTTCTAAACATTTTTCTAAGGTGAGTTTAATTTAGGAGGAAAAAGAAATGGCAAGAAAACAGGATGCGTACTATTTTAATAATTTCGTGGCGTGTGCGGAGGAGTCCTGCCACGCGGCCCATCTTCTGCGGAAGGTGCTGGGAGAATTTCACCCGGATGATCTGAAGCGGTATCTGGATGAGATTCATGAGATTGAAAACCGGGCGGACGGGAAAAAGCACGACATGCTGGACCGGCTGGCAAAAGAGTTTATCCCGCCCATCGAACGGGAGGATATCGTGGAGTTAAGTCAGCACATCGACACCATGACGGATAAAGTCGAAGACGTGCTGATGCGGGTGTACATGAGCAACGTGCAGGAGATCGAGCCGGATGCGCTGGAGATGACAGATGTGGTGATCCGGTGCTGTGAAAAAGTACGGGATCTTCTGCAGGTGTTTTCTGATTTCCGCCATGCAAAGAATCTGAAAGAACAGATCATAGAGATCAACGATCTGGAAGAACAGTCGGACCGTCTGTTTATGGCCAGCATGAGAAGGCTGCACACAGAATGTCAGGATCCGCTTCATATCATAGCGTGGAGAGAGATCTATATTTACCTGGAGCGCTGCGCGGACGCCTGCGAGCATGTGGCGGACACGGTGGAAAGTGTGGTAATGAAAAATTCATAACCCAAACGGGGACGGGGGATTTTTAAAAATCCCCCGTCCCCGTTTGGGTTATCCACTCCCCATCCCCCGTTTTTTCCCACAAACTGTGGAAAACTGTCTTTTTTGACAGGAATTAATGTAATGAGTGTAAATTTTTGGCATCTGTGGTAAAATGAGTGCATAGGTTTTGTAGTTCTGTTGATATGTCAGAGTTTTTGAGACTGGAGGGATGTATATGTATACGTTTGATGACATCAGGAAGGTGGACCCTGAAGTGGCCGGAGCCATTGAGGCAGAGGGCGAACGACAGAATTCGCATATTGAGCTGATCGCGTCTGAGAACTGGGTGAGCAAGGCGGTGATGTCTGCCATGGGCAGTATCCTGACCAATAAGTATGCGGAAGGATACCCGGGGCGCAGATATTACGGCGGCTGCCAGTGTGTGGACGTGGTGGAAGATCTTGCGAGGGACCGGGCGAAGAAGTTGTTTGGCTGCGATTATGCCAATGTGCAGCCGCATTCCGGAGCGCAGGCCAATCTGGCGGCGTTTTTTGCCATCCTGAAGCCCGGGGACAAGATTCTGGGAATGAATCTGGATCATGGCGGCCATCTGACCCATGGATCGCCGGTAAATTTATCCGGACAATATTTTACCACTTCTTTTTATGGTGTAAATGATCAGGGCGTGATCGATTATGAGGAGGTGCGAAAGACAGCTCTGCGCGAGAAGCCGAAGCTGATCATTGCCGGAGCCAGCGCATATCCCAGGATCATTGATTTTAAAAAGTTTCGGGAGATTGCAGACGAGGTTGGGGCTTATCTGATGGTAGATATGGCCCACATCGCCGGACTGGTGGCGGCGGGACTGCACCCCAGCCCGATCCCTTATGCGGATGTGGTAACAACTACAACTCACAAGACACTTAGAGGACCAAGAGGCGGAATGATCCTGGCGAATCAGGCGGCGGCTGAGAAATTTAATTTTGACAAGGCTGTATTTCCGGGAACGCAGGGCGGTCCGCTGGAGCATGTGATCGCCGGGAAGGCGGTCTGCTTCCAGGAAGCGTTGAAGCCGGAGTTTAAAGAATATCAGGAGCAGATCCTCGTGAATGCCAAAGCGCTGGCAAAAGGGCTGATGGACCGGGGAATAAAACTGGTGTCCGGCGGGACCGATAACCATCTGATGCTGGTAGACTTAAGCGAAGAGGATGTGACCGGAAAGGATCTGGAGATCCGTCTGGACGAGGCGCACATTACCTGTAATAAAAACGCAATCCCCAATGATCCCAGATCGCCAAAGGTGACCAGCGGCGTGCGTCTGGGAACTCCGGCGGTGACGACCCGCGGCATGCAAGAGGCGGATATGGACAAGATTGCAGAAGCTATTGCCATGGTAATCCGTGACGAGTGTTATGTGGGACAGGCCAGAAGGATCGTAGAAAAGCTGACGGAAAAGTATCCGCTGGTTTACTAGGGGGTTGTCAGAAGCTGTCTGTAATACATCTCATGGAAAAAAAGAAGAGAAACATATTTTTTATCAGAATCAAACAATATGCCGGCGGCCTTTTTCTGGCGGCCGGCATTGTGATGACTGTGCTGGCAAGATATCGGGAAGGAGCGGCTCAGTGGTACAGTACCCATGTGTATCCCCTGTGGGTCGGTACGGTGGGGAGAGTGTTCGACCTTATTCCCTTTTCAGCAGCAGAACTGCTGCTGTATCTTTTCTGTGCGTGGTTTCTTTGTTCCCTTGTACGGCTGGTACGGAGGATGAAGCAAAGGAAGGAAGATACGGCAGAAGGGCCGGAGGAAATGGGAATAAGGAAACGAGACCTTTTCATCTCGTGGGCCGCAGGTCTTTTTCTGGCGGCCGGGATCCTCTATGTTCTCTATGTGCTGAACTGCGGGATCAATTATTACCGGACGTCTTTTTCGGAAAGCTCGGGGATCACGATGGAGACTTATACGACGGAAGAACTTACCTTCGTCTGCAGGACGCTGACGGAAGAAGTCAATGAAAGAAGCGACCAGGTAAGCCGGGACGCGCAGGGGGTTATGGAGCTTGCGGATGGAAAAAAAGGAGAGGTAAGGGAGAGGGCGGTAAAGGCCATGCAGAAACTGGGAGAAGATTATCCGGAATTGTCCGGGTATTATCCGAAGCCCAAGCCGCTTCTGAACTCCTGGATCCTGTCGGTACAGAAACTGTCCGGCATCTATTCCCCTTTTACGGTGGAGGCAAATTATAACTCTGCCATGACAGATTACAACATCCCGTTTACGGCCTGTCATGAGTTGTCACATCTGAAAGGGTTTATGCAGGAGCAGGAGGCGAATTTTATCGCGTTTCTGGCAGGGATCGGTTTTACGGATCCGGAATTTCAGTATAGCAGTTATCTGACGGGCTGGATCTATTGTATGAATGTGCTCCGGAATGCTGCCCCGGAAGCGTGGCGTGATATCCGGGAGTCATTGCTGCCGGAAGTGCAGAGGGATCTGCAGGCCAACAGTGAGTTCTGGGCCGGTTATGACGGGGCGGTGGCCGAGGTGGCTGATCAGGTCAATGACCATTATCTGCAGGCCAATGGTCAGGAGGAGGGCGTCAGAAGCTATGACCGGATGGTGGATCTGATCGTGGCATATTACCGGCAGATGCCGGACGCGGATGAAGCGTCCGAAGGAAGCCAATAGCAGATAAAAGAAAGAAAAAAGCAGGGAAAGAGAGGATGAGAGGAATGAAATTAGAGGAAATGTCATGTATTGACTGTGGTGTGAAAAAATGCAACAGCAAGACAGAAGTGGGAAGAGAGGAGTTCCCCCCATTCTGTGTCACCACCCACCTGGATCCGGAAGTGCTGGCAGACGCCATGGAGTGCTACAAAGATCCGGAAAATCATAAGGTAATGGTGGCTGCGGCCATGGTAGAGTATGAGCATTACTGCGAGTATACCCGGGTGGAGGAGATCATAGAATTTGCAAAGCAGATCGGGGCAAAAAAGATCGGGATCGCAACCTGCGTGGGCCTTTTGAAAGAAAGCCGGATCCTGGCGTCTATCCTGAGAGATCACGGCTTTGAAGTAGTGGGGGTTGCCTGTAAGGCGGGATGCGTCAGGAAAGTGGATGTTGGGATCCCGGAAGAATGCAATGCCATTGGCATCCATATGTGTAATCCGATCCACCAGGCAAAATATCTGAACAGCAAACATACGGATCTTAACGTGGTGATGGGCCTGTGCGTTGGTCATGACAGTCTGTTTTATAAGTATTCCGAAGCGCTTACGACTACAGGTGTGACAAAGGACCGCGTCCTGGGACATAACCCGGCGGCGGCCCTTTATACGGCTGACACATATTATGCAAAAAAACTGAAAAAACAGGCAGATGAAGCGCCGGAAAAGCTGGTGTAAGGCCGGTCAGTTGTCCAGTTTAATACCGGACAGGGCCTGGGCAAATGCGTTGTTGATGGCTTCATCTTTCTGACTGTTCAGGTATCGCCGGACGTCTTTTTTGGAGACTCCGGCGCCTTCTTTTTCTCTGCGCTTTTTAAAGGCGTCCAGTTTTTCTTTATAACCGCAGGAGCAGACAAAGGTTTCTTCGCCGCCCTTTTTCAAAAGCTCCATTTTTTTATGGCACTGGGGACAGCGGGCGTTGCTGGTGCGGGCGATGGTTTCCCGATAGCCGCATTCCCGGTCCTGGCAAACCAGGAGCCGGCTGTTTTTGCCATTTACCGCAAGCATCCGTTTGCCACAGCGGGGACATCTGGTGTTGGTCAGGTTGTCGTGGCGGAACTGGCCTTCGGCGGTGCGGATCTCCTGGATGAGATCTCTGGTATAGCCTTCAATAGACTGGATAAAGGGTCCTTCTTTATGGGTTCCTTTTGCAATATTGGAAAGTTCCAGCTCCCAGCGGGCGGTAAGCTCCGGCTTTTTTAAATCATCCGGTACAAGGGAGAGCAGCTGCCTGCCTTTGGAAGTGACCAGAATGTCCTGCCCCTTTTTTTCGATCAGAAAAGAATGGAAGAGTTTTTCGATAATGTCGGCCCGGGTGGCCACAGTGCCAAGACCGCCGGTCTCGCTGATGGCTTTGCGTTCTTTCTGATCCTGGGATTCCATGTACTGGAGAGGGTTTTCCATGGCGCCCAGAAGGGTTGCTTCAGTAAAATGCGGAGGGGGCGTGGTCTTTCCGGTGGTCAGAGAGATCGGATCCGGTGTCAGAACGTCTCCTTTTTTCAGCTCGGGCAGATTTTTTTCTTCCTTTTCTTCATCCTCATAGATTTCCTTCCATCCTGCAGATGTAATATGCCGGCCTTCCGCGGCAAACACCTCTCCTTCGATCTCTCCTTTTAGGGTGGTGTGTTCATATGCAAAGGGAGGATAGAGCACGCTGATGAACCGGCGGACCACCAGATCATAGATCTTTCTCTCGTCGCTGGTCATGTTGGAAAAGATGGCGGCTTCCTCGGTGGGGATGATGGCGTGGTGGTCGCTGACCTTGCGGTCATCCACAAAGGAACGGTCTCCCCTGATCTGCGCGCGCAGAAGCTTAGGGATAAAAGCTTTGTAAGGCCCCTGGTTGCAGGCCTGCAGCCGTTCTTTGATGGTGGGAACGATATCTGTGCCAATGTAGCGGGAATCGGTCCTTGGGTAGGTAAGGACTTTGTGCGTTTCATAAAGACGCTGCATGATGTTCAGGGTTTCTTTTGCAGAGTAGCCGAACCGCTGGTTAGCCTCCCGCTGCAGTTCGGTCAGGTCGTAGAGACCGGGAGAACCTGTCTTTTTGGCAGTTTTCTGTACTTCTGTAACTGTAAGTTTTTTCCCCTGCAACCGTTGCCTTAGGGTGGTGAGGAAGTCTTTCTGGAAGGAGCGGGAGCTGCCGCTTTTTTTCTGGCGCCAGGACCATTTGATGCCTCCTGCCAGGCAGGTGAGACCGTAGTATTCTTCCGGCTGGAATCTGCGGATAGCGTCTTCTCTGGATGCGATGATGGCCAGAGTAGGAGTCTGGACCCGCCCGCAGGATAGCTGGGCATTGTATTTGCAGGTGAGTGCGCGGGTAGCGTTGATGCCTACCAGCCAGTCGGCTTTGGCCCGGCTTCTTGCAGCATGATACAGGGGATCATACTGGCGGCCGTCTTTTAAATGAGAGAAGCCTTCCCGGATGGCTTTGTCTGTGACCGAAGAAATCCACAGGCGGCGGATGGGTTTGCGACACCCGGATTTTTCCAGGATCCAGCGGGCCACCAGTTCTCCTTCCCTGCCGGCGTCAGTGGCAATGATGATCTGATCGATGTCCTTGCGGAAAAGCAGGGCCTTGACGTGGCTGTATTGTTTGGCAGTCTGACGGATCACTACCAGCTCCCATTTTTTGGGAACCATGGGAAGATCTTCCATTTTCCATTCTTTATATTTTTTATCGTAGCCTTCCGGGTCAGCCAGAGTGATCAGGTGTCCCAGAGCCCAGGTGACCACATATTGGTCGCCTTCTATACCCCCGGAAATGTTTTTGCGGCAGCCCAGGACTCTTGCAATGTCCCGGGCGACAGAAGGCTTTTCGGCTATAACTAATGATTTCATAGCATATGTCTCCTTTTTGATTTCTCTCCTCACGATAGCGGATTCACGGAAGTTTGTCAATTGCTATAAAAAACCGTTGCAAAGTCACAGGGAGTGTGATATGATTAACCACGGTCACGTTGGAAACATTTGTGGCATGGCCCCGTGGTCAAGCGGTCAAGACATCGCCCTTTCACGGCGGTAACACGGGTTCGATTCCCGTCGGGGTCATTTGCGCTTAGCCGTATCAAAGACGGTCGCTAAGTGCTCGGGCGCAGTAGCCAAGCGGTAAGGCATGGGTCTGCAACACCCTGATGCACCGGTTCAAATCCGGTCTGCGCCTCTTTGGATTCCCGGAAACGTATTGTTTCCGGGATTTTTTTGTTGTGATATCTTGATTGAGAAGGGTATGCCTGTTTCGGAGATTGCAGACGCATTGGAGGAGACGGAGGAAGTTGCCTGCGGGATGATTGACAGACTGAAATAGACGGATCCGCTGATAAGCGGTGAAAATGGGAAAGGCGGAGGAAAGGCCAGAGCAGACGGACTGGAATGTCCGGGGCTCTGGCCTTGTCACGGTTCTGTTTTTTAATTTTTCTGTGCTTTGTCGCGCAGTCTGGCGAAAAATCCTTTTTTCTTTTCCGGTGTAGCCAGAGGACCGCGGATGCCTCTTACTGCGGTGATGTAGATGCCGCTGACAGTGGCCTTGACTTCTTTTTTTACCGGGATCAGAGGATAGATCTCGGCGTCGCACATCAGGGTCATGATCTTTGGACCCACCTTGGCTTTTACTACAGGCACCTTAGAGCGCCGTAGGTATTTGGGCGTGCTTTCCAGTACGATCGGAGGGAAGTCCGCGTCTTTGAGACGGATCTTTCCTTTATCGATGATCAGCATGGAAATGGTCTGGGCTACAGCGTCCAGCTGTTCCTGCTGCTCTGCCTGTCTTTTTTCTGCTTTTTTTCCAAGAAAATATAAAACGACACATGCGATGATCAGTACAACTAAAATCACAAGTAATACGATGGTTAACGTACTCACGGGGAACCTCCTATATTCTAAAAATTTCACGCATTTTATTGTATCATTGTTTGTAGACAAGTGCAAGCAATTTGATGGTATAGGGTTACTTTTCTTGACAGAACCGTTATAATATGGTATTAGGGTTAGAATATCAGATGGGAGGAAACGTCATATGCCGGACACGATAGCAGAAACATTTACAACTTCATATATATGGCTGTGGGAGCACATGTTTTTGATTAATGTGATCTTTTCTTTCCTGATCATCTTTTTTCAGAGGCGCAATCCCACCACTGTGTGGGCCTGGCTTCTTTTACTGTATTTTATTCCCATTCTGGGATTTGTCCTGTACCTGATCCTGGGGCAGAACTTCCGGAAGGACCGGATGTTTAAGATGAAGGAGATCGAAGGAGAGATCAAATACGCAGTCCGGCGCCAGGAGGAATCCATCTACCGGAAAAGACTGCGCCTGCGGGATCCGGAGCTGGACCGGTTTAAAAGCCTGATCCTCTATAACCTGAACGAAGGCGAGGCGGTGCTGACGGATAACAATGACGTCCGCATCTATACCGATGGCAGAGAGAAGTTTGACGCGCTTTTAAATGAGATGGATCATGCCAGAAATTATATTCATATCCAGTATTATATTATGAGAAATGATGAACTCTGGAAGGAGATCGAAGAGGTTCTTCTACGCAAGGCAAGGCAGGGCGTGGAGATCCGGGTTCTGTTTGACAGCATGGGCTGCAGGGGGAGAAAGGGCATGCACCGGGCGGACTGGGAACGGCTTACCAGGGCCGGCATCCAGGTGGCAGAGTTTTTCCCGGCAGTGCTGGGTAAACTGCAGCTGCGGGTGAATTACCGCAATCACCGTAAGATTGTGGTGATCGACGGACGGATCGGCTTTGTGGGAGGATTTAATGTCGGACGGGAATATCTGGGGAAGGACCGGAAGTTCGGGTACTGGAGAGACACCCATATCTGTATCGAGGGATCGGCGGTGACCTCTCTGGCAGTGCGCTTCGTACTGGACTGGAACTATGCGGCCAGGGAAAATATATTTCTGGAGGACCGGCTGTTTGAGATTCCGACTTATGTAAGAAACGGCCGGGATCCGGTGCAGATCATTTCCAGTGGGCCGGACTCCAGGAGCCAGGTGATCCGCAACAATTATCTGCGGCTGATCCATATGGCCAGGAAAAGTATTTATATCCAGACTCCCTACTTTATTCCGGACGATGACATCAAAGACGCGCTGATCATTGCGGTAAAGTCCGGCATTGACGTGCGGATCATGGTGCCCTGCAAGCCGGATCATCCGTTTGTGTACTGGGCGACGTATTCTTATCTGGGCGAACTGATCGAGGCGGGAGCCAGATGTTACACTTATGACAATGGATTTCTCCACGCGAAATGTATGAGTGTGGACGGCCTGGTTACCTGTATGGGAACAGCCAATATGGATATCCGCAGTTTTGCCCTGAATTTTGAGGTAAATGCTGTGATCTACAGCGCCAGGACGACAGCGCAGTTCCAGGAGGCGTTTGAGAATGATATTCTAAAGAGTACGCTGGTGACGCGTAAAAGCTATAAGCAGAGAGATCTTACGATCCGTGTGAAGGAGCAGTTCTGCAGGCTGTTGTCTCCTGTGCTCTAGAAGGGAGAGCCGCGGCAGTCCCGCGCTTTGCGCGTAATTTGTTATAAAAGTGTGAAATATACGGGAAAATACTAGGAAAGAGTCCGCAGATATGCTATAACATAATAGTGTGATGCCAGGGGCAGCCTGCAGGCATCGCCGAGTATTTTTATCAGAATTATTGAGGTGTAATATGAAAAAGAGATTTGTAGTTATGTTGACCGGGGTGTTTGCGGCGTCTATGTTGCTTTCCGGATGTGAGGCCAGCAAAGGGCTGGATACCGAGAAGCTGACCATTACCCAGTACAAAGGGGTGGAAGTAGATGAGGTGGACAAGCCGGAGGATATTACAGAGGAGGATGTAGATCAGGCCATTGAGGCGACGCTGCAGACCAACGCTACCACAGAAGAAGTGACGGGGCGTGCGGTAGAGTCCGGGGATACGGCTACCATTGATTTTACAGGAAAGATTGACGGTGTGGAGTTTGAGGGCGGATCCAGCACGGATTATCCGCTGGAGATCGGATCCGGTTCCTTTATCGAGGGATTTGAGGACAGCATCATCGGCCACAATATTGGCGAAACCTTTGACTGGAATGGAAAATTCCCGGATGATTACAGCAATACCGACTATGCGGGCAAGGATGTAACCTTTACCATTACGGTAAAAGGGATCAGCGAGCAGAAGGTGCCGGAGCTGAATGATGATTTTGTAAAGACAGTATCTGAAGAATCCAAGACCGTGGCTGAATATAAGAAAGAAATGAAGAAACAGCTGGAAGAGGAAGCGCAGACCAATTACGAGGACACTCTGCGTTCAGAAGTGTGGACAGCGGTGCTGGAGAATACAGAAGTAAAGAAGTATCCCAAGGATGAGGTCAAAGAAATGAGCGATTCTCTGATGGAACAGTACCAGACTATGGCGGAGTATTATGAGCAGGATCTGGAGGATTTTATCCAGACACAGATGGGAATGTCCATGGAGGATTTTGAGAGCCAGGTGGACGAAGCGGTGAAATCCAGTATCAAACAGAGTATGGTGACTGAGGCGATCGCAAAGCAGGAGAAGATCGAACCCACCAAAAAAGAATATAACAAAGAATACAAAGAGCTGGCTGCCGCCTATAATTATGCGGATGTAGACGCGCTGAAAGAAGCAGTGGATGAGGAAGATTTAAAAGAAGTGGCGCTGAATAATATTGTGCTGGACTGGCTGGTGGATAACTGTATCCAGGTGGCCGGGAAATAACCGGAGACAGATAGCTGCCGGCAGGAGTAGTCCTGCCGGCGGTTTCTCATACAAGGGAGGAAAGTAAGATGAAAAAGTATTGTTTGAACTGTATGCGTGAGATTGCAGAAGGGGTGTTCTGTAAGGAGTGTGAGCAGCGAAAGATACCGGATACCCTGCCGTATCAGCTGAAGCCTGGAACCGTACTGAACGGGAAGTATCTGGCTGGCAAGGCGATCAAAGAGGATGAAGCCGGGATTACTTATATCGGACGGGATCTGGTCCTGGACACAAAAATACAGATCAAGGAGTATTTCCCGGTGGGAAGTATCAGCAGGAATGGCGGGGAATCCAGCCGTCTGACGTTCCAGAATGAACAGCAGAAGGAACAGTTCCGCAGAGGGCTCGGCCAGTTCCTGGAGCAGGCCAGAAACCTTGCAAAAAATACGTCGGCTATGGGAGGCGGTAAGGTAAAGGATTTCTTTGAGGAAAATGAAACCGCTTATATGATCCTGGAAGAGGGCGCGGGGAAGATGGAGACGCGGTACGGCCGCGAACCGGAGACGCGGTATGGCCGTGAACCGGAGATGCGGCATGGCCATGAATCTGAGACTGTCGGAAATCGGAGGACAGACAGTACCGCCCCTGTTGCAGAGCCGCCAAAGAAAAAGAACCGGGCGCTGGTGCCTGTGCTTTTGGGATGTGCGGTCTTGCTTGCGGCGGCTGTGTTTGTCGCGGTATTTTTCCTTAGGGATACAGAGCCTGCAGTACAGACAGAAGGAGATTATTATGTCACCGGCTGTAAGGGAGTGCTGAAAGTCCGGGAGACGGAAGATGAGGACAGCAAGGTGCTGACCAGTCTGAATAACGGGGAAAAAGTCTCCCTTGTAGAGAGGGGAGGAAACGGCAGCTGGAAGGTCTATGTGGAAGCGGAAGAAGTTACCGGTTATCTGGATTATCATTATCTGACCAATGACCGGGATGCGGCCATGGAACCGATCTCCAGGTATGTGTCGGTGGGAGAAGACGAAGAACTGACCATTCTTAGCAGTTCGGAAGGAGACGGTTCATCGGTCGGGATCCTGGAGCGAGGCGACGAGGTGACGGTGCTGGCGCTGCCGGATAAAGAGTATGCTTATATTTATGCTGCAGAGGCGAAGGCTTACGGATATATTGACCGGAGCAAGCTTGCAGAAGAGAAACCGGCCGAGGTGAAGGATGAAGAAGATGACGATCAGTCCGGGGCAACGACTTCCGGACAGACGGCAGCTGATCTCATCGGGCCCGGCACGCCTCCGGCCAGGGATCTGGGCGTCTATTATGTAAATGTGCAGAAAGGCTACCTGGCGCTTCGTAATGCCAAGGCGTTTGATACCACAAATGAGATCGGTAAGATGTATAACGGAGATTATGTCTATGTGCTCCGCAAAGACGGAGAATACTGGTATGTATATTCCCCGTTCCTTGGTTCTTACGGATATACCAACGCGAATTATCTGGTAAGTTCTTACAGCAGTGTGTACCATTACAATAGTTCGGTCTATTATGCAAGCGTGGCGTCCGGGTATCTGGCGCTTCGCAATGCGCCGTCTTATGACGCGGCCAATGAGATTGGCAAGATCGCCAATGGACAGGAGGTAGATCTGATCGATTCTTCTCTTGGGACATACTGGTATGTGTATGTGCCTTCCCTTGGCAAGTACGGATATGTAAACAGTGATTATCTGAGGAAATAAGGTGGAATATGAAAAAGGCAGTGAGGATTCTTTCCTTTATTCTGGCCATTCTTCTGGTGGTTCTTGTTCTGGTGGTCTTTTTTCAGAGCCGGTCAGGGGAGAAAGAAAAGAAAACGCAGAAGGCGGATCCGGTCAGGATTGTGGAGCGGCCGTCTAAGGCGGAAGCATCGGACGAGTCGAAAGACGTGGAAGCGACAGAAAAGGAAGAGACTGCGAAAGAAGAGGAGTCCCGGGATACGGATGCAGAAGCGATAGAAAAGGGAGAGGCGCAAAGTACAGGCGGAAACGTGCAGGAGCTGACTGGCCGCCTGCAGCAGCTGGTAAGCACGGAATATGGAGCAGGCGGCCAGGTGGCGGTCAGCGCAGGACGGATCTCGGAAGGAGAGCTGGCTTCTGTGGGCGGCGGCCCTATGCAGGCAGCCAGTCTGATCAAGCTTTATGTAGCCGGATGTGTATATGAAAATTACGGGACGGTCAGCGGACAGGATACTTACGGAGGGGAGACGGACAGCCTCCTTCGTTCCATGATCACGGTCAGTGACAATGATGCCTGCAATACGCTGGTGGCAAGGCTGGGATCGGGATCTGCGGCAAATGGTATGAGCCTGGTGAATCAGTACTGCGGCGCCCATGGATTTTCGGACACGCATATGGGACGCCTGATGCTGCAGCCCAATGATGCAGATGACAATTATACCTCTGTACGGGACTGCTGTAATTTCCTCAAGATGGCGGGATCCGGGCAGCTGGAAGGAGGGGAGTCGATCCTTGGTCTTATGAATCAGCAGCAGAGAAGAAGCAAGATCCCGGCCGGGATTCCGGCAGGAGTTACGGTGGGCAATAAGACGGGCGAGCTCTCGGATGTGGAGAATGACGCAGCAATCGTGTATGCTGCCGGGGGCACTTATGTGATATGTGTGATGTCTGAGAATCTAAGCAATCCCGGCGCAGCCAGACAGTTTATTACCCGGTCGTCCGGCGTGGTGTATGAGATGCTGCAGTAAGAAAACATTTCTGGAAGCGTCAGACCGGCCATCGGCAGATGTTATCCGGGCAATATCACAGGTATGGGAAAGTGGAGATAGATCATGTTGAGCAGATGGAATGCGGCAATTGAAAAACGAATGGCATTTGTAACGCCGGCCTGCCTGATCCTGGGAGTGTTGTTTCCGGAGATCGCCGGAAAGGGGCTTCCCCTGGTGCCGGTAATGTTTGCAGTTATGACGTTTATCGGAGCGTTAAAGTCCAGTTTCCGGGATGTGGGAAGGGTGTTTCAAAACCCCCTTCCCCTTTTGCTGGCGATTGGTTTCCTGCATGTGCTCATGCCGACGGCGGCCTGCGCGGCGGGACATTTGTTTTTTACGGACAATCCGAACCTGATCACCGGAATGGTCCTGGAGTTTTCGGTTCCCGCGGCTGTGGTGGGCGTGATGTGGGTGTCCATCTATCAGGGAAATCAATCTATGGCTTTATCTCTGGTGATCCTGGATACGGTGCTGGCGCCCTTTGTGATCCCGGCGACTCTGCATATTCTGGTGGGAGCAAGGGTAAGGATGAATACCCAGGAAATGATGAGCGAGCTGGTGTTCATGATCGCGCTTCCCGCAATCCTGGCTATGTGCCTGAATCAGTGGAGCGGCGGGAGAGTCAAAGAATTCTGGCCGCCCAGACTGGCGTTTTTCTCCAAGCTGTGCCTGATGTTTGTTGTAACAGCCAATTCGTCAAAGGTGGCGCCCTATGTGCGGCACCTGAACGGCGAGCGGATTTGGGTGGCGTTTTGCATCCTGCTTCTGGCCGCGGCCGGATATTTTCTTGGATATGGCGCGGCGGCGACTCTGCGGATGAAGCGGGAAGACAAGGTGTCTGTGATGTACGGATCCGGGATGCGTAACATCAGCGCCGGGGCAGTGATCGCTGCGGCATATTTCCCGGGGGAAGTGATGTTTCCGGTGATGATCGGGACCTTATTTCAACAGGTGCTGGCGGCCTCCTTCGGAACCTTGCTTTTGCAGAGGAGGCAGGGGATTTACGGGAAAGATAAGAAGGGCGGGAGCCGGGCGCAGGAAAGGCATGGTGCGGCATGAAGATCAGGTGTATAGCTCTGGATCTGGACAGGACGACGCTGAACAGTCGGGGAAAACTTAGCAGGAGAAATCTGCGGGCGATCCGGGCAGCGATAGACAGAGGGGTGCAGGTAGTTGTGGCAAGCGGAAGGCCGGCGCAGGCACTGCCCGCGGAGATTACAGAGATCCCGGGGATCCGCTACGCAGTCGTCTCCAATGGGGCATCTGTCTGGGATCTGCAAAGCAAAGAGAAGATACAGGAGTATAAACTGACGCCAGTAGCGGTAGAACAGCTTTTGGACGTGACTGAAAAGGCGGCGGCAGACTGGGGGATCGATGTGGCTTACGAGATGCCAATAGACGGGATTGCTTACGCTCAGGCCTCATATGTGGCAGATCCGGTCCGGTACGGAGCCAGACCGGAGAGCGTCCCGTATATCCGGGATACCCGGCGGCCGGTAGAGGATATCTGTACATTCATAAAGGCACATATCCGGGAGCTTGATTGCATGAATATTGTGATCGGAAAAAGAAAAGAAGAACTCTGGAACAAGATTCAGGCAGAAGTGGCGGACGTTTATGTAACAACTTCGGTGAAACAACTTCTGGAGATTACCCATAAAGACGGCGGAAAAGCCTCCGCAATGAGATCCCTGCTGGAGCGCCTGGGAATAGAGGCTGGACAGTTGCTGGCATTCGGAGACGGAGACAACGATAAAGAGCTGCTTGAGATGGCAGGACTTGGGATTGCAGTAGCCAATGCGGTTCCGGGCTGTAAAGCTTCGGCGGATCGGATCACACTTTCCAACGATGAAGACGGCGTTGGAGCAGCCCTGGAGCAACTGATGGACGAGTTGGGTACAGGGTAAAATCCATTTGGGTACAGGGCAAAATGCAATTTGGGACGTAGACCTTTGCAAAAGGTCTACGTCCCAAATTAGCGTTTACAGCTTCTCGCCTGTCAGCATTTCATATCCCTGCAGATATTTATCAATCGTTTTCTGTACAATGTCCTGTGGCAGTGTCCAGTCGTTGTCCGGGTTGGCTTTCAGCCAGTCGCGGGCAAACTGTTTGTCAAAGGAAGGCTGTGAGTGCCCCGGTTCATAACCTTCGGCAGGCCAGAAGCGGGAGCTGTCGGGAGTGAGCATTTCATCGCCGAGGACGATATTGCCGTTTTCGTCCAGCCCGAATTCAAATTTGGTGTCTGCGATGATGATTCCCCGGCTTAATGCGTAGTCGGCACATTTTTTGTAGAGGGCGATGGTGTAGTCGCGAAGCTTCTGAGCATATTCTTCTCCTTTTCCGGGGAAGTATTTTTCCAGGTGAGCGATGCTCTGCTCATAGGAAATATTTTCGTCATGCTCGCCGATCTCTGCTTTTGTGGATGGAGTGTAGATGGGTTCCGGCAGTTTATCGGATTCTTTTAATCCTTCCGGCAGTTTGATGCCGCATACGGTGCCGTCCTTCTGGTAGCTTGCCCAGCCGCTTCCGGTAATATAGCCGCGGACAATACATTCGATGGGCAGCATTTCCAGTTTTTTACACATCATGCTGTTGCCGTCAAATTTGGGCTGCTGGAAAAATTCAGGCATATCTTTTACATCGGTAGAGATCATGTGATTTGGCAGAATGTCTTTGGTCATATTAAACCAGAACCGGGACATCTGTGTCAGAACAGTTCCTTTTTTGGTTACATCATTTTTCAGGATCACATCAAAGCAGCTGATGCGGTCGGTTGCGACCATGATCAGGCTGTCGCCGTTATCGTAGATCTCGCGTACTTTTCCTTCTTTGATTGGTTTCATTGTACATACCTCTCCTTTTACTGTGGATTCATAACTCTATATAATAGGAAAGCAAATTTTTCCTGAAAAAGCAATAGTTTTTTCAAAAATTCTTGCAGAGGCTTTCCCGGGCTTTTTGTATGATCCCAAAGCCGATGGCGGTGGGGCCTGCGTGGACGCCGATGGTGGCGCCGATCCGGCAGGCAGGGACGGGGATGCGCTGCTGATATTTTTCTTCGACAGCGCGCTTCACCCTTTCGGCAAACTGCAGGGCTTCCTCTTCGTCATAGCTGTATCCCAGGATCATGGAACAATCCGCAGGAGCCAGTTTTGAAGTATCCAGATAGTCAAAAAGAAGGTCGATCAACCCGCTTAGTGATTTCTTCCGTCCCCGGCGGATCCCCGAGGAGTGGATCTCGCCGTCTTCCAGAGTAATCAGCGGTTTGATATTTAAAAGGTTGCCTGCAAAGCCTGTCATCTTTCCGATCCGTCCTCCATGCCGGATATAGTCCAGGTCGCCCACTGTAAAAAGGATCCGGGCGGTTTTGCGAAGCTTTTCCATTTCTTCTGTGGCTTCTTCCAGAGAGAAGCCGGCGTCTCTTAAACGGCAGGCCTCCAGAACATAGACGCTCTGCATCAGGGTGGCGCAGAGGGAATCTACGACCTCGATTGTAAGATCGGGATGGGACTCGGCCATCATATCCCGGGCAATCAGAGCCGACTGCATGGAAGAACTGAGCCTGGTGGAAATGCAGATGCACAAGATGAAAGGGCTTTTTCGGGCGGCACTTTCAAAGGCGCGCAGAAAATCTTCCGGGGAAGGGGCGGCGGTCTTCGGATACTGCCTGGGATGATCATGCATCTGCTGATAAAATTCCGATAATGAAATGTCTGCGCCTTCCCGCACATAGCGTTCTCCGTCAAAAGAAACGAGAAAGTGCACAACTTCGATGTCGTGGCGGGCGGCCTCTTCGGCAGGGAGATCGCAGGAGCCGTCGCTTACGATTGCAAATTTGGGTTTCATAGAGATCCCTCCCTTTGAAAAAAGGCAGGATACAAAAGATGTATTCTCCTGTATCCTGCGCGTGAAATTTATTTGTTTCTAAAGTTCTTATCTGGTGTTTTCCTATAAAGTATCTCCCCTGCGGATATATCCCGGATTGTCAGGATCAGCGGTCAGATCTTTGGCGTGGATGATGTTGGCGTGTTTATCCACTACGTGATTTTCGATATGTACATCCTCGCCGATCACTGCGGTGGGCAGGATAATACTGTTTTTCACCACAGCGCCCTTTTTGATGGTGCATCCCCGGCCGATGATGGAGTTCTCAATAGTTCCTTCGATCAGGCAGCCGTTGGACACGATGGAGTGTTTCACATCTGCATCGTCAAAATACTGTGTCGGGCAGGAATCGTTGGTTCTGGTATAAATGGGCCATTCGTCGTCAAAGAGATTCTGCGCGGCTTTGAAATCGATGAGAGAGAGATTCGCGTGATAATAACTCTTAAAGTCGCTGATGGCCGCAAAGTAACCTCTGTGGGATACGCCGCGGATATCCAGTTCATCTACGGACGCATTTACGATGTCTGCCATGGTATACATGGAAGATGTTTTCTTCGCTTTATTTACCAGGTCAATGAACAGTTCTTTTTTCATGATAAAGGTATCCATGAAAATGTTGCGGTTCTTAGCATTTCCGTGATTCTGGTCAATGGACAGAAGCCCCTTTTGCTTGTTCAGGTTCAGCGTGTAGCAGTTGAGGAAAAATTCTTTGGCGTTGTCCACGCTGTGATACAGCAGAGTAATGTCTGCACCGGACGCGATGTGATCATCCAGGAGTTTGCTGTAGTCCTGGGTATAGATCATATAGCTGGGGGCAATGATCACATAAGGATAATGTTCTTCCTCGATAAATTCCATATTTTCAAGATAGGAGGCAATGTCCGTGCTGTAGATGGAGAATCCCTTTTCCATCTCTGCGTACAGGATCCGGAGCCGTCCTCTCTTAGAGTTGATGTTGTAATGACGGCCGGTGCCTAAGTGGGCGGTCAGAGACTGGGGTTTCCTGCGGATATAAACCTGCATGTGGTCGATGCCGCTGTTGCTCATATTCGAGATCTGAAAGTCGATGACCCGATACCTTCCAAGAAAGGAAAAGGCGCCTACCGGGCGGTATTTCTGTATGCCTTCCACCTGGATGTGGTTTCCGGCAAAATTAATGATTCCAAATGCTCTTGCCATATTATTCTACCCCCTTTACGCGTTTTGACACCAGTTCGATGTGTTCGCTGTCTGCTGCTCCTACCACGGCTTCTTTTCCAATCTTCACATTGTCCGCCACAAGAGCTCTGGTTACGACAGCGCCTTCTTCCACAACCGCGCCCGGCATCAGGACGCTGTCGATCACTTTTGCGCCGGGGCCCACCTTTGCGCCGGTGAATAATACAGAATTTCTGACTTCACCTTCGATGATGCAGCCCTGGGTGATAAAGGCGCGTTTGATGGTAGCGTCAGGCCCGATATACTGGGGCAGGGAAGTAACGTCTTCTGTGTAGATTTTCCAGGTGCGGTCGCTTAAATCCAGTTCATTATTTTTGTCCAGCAGATCCATGTTAGCTTCCCAAAGGGAATCAATGGTTCCCACATCCTTCCAGTAGCCTTTGAATTTATAAGCATAAAGCTTATCTCCGTTTGCCAGCATCTGCGGAATGATATCCTTTCCAAAGTCATGGCTGGAATCCGGATCTTTCATGTCTGCGGTCAGGAGTTTGCGGAGGGGCTTCCAGTTAAAGATATAGATACCCATGGAAGCCAGGTTGCTCTTTGGATGCTCCGGTTTTTCCTCAAATTCCACGATCTGTCCGGTCTCGTTGGTGTTCATGATTCCAAAGCGACTGGCCTCCCGGATGGGGACCTCGATGACGGCGATGGTGGCTTCGGCGTTCTGGGCCTTGTGCTCTGCCAGCATCTTCGCATAATTCATCTTATAAATGTGGTCGCCGGAGAGTACCAGAAGATAATCCGGGCTGTATCCGTCAATAAAGTCGATATTCTGGGAGATGGCGTCAGCAGTTCCCCGGTATACGTTCAGATTTTCATCTGCCTTTTCGCGGGGCGGCAGAACAAACACGCCGCTGTCTTTTGCGTCCAGCCCCCAGCGTCTGCCGGCAGCCACATAACTGTTCAGCAAAATAGATTCGTACTGTGTAAGAACACCGACCACATCAATGCCGCTGTTGGCGCAGTTGCTTAAGGGGAAATCAATGATCCGATATCTTCCGCCATATGAAACGGCAGGTTTGGCAACTTTGTTGGTCAGTTCATGAAGACGAGAGCCACGTCCGCCGGCCAGAATCATCGCTAACATACTATTCTGTTTCATGATGAATCCTCTCTTTCCTTATTAATATTACAAGATGTTTCTATTATACAATTTTTGCTTTTTGCTTTCCACTTTTTTTGATAAAAATTTGTGGAAAATTATGAAAAAAACACGATTGTTTCATGGAAATTTGTCTGGTATGATTAAATATGATATGACAGAAAGTCTGCAGGGGATAAAGTGGAGGGATAAGGACATGGAATTTACACATTTTGATGAACGGGGCAAAGCCCTGATGGTGGATGTGACAGATAAAAATGAAACAGAGCGCTGCGCGGTGGCGGCGGGTAAGATCACCGTCAGTCAGGAGGTCTACCGTGCGATTGAAGAAGGCACGGTGGGAAAGGGCGACGTGCTGGGAGTGGCCACCACGGCCGGCATCATGGGAGCGAAGCGGACAGCGGAACTGATCCCCATGTGCCACATCCTTCCCCTCACCGGCTGCCGGATCCAGTTTGAGATGGATCCCCGGGAGTGCGCGGTCTATTGTTACTGTACGGTAAAGGTGACCGGGAAGACCGGTGTGGAGATGGAAGCGCTGACCGGCGTGAGTGTTGCGCTTCTTACAGTATACGATATGTGTAAAGCGCTGGATAAGACGATGGAGATCGGGGAAATCTATCTGGTACGCAAGACCGGAGGGAAAAGCGGAGAAGTGACATCCTCCCGCCCGGACAGAAGGCCGGGGCAGGATCCCAAAGACCTGAGGGGACTGAATCTCTGGTAGGAAGAAAGGAAGCAAAAAAATGAAACAGTGGATGGAAGTTCTGGAAAAGCTCATGGAGGAAGACCGGTCGGCAGTACTGGCAACTGTGACCGATAGTAAAGGGTCAGTTCCCCGCAAAGCCGGCGCCCGGATGATCGTTGGAAAAGAGGGACGTATTTTCGGCTCCATCGGCGGCGGGATCCTGGAGCATCAGGGGATCAGGGCGGCATTAAGGGCGCTGGAGGAAAAGAAGTCCTGTCAGGAAAGCTTTGACTTAAGCGGAGAAACCGCGATAGAGGAAGGGATGATCTGCGGCGGAAGTCTTCAGGTGGAATTTCGGTACCTTTCCCGGGAAATGGACGGATTTGAGGAAGTGTTTGAAGAGTTAAGAAAAGAAGCGCAGAAGGAACGGAAAGCGGGAAAGGTCTATATTTTCGGCGGCGGTCATGTGGCGCAGGCGCTGGCGCAGGTCCTTGTTTTTCTTGGGTTTTCCTGTGTGATCCTGGAGGATCGGGAGGAATTTCTGAAAAAAGAGCTGTTTCCTGGGGAGGTGCAGCTGCGCCGGATCGACAATCAACGGATCGGGGAGTCTGTGTCCATCCGGGAAGAGGATTGTGTGTGCATCATGACCAGGGGACATAAGGACGATCTTGTCATAGAAGCACAGGTGCTGCAGACAAAGGCTTCCTATATCGGGGTGATCGGCAGCCGCAGGAAAGCGGCAGTTGTGGCGGAGAAGCTTAGAACGGAATATCACATTTCGCCAGAGGAGATCGGAAGGATACACACCCCCATCGGCCTTCCTATCGGGGCGGAGACGCCGGAAGAGATCGCCGTCAGCATCGCTGCGGAACTGATCCGCCATCGTGCCGGATACGGAACGACAGTGGAATGAGGGACTGAATGAGAAGTAGTAAAAGAAAAGGCTTGCTTTTGCAGGGTTTGTGTGATACACTAGACAGGCGAATGGAAGTAGGTCTTTTTTTTATGCCTAAAATCAGGCTGCCGCTTTCGGCGGCCGGGTAACACGCAAACGTAGAACAAACGTAAAGTGAGGTGGAAGTTGTGCGTACAAGAATCACATTGGAATGTACAGAGTGCAAGCAGCGTAACTACAACATGACGAAGGATAAGAAAGCACATCCGGAGCGCATGGAGACAAAGAAGTACTGTAAGTTCTGCAAGTCACACACACTGCACAAAGAAACGAAATAATCGCCAAAAGGAGTGAATGTCATGAGCGAAAAAACGCAGAAGACAAGCTGGTTCAAAGGGCTCGAGAAAGAGTTTAAGAAGATCATCTGGCCAGACAAAATGACAATTGCTAAACAGACGGCGGCGGTTGTATCGGTATCTGTGGTACTGGGGATCATTATCGCGATCGTCGATTTCATTGCCCGGTACGGGATCGATTTATTGGTAAAATAACACTGATAAACAGCCAGGCAGGAAAGGTGAGAATATGTCAGAGGCAAAATGGTACGTAGTTCATACCTATTCCGGGTATGAAAACAAAGTAAAAGCCAACATCGATAAGACCATTGAGAACCGGCATCTGGAAGAACAGATCCTGGAAGTTCAGGTTCCGATGCAGGAAGTCGTTGAAATGAAGAACGGCGTAGAAAAAGCGTCTCAGAAAAAGATGTTCCCCGGATATGTACTGATCCATATGATCATGAATGATGATACATGGTATGTAGTGCGTAATACCAGAGGTGTGACAGGCTTTGTAGGCCCGGGATCCAAACCGGTTCCGCTGACAGATGCAGAGATGGCCTCGCTTGGGATCCACAGAGAAAATATCGTGGTGGATTACGAAGTGGGCGATACAATCAAAGTCGTGGCGGGCGCCTGGGCGGATACGGTAGGCGTGGTAACGTCGATCAACATCCAGAAGCAGACCCTGACTATCAATGTTGAGCTGTTCGGCCGGGAAACTCCGGTTGAACTTAGTTTCGCAGAAGTTGTAAAGATGTAGGAAAACGTGGGAGGGGCGGGGTTCGTCCCGAGAGCACCACAAGGAGGTAATGAAAATGGCAAAAAAAGTAGAAGGTTATATCAAATTACAGATTCCTGCCGGAAAAGCAACTCCGGCACCACCGGTTGGGCCTGCGCTTGGTCAGCACGGTGTAAATATCGTTGAGTTTACAAAGCAGTTTAACGCAAGAACCGCAGATCAGGGAGATCTGATCATTCCGGTTGTTATCACTGTTTATAACGACAGAAGTTTCAGCTTTATCACCAAGACTCCTCCGGCAGCAGTTCTGATCAAAAAAGCATGTAAGATCAAATCCGGCTCCGGTGTTCCGAACAAGACAAAGGTAGCTACGATCACCAAGGCACAGCTGCAGGAGATCGCAGAGACCAAGATGCCGGACCTGAACGCTGCAAACCTGGAAGCTGCCATGAGCATGATCGCAGGTACCTGTCGTTCTATGGGCGTTAAGGTAGAGGAGTAGAATGTCTGGCATACAGACGGCCTTAGTTATGGAAGCAAGTAAATAGTGGGAGGGGTATCCCGACATTACCACAAGGAGGTTATTGAAATGAAAAGAGGAAAGAAATATGTGGAAGCTGCGAAAGCGATCGACAGAGGAACTCTCTACGATGTAGCAGATGCAGTAACACTGGTAAAGAAGACCGCAACAGCAAAATTTGACGAGACCATCGAAGCTCACATCAGAACCGGATGTGACGGACGCCACGCTGACCAGCAGATCCGTGGCGCAGTTGTACTGCCTCATGGAACTGGAAAAAAGGTGCGTATCCTTGTATTCGCAAAAGATGCGAAAGCAGAGGAGGCAAAGGCTGCAGGAGCTGACTATGTAGGCGCAGACGAGCTGATCCCGAAGATCCAGAATGAAAACTGGTTCGAGTTCGACGTAGTGGTAGCTACACCGGATATGATGGGCGTTGTAGGACGTCTCGGACGTGTGCTTGGACCCAAGGGCCTGATGCCCAACCCGAAAGCCGGAACTGTAACCATGGACGTTACCAAGGCGATCCAGGATATCAAAGCCGGTAAGATCGAGTACAGACTTGACAAGACAAACATTATCCATGTGCCAGTAGGTAAAGCATCCTTTACCGAAGAACAACTTACGGACAACTTCCAGACGCTGATCGATGCGATCAATAAAGCAAGACCGGCCGCAGTCAAAGGCCAGTTCTTAAAGAGTGTTGTATTGACTTCCACCATGGGACCGAGTGTGAAGATCAATCCGATGAAATTGGTGTAATCGATCGCAGAATATTATGATATAATAAGGGGGATATCGGCTGCGAACCGGTATCCCTTTTCTCATTTTTTACAGCAAGGAGGAATCAAGAACATGAAGATTTGTAAAGTTTGCGGCGCAGAGGTGCCGGATAACGCATCCTTCTGTGCAAAATGCGGCGGAAGAATGGAGCAGGAGGCGAATCCGCAGCAAAGCCAGGAGAAACAAAGCCAGGATCAGGCCGGCCAGGAGCAGCAGGCCCAGTATCAGCAGTCGCCGAACCAGCAGTACCAGAGAGGGTATCAGCAGCAGGGACAGCAGACACAGTATCAGCAGCAGGGACAGCAGGGACAGCAGACACAGTATCAGCAGCAGTACAGGCAGCAGGGACAGTATCAGCAGTACTATCAGGCTCCGGCAGATCCTTATGACCATACGGCAGAGTTTGACAAGAAGGATATTTCGGATAATAAGGTGTTTGCCATGATCGCTTATCTGACCGGAACGATCGGGATCATTATCGCGCTTCTGGCAGGAAACAAGTCGGAATATGCCATGTTCCATGTAAGACAGGCTCTGAAGTTTACCGTGCTCTCTACGCTGACGGGGATCGTGGCGCTGGTTCTGTGCTGGACCATTGTGGTGCCGTTTATCGCGGTTATTTTCTATCTGGTGCTTTTTGTGTGCCGGATCATCGCGTTTTTCTCCATCTGCGGAGGAAAAGTAAAAGAACCCTATATTGTCAGAAGTTTTGGGTTTTTAAGATAGGAAAAGGTGTTGACAGATATCGGCGAGTATGCTATCTTAATAAAAGACTGCCGAAGACAGCAGGTGCGTAAGCGTAAGTAGTAATACGCCTGCCGAGGAGAGTTAGATTCGAGTGATGAATTTACAATGCCTCTGTGTCTTTTGGCACAGAGGCTTTTTATATTTCCTTAAAGCAGTCAAAAATCTTACAAGGAGGTATACCATTCGTGGCAAAAGTGGAATTAAAACAACCGGTTGTACAGGCAATCGCAGAAGATGTAAAAGATGCGGCAAGCGTTGTGCTGGTAGATTACCGCGGACTGACTGTTGCACAGGATACAGAGCTGCGTAAGCAGATGAGAGAAGCCGGGATCATCTACAAGGTTTGCAAAAACACCATGATGAAGAGAGCTTTTGAAGGAACAGATTTTGCTGTTCTGGACGAGCATCTGGAAGGTCCCAGTGCTATCGCGATTTCCAAAGACGACGCGACAGCTCCGGCGAGAATCCTGTGCAAATTTGCAAAAGACGCAAAAGCCCTGGAGTTAAAGGCTGGTGTTGTGGAAGGAACTTTCTATGACGTAAACGGACTGACAGAGCTGTCCAAGATCCCGTCAAGAGAAGAACTGCTGTCCAAGCTGCTTGGAAGCCTGCAGTCACCCATCACAAACCTGGCCCGCGTTCTCAATCAGATTGCAGAACAGGGCGGCGCAGCAAACTGCGAAGCAGCTCCTGCAGAGGAAGCGCCCGCAGCAGAGGAAGCGCCGGCTGCAGAGGAAGCACCTGCAGCAGAAGAAGCTCCGGCTGCAGAGTAGCCTGAAGAAAGCTTCATAGTGCCGTTCCCCGGGCATAAGACAGGGGACATTCAATGAAAATAATAAAAATGGAGGAAAATAAAATGGCAAAAATGACAACAGCAGAATTTATTGATGCTATCAAAGAGTTATCTGTATTAGAGTTAAATGAGCTCGTAAAAGCTTGCGAAGAAGAGTTTGGCGTATCTGCAGCAGCAGGCGTTGTAGTTGCAGCAGCAGCAGGAGACGGAGCTGCAGCAGCAGAAGAGAAGGATGAGTTCGATGTAGAACTTGTATCCGCAGGCGCATCCAAGGTTAAGGTTATCAAGGTTGTTCGTGAGATCACCGGTCTTGGACTGAAGGAAGCTAAGGCTCTGGTAGACGAGGCTCCGAAGACTGTAAAAGAAGGCGTATCCAAGGCAGAGGCTGAGGAGATCAAGGCTAAACTTGAGGCTGAAGGCGCTGAAGTCAACATGAAATAATTGCAGTCTTGTACAAGATTGTGCTAAAAGGCTCCGCAGGAAATCCTGCGGAGCCTTTCTTTATGATCGAATATAGCTTTCCAGAAACGGATGTGTTAAAATAAAACGATATTTTTTCATCTGGAGGAATGTTTGTTTATGAAACGATTGTTGGGATATTTAAAATATCATCCGGTCATCACGGTGCTGGCCCCGCTCTTTAAAATGCTGGAAGCCACCTTTGAACTGTTTGTGCCGCTGGTGGTCGCCCGGATGATCGATGTGGGCGTGGCGGGAAACAACCCGTCTTATCTGTGGAAGATGGGAGGGCTGCTGGTGCTTCTTGGCGTGGCGGGGATTTCCTTTTCCCTGACCGCCCAGTATTTTGCGGCAAAATCTGCCATTTCCACCGGAAAGATGATACGGCGGGATCTGTTTGCCCATATCAACCGGCTTTCTTATCAGGAGATCGACACCATCGGAACGTCGACTTTGATCAACCGGATGACAGGGGACATCAATCAGGTGCAGAACGGGATTAACATGTTCCTGCGCCTTTTCCTGCGATCCCCTTTTGTGGTTATCGGCGCTATGGTGATGGCATTTGCGGTGGACGTGAAAGCGGCCGTGCCTTTTGCGGTTGCGATCCCGGCGCTCCTTGTGGTGGTATTCGCCATCCTTCTTTTTAGTATGCCTCTGTATAAAAAGGTGCAGAAGCAGCTGGACAGGATCCTCTTAAGCACGCGGGAAAATCTTCTTGGGATCCGCGTGATCCGGGCCTTTTCCAGACAGGAGTCGGAGAAAGAGAGATTTTGCAAAGAAACGAAGGATTTCTATCAGCGGCAGGTGTTTGTGGGAAAAATCTCAGCGCTCCTGAATCCGCTTACTTATGTGATCATCAATCTGGGAATCATTGCCATCCTGTATTACGGAGGGCGTCAGGTCAATGCAGGAGATCTGTCACAGGGGCAGCTGATCGCGCTGATCAACTATATGTCCCAGATCCTGACGGAACTGGTAAAGCTTGCCAATCTGATCATTCTTTTGTCCCGGGCCATGGCAAGCCTCTCCCGGGTGAATGCTATTTTTGATGTAAAACCGTCCATTTCCACAGAAGGAAAGGAACTGAAGGCGCCGGATCCTGCGGAAGGGAAAGCGGTTGCGGTCCCGGCAGTGGAATTTGATCATGTAAGTTTTGCCTATGCTGGTGGGAAAAGTGAAGTGCTCCACGACCTGACGTTTTCTGCCATGTCAGGTGAGACGATTGGCATCATCGGCGGGACCGGCTCAGGCAAATCCACGCTGGCGAACCTCATTCCCAGATTCTACGATATCGGGAAGGGCTCCATTCGGCTGTTCGGACAGGAGATAAGGACGTTAAGTCCTGCTTCCATCCGGCGGCGCATCGGCATTGTGCCCCAGAAAGCGGCTCTCTTTTCTGGAACCCTCCGGCAAAATATGCAGTGGGGGAAACGAGATGCTTCGGATGAAGAAATTTACCGGGCTCTTGATACGGCCCAGGCCAGAGAGTTTGTAGATGCCAAAGAAAAGGGACTGGATCTTTCCATCCAGCAGGGAGGCTCCAACCTGTCCGGCGGACAACGCCAGCGTCTGACCATTGCAAGAGCGCTGGTGGGAAGGCCAAAGATCCTGATCCTGGACGACAGTGCGTCAGCCCTTGACTTTGCCACGGACGCAAAGCTTCGGGGCGCGCTGAAAAGAGACACGGGAGAGAGCACGGTCTTTCTGATCTCCCAGCGGGTATCGGCGGTTCAGAACGCGGACAAGATTCTGGTGATGGAAGACGGAAGACTGGCCGGATGCGGAACACATCCGGAGCTGCTTAAGTCCTGCCCGGTCTACCGGGAGATCTGCGCGTCCCAGTCTGCCGGAGACCTGCCGGCAGAAAAAGCAGTATCAGAAGGAAAGGAGGAAGTGGCAAATGCCTGATCAGACACAAACATTGAAATCTCAAAACCAGCAGACATTGCGGAAGATTTTCCGTTATATCCGTCCTTACTGGCATCTGGTGATCCTGTCCCTTCTGCTTGCGGCGGTGACCGTGGCGCTTACCTTGTATGTGCCGATCCTGACCGGGCGGGCGGTGGACGCTATTGCCGGAAAAGATCTGGTGAATTTCCATACCTTATTTGCCCTGATCACAAGTATCGCTGTTTCTGTTTTCGTTACGGCTGTGGCGCAGTGGATCATGAATCATGTAAACAATCTGATTACCTACCGGGTGGTGCGGTCTCTTCGGACCCGTGCCTTTGAGCATCTGCAGGAGCTTCCGCTTTCTTATGTGGATCGCCATCCTTACGGCGATCTGATGAGCCGGATCGTAACGGATATTGATCAGTTTTCGGACGGCCTGCTTCTTGGATTTACCCAGTTTTTTACCAGCGCCATTACCATTCTTGGAACCATTGGATTTATGCTGAGCATCAATCCCTGGATCACGCTGGTAGTGGTGGTGTTAAGCCCTATGTCCTTTCTGGTGGCAAATTTTATCTCGAAAAAATCATTTACCATGTTTAAAAAACAGTCGGAGACCAGAGGAGAACTGACCGGATTTACCAATGAAATGCTGGGCGGCATTAAGGTGGTCCAGGCGTTTGGTCATCAGGAAGAGGCCATCAGAGAATTTGAAGAGATCAACGAGCGCCTTTCGGGTTATTCCCTGAAAGCGACGTTCTTTTCCTCTATCACCAATCCGGCCACCCGGTTTATGTATTCCTGTATTTACGCAGGAGTGACCATCGCCGGGTGCTTTGGTGTGATCGGCAGTATGCTGACAGTGGGACAACTTTCCAGTTTCTTAAGTTATACCAATCAGTATACGAAGCCTTTTAATGATATTACCAGTGTGCTGACGGAGTTCCAGAATTCCATCGCTTCGGCGGCGCGGGTATTTGCCTTTCTGGAGGAGGCGCCGGAGACGCCGGAGCCTGCGGACGCTATGGAGCTTACGGATCCCCGGGGAGAGATCAGACTGAAGGATGTGGAATTTTCTTATACGCCGGAGGTTCCGCTGATCCGGAATCTGAACCTGCATGTATCGCCGGGACAAAGGATCGCCATCGTCGGCCCTACAGGCTGCGGAAAAACGACGCTGATCAATCTGCTGATGCGGTTCTATGATGTGAATGCCGGTTCCATTCAGGTGGACGGCTGCGATATCCGAAAGCTGACCCGGGAATCCCTGCGGAGCAGCTACGGCATGGTGCTGCAGGAAACCTGGCTGAAATCTGCCACGATCCGGGAAAATATTGCATACGGGAAACCGGACGCAACAGAGGAAGAGATCATCGCGGCTGCAAAAGAGGCCTATGCTCACAGCTTTATCATGCGGCTGCCGGAAGGCTATGACACGATTATTACGGAAGGCGGGGAAAACCTGTCTCAGGGACAGAAGCAGCTTCTGTGTATCGCCCGTATCATGTTGTGCCTGCCGTCGATGCTGATCCTGGATGAGGCGACTTCATCGATTGATACCATGACAGAGCTTCGGATCCAGCGGGCGTTTGAGCAGCTGATGAAGGGACGTACCAGCTTCGTTGTGGCCCACCGGCTGTCCACCATTCAGACGGCGGATGTGATCCTGGTGATGGACAAAGGGCATATCATCGAGCAGGGAACCCATGAAGAACTGCTGGCAAAGGGCGGCTTCTATGCGAATCTGTACAACAGTCAGTTCGCACCGGCGTAGGAAAGTTTTCCTGGAAAAATCGTTGACAACCCTTGACAACCTGTGCTATAGTAAAAAATGCGCTATTGTGGAAACTTATGCCAAAAAACCCTGTATACAAGGGCTGAATCATGAGAAAACCACGGCTTTTGCAACTGTTATGGGCGGCTCTCAGCCCGACAAAAAATATAGAGGAGTGAAACGTCAATATGGAGAAAAACAGAATTCGTCCCATCAAAAGCGGAAAGAGTTCACGCATGAGCTATTCCAGACAAAAAGAAGTGCTTCAGATGCCGAATCTGATCGAAGTTCAGAAAGATTCCTATCAGTGGTTTCTGGACGAAGGATTGAAAGAAGTATTTGATGATATTTCTCCGATTGCTGATTACAGCGGTCACTTAAGTCTGGAGTTTGTTGACTTTACCTTGTGCGAGGATGATGTGAAGTACTCAATCGAAGAGTGCAAAGAAAGGGATGCGACCTATGCCGCGCCCCTGAAGGTAAGAGTAAGACTTCATAATAAAGAAACCGATGAGATCAACGAACATGAAATTTTTATGGGCGATCTTCCGCTGATGACCAGTACGGGAACCTTCGTGATCAACGGAGCAGAACGTGTTATCGTAAGCCAGCTGGTTCGTTCTCCCGGAATTTACTATGCGATCTCTCACGATAAACTGGGGAAAAAATTATATTCCTGTACCGTGATCCCGAATCGCGGCGCATGGCTGGAGTACGAGACGGATTCCAATGACGTTTTTTATGTACGGGTAGACAGAACGAGAAAGGTACCGATCACTGTACTGATCCGTGCGCTTGGGATTGGCACCAATCCGGAGATCCTCGAGCTGTTTGGAGAAGAGCCCAAGATCCTTGCAAGTTTTGAAAAGGATGCGGCCACCAATTATCAGGAAGGTCTTCTGGAACTGTATAAAAAGATCCGGCCCGGAGAGCCGCTGGCAGTGGACAGCGCGGAGAGCCTGATCACAAGTATGTTCTTCGATCCCAGACGTTATGACCTTGCGAAAGTCGGAAGATATAAATTTAATAAAAAACTGATGCTGAGAAACCGCATCAACGGCCAGGTGCTGGCAGAAGATGTGGTAAGTCCGCTGACAGGCGAAGTGATCGCCGAAGCCGGGACAAAGGCCACCAGAGAACTGGCGGATCAGATCCAGAACGCTGCGGTTCCTTATGTGTGGATCGCACGTCCGGATGAGGAGAGAAATATCAAGGTTCTCTCCAATATGATGGTGGACATTACCTCCATCGTGGATGTGGATCCCAAGGAAGTGGGCGTGACAGAACTGGTATATTATCCGGTTCTGGCCGGCATCCTGGAGGAGACGGCAGGGGATGTTGAGGAGCTTAAGAGCGCCATCAGAAGAGATATCCATGATCTGATTCCGAAGCATATTACAAAGGAAGATATTCTTGCTTCCATTAACTATAACATCCATCTGGAGTATGGCCTGGGAAATGACGACGACATCGACCACCTGGGCAACCGCCGGATCCGTTCGGTAGGAGAACTTCTGCAGAATCAGTACCGGATCGGTCTGTCCAGACTGGAACGGGTGGTGCGTGAGCGTATGACCACACAGGATCTGGAGGGAATTTCTCCCCAGTCCCTGATCAACATCAAACCGGTGACAGCGGCTGTGAAGGAGTTCTTCGGATCTTCCCAGCTGTCCCAGTTTATGGATCAGAACAACCCGCTTGGAGAGCTGACGCACAAGAGACGTCTCTCCGCCCTGGGACCGGGAGGTCTTTCCAGAGACCGCGCCGGATTCGAGGTGCGAGACGTACATTATTCTCATTATGGAAGAATGTGCCCCATCGAGACGCCTGAAGGACCGAACATTGGTCTGATCAACTCTCTGGCATGCTATGCAAGGATCAACCAGTACGGATTTGTAGAGGCGCCGTACCGCAAGGTCGACAAGTCTGATCCGGCCAATCCGCGCGTAACCGAGGAAGTGGTTTACATGACAGCAGATGAAGAAGATAACTATCATGTAGCACAGGCGAATACACCTCTGGATGCGGAAGGACATTTTGTGCATAAAAATGTATCCGGTCGTTACCGTGAGGAGACCCAGGAGTACGAAAGAAGCATGTTCGATTACATGGACGTATCTCCGAAAATGGTATTTTCTGTTGCGACAGCTCTGATCCCGTTCCTGCAGAACGACGACGCCAACCGTGCGCTGATGGGATCCAACATGCAGCGCCAGGCTGTTCCGCTTCTGATGACAGAAGCTCCGGTCGTGGGAACAGGTATGGAAGAAAAGGCCGCAGTTGACTCCGGTGTCTGCGTAGTGGCGGAAGAAGGAGGCGTGGTAGAACGCTCTGCATCAAATGAGATTACCATCCGTCAGGACGACGGCAGCTTAAAGAAATATAAACTGACCAAGTTTATGAGGAGCAACCAGAGCAACTGCTATAACCAGAGACCGATCGTATTTAAGGGCGATCGTGTGGAGGCCGGCGACGTGATCGCAGACGGCCCGTCTACTTCCAACGGCGAGATGGCTCTTGGAAAGAATCCGCTGATCGGATTTATGACCTGGGAAGGTTATAACTACGAGGACGCGGTACTGTTAAGTGAAAGACTGGTACAGGATGATGTTTACACATCCGTACACATTGAAGAATATGAGGCAGAGGCCCGCGATACCAAGCTTGGGCCGGAAGAGATCACCCGCGATATCCCGGGCGTAGGCGACGACGCGCTGAAGAACCTGGATGAGAGAGGTATCATCCGCATTGGTGCGGAAGTGCGCGCAGGAGATATCCTGGTAGGTAAGGTAACCCCGAAGGGAGAGACCGAACTGACCGCAGAAGAGCGTCTGCTCCGCGCTATCTTCGGTGAAAAGGCGCGTGAAGTCAGAGATACTTCTCTGAAAGTACCGCATGGAGAATACGGTATCGTAGTAGACGCCAAGGTATTTACCAGAGCAAACGGGGATGAACTGTCACCGGGGGTAAATCAGGCTGTCCGCATTTATATCGCACAGAAGAGAAAGATCTCTGTGGGCGACAAGATGGCCGGACGTCACGGAAATAAGGGTGTCGTTTCCCGAGTCCTTCCTGTGGAGGATATGCCCTTCCTGCCAAACGGACGTCCCCTGGACATCGTGTTAAATCCGCTGGGCGTACCGTCCCGTATGAATATCGGACAGGTGCTGGAGATCCATCTGTCTCTGGCTGCCAAGGCTCTTGGCTTCAACATTGCCACACCGGTATTTGACGGTGCAGATGAGAACGATATTATGGATACGCTCGACCTGGCAAATGATTATGTCAACTTAAGCTGGGAAGAGTTTGAGGCTAAGCATAAAGAAGAGCTGCTTCCGGAAGTGCTCCAGTATCTGTCTGACAACCGTGAACACAGAAAACTGTGGAAGGGCGTTCCGATCTCCAGAGACGGAAAAGTACGCCTGCGTGACGGACGGACCGGCGAGTTCTTTGACAGTCCGGTTACCATCGGACACATGCACTATCTGAAGCTGCACCACCTGGTAGACGACAAGATCCACGCACGTTCTACCGGACCATACTCTCTGGTTACCCAGCAGCCTCTGGGTGGAAAAGCCCAGTTCGGCGGACAGCGTTTCGGAGAGATGGAAGTATGGGCGCTGGAGGCATATGGCGCGTCTTATACGCTGCAGGAGATCCTGACTGTGAAGTCCGATGATGTGATCGGCCGTGTGAAGACCTATGAGGCGATCATCAAGGGCGAGAACATTCCGGAACCCGGTATTCCGGAGTCCTTCAAGGTACTCTTAAAGGAACTGCAGTCTCTGGGACTGGATGTGCGTGTCCTTCGGGATGACAACACAGAAGTTGAGATCATGGAGACGGTAGATATGGGTGAAACCGATTTCCGTTCTCTGATCGAAGGTGACAGGAAGTATCGTCAGGATGACAATTTTGGGGCACAGGGCTATACCGAACAGGAATTCCAGGGAGAAGAACTGGTAGATGTAGAAGAAGAGCCACAAGAAGACGATTATCAGCTGGATTTTGACGAAACGGATGATTTTGGATTTGACGATCTGTCAGATGATGAATAGGGAGGAGTGCCAGGATGCCAGAAAATATGAAAGAACAATCTTATCAGCCAATGACGTTTGATGCAATTAAGATCGGCTTGGCATCGCCTGAAAAGATTCTTGAGTGGTCCAGAGGTGAGGTTACAAAACCTGAGACCATCAACTACAGAACGCTGAAGCCGGAAAAGGACGGCCTGTTCTGCGAAAGGATCTTCGGGCCCAGCAAGGACTGGGAGTGTCACTGTGGAAAATATAAAAAGATCCGTTACAAAGGCGTGGTCTGCGACCGATGCGGCGTAGAAGTTACCAAATCCAGCGTGCGCCGGGAGCGCATGGGGCATATCGCCCTTGCGGCACCGGTTTCCCATATCTGGTATTTTAAGGGAATCCCAAGCCGTATGGGACTGATCCTGGATCTGTCCCCTCGGACTCTGGAGAAGGTGCTGTACTTTGCTTCTTATATTGTACTGGACAAAGGAGAGACGGATCTTCAGTACAAGCAGGTGCTGTCCGAGCAGGAGTACCAGGAAGCAAGAGAAAACTGGGGAAATCAGTTCCGCGTCGGCATGGGCGCGGAGGCGATCCAGGAGCTCTTACAGGCGATCGATCTTGAGAAAGAGTATGAAGAACTGCAGGAAGGATTAAAAGGATCTACCGGACAGAAGCGCGCCCGTATCGTGAAGCGCCTGGAAGTAGTAGAAGCCTTCCGTGAATCCGGAAATAAGCCGGAGTGGATGATCCTTACCAATATTCCGGTCATCCCGCCGGATCTTCGTCCGATGGTACAGCTGGACGGCGGACGTTTTGCCACCAGTGACCTCAATGATCTGTACCGCCGGATCATTAACAGAAACAACCGTCTGAAACGCCTGCTGGAGCTGGGCGCGCCGGACATTATCGTAAGAAATGAAAAGAGAATGCTGCAGGAGGCGGTAGACGCCCTGATCGACAACGGCCGCAGAGGCCGTCCGGTGACAGGCCCCGGAAACCGCGCGCTCAAATCCCTGTCAGACATGCTGAAAGGAAAATCCGGACGTTTCCGTCAGAATCTTCTTGGAAAGCGTGTGGATTATTCCGGACGTTCTGTTATCGTGGTAGGACCGGAGCTGAAGATCTATCAGTGCGGTCTGCCCAAAGAAATGGCGATCGAGCTGTTTAAGCCTTTCGTTATGAAAGAGCTGGTGCAGAACGGAACGGCTCATAATATCAAGAATGCGAAAAAAATGGTTGAGCGTCTGGAGCCCCAGGTATGGGATGTTCTGGAAGACGTGATCAAGGAGCATCCGGTAATGCTGAACCGTGCGCCTACACTGCACAGACTGGGTATCCAGGCATTTGAGCCGATCCTGGTAGAAGGCAAGGCCATTAAGCTGCATCCGCTGGTATGTACCGCATACAACGCGGACTTTGACGGCGACCAGATGGCGGTTCATCTTCCGCTGTCCGTAGAGGCGCAGGCAGAATGCCGGTTCCTCCTGCTGTCGCCGAACAACCTTCTGAAACCTTCCGACGGAGGGCCGGTTGCTGTTCCGTCTCAGGATATGGTACTTGGTATTTATTACCTGACCCAGGAAAGACCAGGAGCAAAAGGAGAAGGCAAAGCCTTCAAGAGTGTGAATGAGGCGCTGCTGGCATATGAGAACCAGGCGATCACCCTGCACTCTAAGATCAAAGTACGGGTAAGCAAGGAGATGCCGGACGGTACAGTCAAGAGCGGTATCATTGAGTCTACCCTGGGAAGGCTGCTGTTTAATGAGATCATTCCACAGGATCTTGGGTTTGTAGACAGAGAGCAGGAAGGAAACGAGCTGAAGCTGGAGATTGATTTCCATGTAGGAAAGAAACAGTTAAAGCAGATCCTGGAAAAAGTTATCAATACTCACGGATCTACCGCTACCGCGGAAGTACTGGATGCGGTAAAATCCATTGGTTACAAGTTCTCCACCCGCGCGGCCATGACCGTATCGATTTCCGATATGACCGTTCCGCCGCAGAAGCCTGAGATGATCCAGAAGGCGCAGGATACCGTGGATAAGATCACCAAGAACTTTAAGCGTGGTCTCATCACAGAGGAAGAGCGTTACAAAGAAGTAGTAGAGACCTGGAAGGCTACTGACGATGAACTGACAGAAGCCCTGCTTTCCGGTCTGGATAAATACAACAATATTTATATGATGGCGGACTCCGGAGCCCGTGGTTCTGACAAGCAGATCAAACAGCTTGCCGGTATGCGTGGTCTGATGGCTGATACGACCGGACGTACCATTGAGCTTCCCATCAAGTCCAACTTCCGTGAAGGTCTGGACGTACTGGAGTATTTCATGTCCGCTCACGGAGCCCGTAAGGGTCTGTCTGATACGGCTCTTCGTACGGCTGACTCCGGATACCTGACCAGACGTCTGGTCGACGTGTCTCAGGAGCTGATCATCCATGATGTAGACTGTGTGGGGGAAGGACAGGAGATCCCGGGCATGTATGTGAGAGCATTCATGGACGGAAATGAAGAGATCGAGAGCCTGCAGGAGCGTATTACAGGACGTTATCTGTGTGAGGATATTAAAGACAAAGACGGAAATGTCCTGGTAAAAGCCAATCATATGGTGACTCCGAAGCGCGCCGAGCTGATCACCAAAAAAGGTGTGGATGAAAATGGCGAGCCGCTTAAGAAGATCAAGATCCGTACCATCCTTACCTGCCGTTCCCACAGAGGCGTATGTGCGAAGTGTTACGGCGCCAACATGGCTACCGGCGAGCCGGTACAGGTAGGAGAAGCAGTCGGCATCATCGCGGCACAGTCCATCGGAGAGCCTGGTACACAGCTTACCATGCGTACCTTCCATACCGGTGGTGTGGCCGGAGACGATATTACACAGGGTCTTCCCCGTGTCGAAGAGTTGTTTGAGGCAAGAAAGCCGAAGGGACTTGCGATCATCACAGAGTTTGCGGGAACCGCGACGATCAATGATACAAAGAAGAGACGCGAGATCATCGTGACCAATCACGAGACCGGAGAGTCCAAGGCATACCTGATCCCCTATGGATCCAGGATCAAGATCCAGGACGGCGCAGAACTGGAGGCCGGTGATGAGCTGACCGAAGGTAGCGTAAATCCGCATGATATCCTGAAGATCAAAGGACTTCGTGCCGTACAGGATTATATGATCCAGGAAGTACAGCGTGTATACCGTCTCCAGGGTGTTGATATCAACGACAAGCATATCGAGGTGATCGTGCGTCAGATGCTGAAGAAAGTCCGCGTAGAGGAGGCGGGAGACACTGAATTCCTGCCGGGAACCAACGTAGACCGCCTGGTATTTGAGGACGTGAACGAAGAGATGGTAAAAGAAGGAAAGACTCCGGCAACCGGAGAGCAGATCATGCTTGGTATCACCAAGGCATCTCTTGCAACCAATTCCTTCCTGTCTGCCGCGTCCTTCCAGGAGACGACCAAGGTTCTGACCGAGGCTGCGATCAAAGGAAAGATCGATCCGCTGGTAGGTCTGAAGGAAAATGTTATCATCGGTAAACACATCCCGGCTGGTACCGGAATGCACAAGTACCGTGACATTGCTCTGGATACCGGGATGGAAGCGGAAGAAGAACTGACGGAAGAGGGTACAGAGGAGACTCTTCCGGAGGAAACACAGGCAGAGAACGAAACAGAAGCTACAGAGACTGTGGAAACCTGTGAAGAAGATGCAGATATAGAAGAACTGCCGGAAGAAATTACGGAAGATCTGGTTACTGCAGAAGAGTAAATAGAGTATCCCGCGAAGGAAGTGTGCAGACAGAGCGCAGATCCTTTGCGGGATTTTCTTTTGAAGGGGGAAGCGGTTATGTTACTTTTAGATATCCAGATGAATCTGTCCACCGCAGTGGCGGGAGCTGTGGTTCTTGGCACTTTTCTCCTGGCGCTTCGTTATCTGTGGAAACAAAGAAAGGAGAAAGGACCCTGCGCGAGCTGCGGCGCTGACGGTTGTACAGGCTGCGTCTGTAAAAGGCAGATGGACTCAAAGGAGACAAAGGATATAAATTGACTTTTTACAGGGATAAGCTTATAATTGAGGTTGGAAAAAACCGGAAGGAAACTATTTCGGTTTACAATGTCTATTTAAAGAAAGGTTGGGGAAAAAATGGACCAGAACAAAGTTTCTAGAGTACTGAAATCAATGGAAGAAAAAGGTGTTCCTCAGATGATCGTGTCCGATCCGGTTGCGATCTTTTATCTGACAGGCAAGTGGATTTTCCCGGGAGAAAGGCTTCTTGCGCTGTATCTGAATGTGAATGGAAATCACAAGATGATCATTAACAAGCTGTTTCCGCAGGAGACAGATCTGGGCGTTGACATTATTTACTATGATGATATTGAAGACGGCGTAGAGATCTTAAGCAGATATGTGGATAAGGATAAAGTCATGGGTATTGATAAGACATGGCCCTCCAAATTCCTGATCCGTCTGCAGGAACTGGGCGGCGGAAGCAAGTTCGTAAACGGTTCTCCGATCGTTGACTATATCCGTATGGTCAAAGACGAAAAAGAGCAGGAACTGATGAGAGAGTCCTCCAGAATCAATGATATCGCTATGGAGCGTATCATTCCCTGGGTAGTAAAGGGACTGACAGAGAAAGAACTGAACGCCAAGATGCGGGAGATTTACAAAGAACTGGGATGTGAGGATGTATCCTTTGATCCGATCACAGCATATGGACACGGCGCAGCAGATCCGCACCATGTAACAGATGATTCCAAGGGAAAGCGCGGCGACTGTGTTATCCTGGATATCGGAGCATTCAAGGACAACTATGCATCTGATATGACCAGAACCGTATTCATCGGCGAGGTTTCCGACCGCGCAAGAGAGATTTATGACATCGTATGCGAAGCCAACAGACGCGGTATTGAGGCTGCAAAACCGGGCAACCGTATGTGTGATGTAGACCTGGCTGCAAGAAATTACATCGAAGAGAAGGGATACGGACAGTATTTCACGCACAGAACCGGACATTCCATCGGTCTGGAAGACCATGAGTTCGGCGATGTATCTTCTGTAAATGAGGATATCATCCAGGTTGGACAGTGCTTCTCTGTTGAGCCTGGTATCTATCTGCCGGATGAAAATATCGGCGTTCGTATTGAGGACCTGGTTATCATTACCGAAGACGGTTGTGAAGTTCTGAATCACTTTACCAAAGATCTGATCGTGGTTCCGGAAGAGTAATACTCCGGATCATATCTGTATCACAGAAAAAGCGAGGGAGCAGAGATTCTATCAGTAGAATTTCTGCTCCTTTTATGTTACAATGATTGCAGTCAAAAGGAACAAAGGAGGCAGCCATAACATGAATCGTGAACAGGCACATGAAATCCTGATGAAATATATGCAGGGTGAGAATTATATCACGCATTCCTATGCGGTAGAAGCAATTATGAGAGGGCTGGCAAAAAGGCTTGCGCCCGATGAGGTGGAATACTGGGGGATCGTAGGACTTTTACACGATCTGGATGAGGAACAGTGCGACTGGAGAAATGACATGAGCACCCACGGCCCCACATCTGTGGAAATCCTGAAAAAGGAGGGCATTGACGACAAGGTGTTGTTCGACGCCATCTGCGCTCACAATCCCAAGAGCGGTGTGAAGGCAAAGACAAAACTGCAGTATGCGGTTCTGGCGGCGGACCCGATGAGTGGTTTTGTAAAAGCAGTGGCGCAGATCTACCCGGATAAGAAGATTGCAAGCGTAAAGCACAAATCCGTAATGAAGCGGTTTAACGAACATCGTTTTGCAGCAGGAGCAAACCGGGATTACATGGAAGCCATTGAATTTACAGGATTAAGCCTGGATGATCTGATCGATGTGGCGCTGGAGGAGATGGGTGCGATCGCTGATGTCTTGGGATTATAATGCGGCAGAGGCATCGAACCTCAATATTACCTGAATGTATCGTGAGAGGAAAAGAGTATGAAGACAACACTGATTATCATGGCGGCCGGGATCGGCTCCCGTTATGGCGGCGGGATCAAGCAGCTTGCAAAAATGGGGAAGCACGGCGAGATCATTATGGATTATTCCATCTATGACGCCAAAGAGGCGGGATTTGACAAAGTTGTTTTCATTATCCGCAAGGATATTGAAAAGGATTTTAAGGAAGCGATCGGAGACCGGATCCGGGAACAGATCGAAGTAGAATATGTGTTCCAGGAACTTTCCGATCTCCCGGAAGGATTTCAGGTTCCGGAAGGCCGTGTAAAGCCCTGGGGAACCGGACAGGCAATTCTCTGCTGCAAAGATGTGGTAAAGGAACCCTTTGTCATTATCAACGCGGATGATTACTATGGAAAAGAAGCGTTCCGTAAGCTGCATGATTTTCTGATCCGTGAAAAAGACTGCGGTGCAAAGTATTGCATGGGAATGGCAGGATTTGTACTGAAAAATACTCTGAGTGAAAACGGGACGGTTACCCGCGGGATCTGCAAAGCAGATGAGCATGATATGCTGACGCATGTAGTAGAGACTACAGGGATTGGAAGAGATGCAGACGGACGTCTGGTCTGCGATGATCCGGAGGTACAGAAGTGGGTGACCGAACAGGAGCGGGTATCCATGAATATGTGGGCCGGCGAACCTGCATTTATCGAGTATCTGGAAGAGGGATTCCGGGAATTCCTGGCAGATGCTTCCGGTGATCCCCTGAAAAAAGAATACCTTCTGCCTACGATCGTAGACCAGCTGATCCGGAAGGGGGAGGCAAAAGTAAAGGTGCTGGAAACCCAGGATAAGTGGTTTGGAATTACTTATAAAGAGGACAAGCCTGCCGTGGAAGCTGCTTTTGCGAAGCTGATCGAAGACGGGGTTTATCCGGAAAAACTGTGGGGATAAAAAGAAAAGAACAGCCTGTTCTGTATAGAACGGGCTGTTGCTTTTTTATAAGTGTAGTTCTTTTAAAAGCTGCTCCTGATAAACAGGATCCTGCGCGGCCTTCAGGATATCATCTGTTCTTCCCATTTCTGATAGCTTCAGGATCAGGCGGTTGATCTCGCTTCTTCCTTCTTGAAGCCCTTCCTGGCGGTTTTCTTTAAATTCATCCGCAAATAATTCTCTTAATGCATCGCACATTTCCTTCGCCTCCTCGAACATTTCGTGGTTTGCTCTTACAATAATATCCATGACGGACTGATATAATTTATCTTTTGTATGTTTTTGATACGCCTCCACCAGAAGTTCGGCATCCGGTTCTCCGTCCAGCTGGTTTGTCAGATGGCTTAACCAGAGATTTTCGGTTTTGGAAAGCTGCCGGGTGACCAGAATCTGGATGGGAATATAATCCCCGGTTATGTAGTAGATGCCTTCGTCTGCCCTTTTGATCTGGTAGTTTCGCTTTTCTTCCAGATAGCGCATCAGTTTCTCCGGGTAATGGTGGCTGATGAAGGTTAAGGTGACTTCTTCCATAGGAACCCGGTCGGTGGCAGGGGCGTCTGCTTTATAAAAGCAGGCGTATCCGTACAGCTTATAAAATGCTTCGACATCCAGGGTGTCGGCTGGGCTTTTATACTCCACCAGATTATAAGTCCGGAAAATCCTGCCGATATTTTTCCGGATGGGCGGAGCATTTTCCTTTTTGATGATTAGCACATCAATTTCTTTTGGTTTTGTTCCAAGCTGATGCTCGTTCTCAAAGACCAGATACCTGGCTTCAGCGGCCAGTTCGATCTGGATTCCTGCGAAGAAGGCAGGGTGCCACTGGAGCTTAGCTTGTTTCTCCATACGTCAAACCTCCTTATACGATTGAGTCAGGAGATTCGCTTTTCAGAGAAAACTCCTGCTTAAAAATGGGATATAAAGCACGAATTTTCTGAAAAGCAGATTTTTTGAAGCAAAATCTGTCGTATGAATAATTAAGAAATGTTTATCTTTACATCTGGTAAAGATAAAAAAGAAAAATAGAAAACTCCATATGCTTTTCTTTATCTTAGCATATGTTAGAGAGGCCGGGCAATAGAAACCTGCTGTTAATAAGAGCTTTTAGTGGAAGGGAGCAGGATTCTATGCTATACTGGACGAGATCTATGGATGACGATCATGTATGAAAAAGGTTGGCAAGGAGGAGATCCATGAAGAAAAAACGGTTGAGCGTGATATTGCTGACGGCTGTGCTTGTGGCAGCACTTTGTTCCTGCGGAAAAGAGGAGGAACCAAAGGACACGGAGATTTCTGAAAGTACACAGGAGCCGGCGGATCCTTCTGGTGAAGCACTGTTTGGAGAATTTGAGGCAGAAACAATAGATGGAGAGAGCGTGACACAGGACATTTTTGGTCAGTCGAAGCTTACGATGGTAAATATCTGGGGAACTTTTTGCGGACCCTGTATCCAGGAGATGCCGGAACTGGGTGAGATCAGCCGTTCCTATGACACAGGTGAATTTCAGATGATCGGGTTAATCAGCGACGTTATGGAGCCGCAGGATGCGGATGCGAAAGAGATTATTGATTCCACACAGGCAGATTATGTGCATCTGATTGCTTCTCCTGATCTGCAGAGAAATATTTTAAGCAGGGTTAGTGTGGTGCCGACCACAGTATTTGTGGATGAGAACGGTAATCAGGTCGGGGAGGCTTATGCCGGAAGTCGGTCTAAGGAAGACTGGATGGGAATCATTGAAGAATTGAGAGGCGAGGTACGGTGAGGAAAGGCAGAAAGGCAGACATAGCTGGGACAGGATACCGCAGATGGCTGTGGGCGCTGTTGCTGGCTGCGGGGATTTGCTTTTTAGGCATTGGGATCTGGCGCGGGGAGGCGCAGACCGTGTGGATCAAAGCAATTTATATATGTCTGGAGTGTATTGGAATTGGGTAAACGAATAAGACTTTGGGTGCAGATTGCTTTTACTGCGCTGACCAACGGGTATATCTTTGGTTTTCTTACAGGGAAAATCTATACAGGTCCCACAAAGACTATCTGTGTGCCGGGGCTGAATTGCTACTCCTGCCCGGGAGCGCTTGGCTCCTGCCCTATCGGAGCTTTGCAGGCAGTTCTGACCGGAGGTTCCAGGTTTTCCTTTTATGCAGTAGGATTTCTGTTGTTGTTCGGTTCTTTGTTTGGCCGCTTTATCTGCGGATGGCTGTGTCCGTTCGGACTGGTGCAGGATCTGCTTTATAAGATCCCGTTTTCCCGGAAGCGGAAGAACCTGCCCGGACACCAGTGGCTGGTAAGAGTAAAGTATCTGGTCCTGGTGATCCTGGTAATTCTATTGCCAATGGTTGTGACAGGGGAATTTGGCCAGAGGTCGCCCTGGTTTTGCCAGTATCTCTGCCCCGGCGGGACTTTGATGGCGGGACTGCCGCTGGTGGCGTCTTCTCCGGCGCTGCAGGATGCCGCAGGAGTATTGTTTGGCTGGAAGGTTGCGGTTCTGCTACTGTTATTTTTGCTGGCAATCGGAGTATACCGTCCGTTCTGTAAATATCTTTGTCCGCTGGGGGCGGTGTACAGTTTCTTTCATTCCGTAGCCTGTTACCGGTACCGGGTAGAAGATACCTGTATCCGGTGCGGGAAATGCCAGGAAGCCTGCAAGATGGACATTCGGACCTGGAAACAGCCAAACAGCCCGGAATGTATCCGGTGCGGCGACTGTATCCGGGCCTGTCCGGTACAGGCGATCCAAAAAGAGCCCTTGCTTCGGGGGAGAAAGAAGGAGGAATAAAAAATGGATCTTACACATGCAGTCCGCAGATTTGAGGAATATCTGGACGACTATGACAGGGAGGACGATAAGATCCGTCTGAAGATCACTCATACCTACGGGGTGATGGAATATAGTAAAAAAATAGCGGAAAGGATGGACCTTTCCGGGGAGGATCAGACACTGGCGCAGATCATCGGTCTGCTCCATGATATCGGAAGATTTGAGCAGGTAAAACGCTTTGACAGCTTTGAACCGGGCACCATGGATCATGCCGGATTCGGGGTGGAGATCCTGTTCGGGGAAGGCCTGATCCGGGAATTTGTAGAAGAAGATACCTGGGATCCGGTCATCCGGACGGCAATCGCAAAACACAGTGATTTCCGGCTGGAAGGAATCTCGGATGAACAGGAACTTCTCCATACAAAGATCATCCGGGATGCAGACAAGCTGGATAACTGCCGGGTGAAACTTTGCGATCCCGTAGAAACCTTTATGGGAGCCACAGCTGAAGAGGTGGGGAGAAGCCAGATAAGTACAGAAGTTATGAATGAGTTTCGTAAGAAAGAATCCATTTTCTCTCCGCTCCGAAAAACGAAGATGGATTACTGGCTTTCGTATCTGGCTTACTTTTTTGACATCAATTTTCCGGCCTCATTTGCCATGATCGTAGAAGAGAATTATCTTTCCAGGCTGGAGAAGCGGATCCCCTATACGGATCCAAAGACAGCAGAGGAGATGCGGGAGGTTTTTGAGACCCTGGATCGGTTTATCCGGGAAGGGGCGGTCCGGTAGTTTCTTACAGGTCCAGAATCGTTCCGTCCAGATCTTTCCAGACAAAATTACCGTCAAAGATCATATATCCGTGGGCAGATCCTTCTTTGGGGATCGATACAGAGCCTGGGTTCATATAAGTATAGGCTCCCATATTCTGATTGGCCGGGATGTGGGTATGCCCATTTAAAAGGATGTCCCCTTCTTTTAGCATAGGAGGATTCTGGGGATTGAAATGATGGCCGTGGGTGGCGAAAATAGTCTGCCCGTTGATTTCCAGCAGGCAATAATCTGCCAGAATGGGAAATTCCAGTACCATCTGATCCACCTCTGTATCGCAGTTGCCCCTGACACAGAGCAGCTCCTGCTTCAAGGGATTTAGCATAGCAATTACCGCTTTGGGATCATAACCTTCCGGCAGATCATTTCTTGGGCCGTGGTAGAGAATGTCTCCCAGCAGCAGAAGCCGGTCGGCCTGCTCACGCTGATAGGCTTCGATCATTTTTTTGCAGTAATATGCAGAACCATGGATATCCGATGCAATCATTAATTTCATAAAACAAATACCTCCTGAGTCGATGGGTCTTTAGAATCTTAAGATTTATTGTATCATAAAAATGCAGTGCCGTAAAAGCAGAGAATATGGTATACTAAATACAAGTACACAGGACAGGGGGTTATCTTATGACAGAAGATCTGATCAAAGAAGTAAAACACATCCAGCAGTGCCTGATCAACGTGGACATGGAAGGCGAAGATTGGGAAGAAAAGATGGAGGCAGTGCATAAACTGGAAGATGTGGCCACATATCTGAAGGATGCACTGGGGAAAGGAATTGAGTTTTAAGTAAAAGGGAACGTACAGATGATTTCGTACGTTCCCTTTTGCGTTAAAGATGTAATTCTTTTAAAAGCTGCTCCTGATAGGTGTGTTTCTTACACTCAGGCTTCCCATCTTCCGGATGCTCCGCAGGGCAGCACCAGGCCGGAGCTGGTGACGGGAAGTCCGATCTCCTGCGACTCCACATGGCCGTGGAAAGGCTTTAGCTCCGTGCCGATCATGTAAGTGAGAACGGCGGGAGCAAGGCCTGTGGTGTAAGAATTTACCAGAAAAAATAAGGGCTTGTCCGACAGGATCCGGGTACACAGCCGGATCAGGGGATGGATGGCGTCTTCGATCTTCCAGATCTCGCCTTTGGGTCCCCGGCCATAGGAAGGCGGATCCATGATGATGGCATCGTAATGATTGCCCCTGCGGATCTCTCGCTCTACGAATTTCACACAGTCGTCCACCAGCCAGCGGATCGGCCTGTCGGAAAGACCGGATGAGACAGCGTTTTCTTTTGCCCAGTTGACCATACCTTTGGAAGCGTCAACGTGGGTAACGCTGGCCCCTGCGGCCGCTGCGGCCAAAGTGGCGCCGCCGGTGTAGGCAAAGAGATTGAGCACCTTGACGGGCCGTCCGGCCAGACGGATCTTTTCCGAGAACCAGTCCCAGTTGGCGGCCTGTTCCGGGAAAAGGCCGGTATGCTTAAAACTAAAAGGCTTCAGGTTAAAGGTCAGGTCCTTATAGTGGATCTGCCATTCTCCCGGCAGGTCAAAAAACTCCCATTCACCGCCGCCTTTTTTGCTGCGGTGATAGTGGCCGTTTTTCTTTCTCCAGCGGTTGTCCTGTCTGGGCGTGTCCCAGATCACCTGGGGGTCCGGGCGCACCAGAATATAATCGCCCCAGCGTTCCAGCTTTTCTCCTTTGCTGCAGTCTATGACTTCATAATCTTTCCATTGATCAGCAATCCACATATTTAAAATCCTCTCATATATTGGTAATCATTATGCCACATGCACATGGGCGGAAAGGCATTACATGCGACTATTATAGCATGGGGAGAGAGAAAAGAAAATATATAGATACAATCAATAAATAAGCGCATTTATAAAAAAACTCAATTTGAATCCGGCCTTTTACCTTCTTATAATAAGAATAGTGGCAGCAGTGAGTCTTTTTAAGAAAGTGAAAGGTGTTAGAGATGCTGATCGACCTGCATATGCATGAGATGACATATTCCAAAGACAGTTTCCTTGCCTTGCCCCGAATGGTAGAGATCGCCAGAGAAAAGGAGCTTGACGGAATCTGCATTACAGATCATGACAGTATGGGCCTGAAGGATTTTGCAGAGGAGTATTCCAGGAAGACAGGCTTTCCGATCTTTACCGGGATTGAATATTATTCCCTGCAGGGAGATATTGTAGCCTTTGGGATTGAAGAGTATCCCAGGGAGCGGATCCCTGCCCAGGAGTTTATCCATCTGGTGAAAGCCCAGGGAGGCGTCTGCTTTGCGGCGCATCCGTTCCGCAACAACAGGAGGGGGCTGGAGGAGCATTTGTGCGAGGTGACTGGCCTGGACGGCCTGGAGGTTTTAAATGGCAGCACGTCGCCTGCGGCCTGCCGGAAGGCTGCCAGATATGCCGCAAGACTGGGGCTTCGCACCATCGGCGCAAGCGACTGCCATGTGCCGGAAAAAGTGGGCGTGTGCGCCACCTGGTTTCCAGAGGAAGTACAGACCCTTGATGAATTTATCAAAGTATTTCAAAGAGGCGGGCTCAAACCGGCCTGCTGGTCGGAGGGACAGTATAAGGTCCTTCAGATGCGGGAGTACGAAAGCCCCCGCAAAGTAAACATTGCCTGAAAATATATTTTTTCATAAATCAGGGAAAAGCCATTTACCTTTCAGAAGCATAATGATAGAATGTTTCTATAAGTGTTGAAGGTAATGGCGGGAAGGAAAGGCGAGAAATTATGATTACAGTCAACGCTATGGGAGATAATTGCCCGATCCCGGTTATTAAGACCAAAAAGGCAATGCAGGCGCTTACAGGACCTGAGACGATTGAAGTATTGGTGGACAATGAGATTGCCGTCCAGAATGTGACCAAGATGGCAGCTTCCTCGGGAGGACAGGTGTCTTCCGAAAAGCTGGGCGATGCAGAATATAAGATCACGATTCAGATGGACGGGGCGCCGGCGGCAGAAGAGACACAGGAAGTATCCTGCGTACCGGACGCAAGAGGCAATCTGGTCGTAGCCATTGCTTCCGATCGTATGGGAAGTGGAAATGATGAGCTTGGCAAAGTCCTGATCAAAAGCTTTATCTTTGCTGTGACACAGCTGGATGAGCTGCCGAAAACCATGCTGTTCTACAATGGCGGGGCAACCCTGACTACCGAAGGCTCTGATTCTCTGGAAGATCTGAAGTCTCTGGAGGCTTTGGGAGTAGAGATCATGACCTGCGGTACCTGTCTTGATTACTACGGACTGAAAGAGAAACTGGCAGTCGGATCTGTAACCAATATGTACAGCATTGTAGAGACTCTGGCAGGAGCATCCAAGATCATCAAACCTTAGCATAAGAGAGTTGCAAAAGAATTGTGTTTGAAAGAATCCACAGGGAACGCCGCAATAGGGAAGGGGAGTTCCCTGTGCTTTTTTATGCGGCCCGGCGCGTCTGCAGGGAAAAGAAAAGGAGGGCATGCTGTTATGAAGACAGATGTAAAATTAACAAGCTTAAGCAAAACTTCCGGCTGAGCGGCCAAGATAGGTCCTGAGACCCTTGCCCAGGTTCTGGGTAAGCTGCCGAAGTTTCATGATGATAATCTCATCGTCGGCATCGAGACGTCCGATGATGCGGCTATTTATAAAGTAACTGACGAGATAGCGATGATCCAGACTGTGGATTTTTTCACTCCCATCGTAGATGATCCCTATATGTTTGGACAGATTGCCGCTGCCAATTCCTTAAGCGATGTGTGGGCGATGGGAGGAGAACCGGTAGTCGCTCTGAATATCGTGGGATTTCCCAACTGCCTGGATCCGGCCATCTTAGGCGATATCCTGGCAGGAGGAGCAGACAAGGTAAAAGAAGCGGGAGCGGTTCTCGTAGGCGGACATTCGGTACAGGATGATGAACCGAAGTATGGACTGTGTGTATCAGGGTTTGTACATCCGGATAAAATATTCAAGAATTACGGATGCAGGCCCGGGGATGTGCTGGTACTGACCAAGCAGATCGGAAGCGGGATCATCAATACGGCCGTGAAAGCCGAGATGGCGTCGCCTTCCGCGATCCGGGAAGCACAGACGGTTATGGCATCCCTGAATAAAAAGGCCAAGCAGGTGGTGGAAAAGTATGATGTATCTGCATGTACGGATGTCACCGGATTCGGCCTTCTCGGTCACGGAGTAGAGATGGCTGAGGCCAGTGAAGTGACGCTGGAACTGAAGGTAAAAGATGTTCCGTATCTTGCGGACGCGATCGATTATGCCAAAATGGGGCTGGTGCCGGCAGGCGCCTATAAGAACCGGGGATATTCCATTGGCAAGGTGGAGACTGAGGGGATAGAGGAACATTACCTGGATCTACTGTATGATCCCCAGACCTCCGGCGGCCTTCTGATCAGCGTGTCTGCGAAAGAACTGCCGCAGATGATGGCGGATTTTGCAGCGGCCGGCATGGAGACCAAGACCGCGGTGATCGGAGAAGTAAAAGAAAAAAGTGATAAATGGATTCGCTTGATATAAGAGAGGAAACAAAGAATGAACAAAAATGTGTTTTACCGGAAAATACCCAAAGTAGACATTCTCCTGGAGGAGGAACGGATCCGGCAGTTGATCTGCCGCTACAGCAAGGAAACGGTCATGGAGTCGATCCGGAAGGAGACGGACCGCCTGCGGGCTTTTATTGGGAAATGCGAGGATGAGAAGGAGATCGAGGCGGCCATCGGCGGGCTCACAGACGCCATTGGACAGACTGTGGAGGAAATTCATACCCCCAACATGCGGCCGGTGATCAACGGAACAGGGACCATCCTTCATACCAATCTGGGCCGGGCGCCTATCAGTCCGGAGCATATGAAACGGATCGCAGAAGTGGCATGCGGCTATTCCAATCTGGAGTATAATCTGGAAGCCGGAAGAAGAGGGGAACGGTATTCGCATTTTGAAGAACTTCTGTGCAAACTGACCGGAGCAGAGGCGGCTATGGCCGTGAATAATAACGCGTCTTCCGTGATGCTGATCTTAAGTTCCCTGGCAAAAGGCGGCGAGGTCGTGGTGTCCAGAGGAGAACTGGTGGAGATCGGAGGAAAATTCCGTATTCCTGATGTGATGGAGCAAAGCGGCGCCACGCTGGTGGAAGTGGGAACCACCAACAAGACCCATTATGACGACTATAAGAACGCCATTACAGAAGAGACGAAAGCGCTTCTGAAAGTCCACACCAGCAATTACCGGATTGTAGGTTTTACAGAATCTGTAGAGATCGACGAGCTGATCGGCCTGGCAGGCGAGCATGAACTGCCTATCATTGAAGACCTGGGAAGTGGCGTGCTGATCGACCTGGCAAAATACGGACTGACTCATGAGCCTATGGTACAGGAGTCCATTGCAAAAGGAGCGGACGTGGTCTGCTTCAGCGGGGACAAGCTGCTGGGAGGACCGCAGGCCGGCATCATCATCGGCAAGAAGAAATACATTGACAGGATGAAGAAGAATCAGCTGACCAGGGCGCTCAGGATCGATAAGTTTACTGCCACGGCGCTGGAACTGGTGCTGCAGGAATATCTGTCAGAGGAGAAGGCGGTGAAAAATATCCCGGTCCTGCGGATGATCACGGAACCGAAGGAAGAGATGGAGAAGAAAGCAAAGAGCCTGGTGCGGATGCTCCGGAGGACCGGATTTGCGGCGCGGTTCCAGGTGATGCCCTGCGAATCCCAGATTGGCGGCGGTTCGCTGCCTCTGGAGCGAATCCCAAGCTATGCGGCGGCCATCTCGCCGGAAGAGGTGAGCGTGCCGGAGCTGGAGGAAAAGATGCGTCATCTTCCGGTGCCGATCATTCCAAGGACAGCGAATGACACCATTCTATTGGATGTCCGGACTATAGATACCCGACAGTTTAAAGTGATAGCAGATCAGTTTAGGAGCATGTAGCATGAAAAATATCATCATAGGAACGGCGGGGCATATTGATCACGGGAAAACAACTCTGATCAAGGCGCTGACCGGAAGAAATACAGACCGCTGGGAAGAGGAGCAGAGAAGAGGGATCACGATCGATCTTGGATTTACGTATTTTGATCTTCCCGGAGGAGACCGGGCAGGCATCATCGACGTGCCTGGCCATGAAAAATTTATCAATAATATGGTGGCCGGAGTCGTGGGGATGGATCTGGTACTGCTGGTGATCGCGGCAGACGAAGGGATCATGCCCCAGACCAGAGAGCATATGGATATCCTGGGCCTTCTGGGGATTGAGAAGAGTATCATTGTTCTCAATAAATGTGACCTGGTGGATGAAGAATGGATCGAGCTGGTAGAGGAAGAGATCCGGGAGGAACTCTCCGGGACATTTCTTGAGAAAGCGCCTGTGGTCAGGGTATCGGCTGCCACAGGAGAGGGGCTTGACCATCTCATCGAGGTGATCGGACATATGTCAAGCGATGAGGTGATCGAAAAAGACATCCATACGATCCCGAGACTGCCCATAGACCGTGCATTTACCATGTCGGGATTTGGGACCATCATTACCGGCACACTGGTATCCGGCACCATCCGCAAGGAAGATACGCTGGAAATGTATCCTATCGGCAAGGAATGTAAGATCCGCAGCATCCAGGTTCACGGACAGGACAAAAAGGAATGTTATGCCGGACAGCGGGTGGCCATTAATCTGTCCAATGTAAAGAAAAAAGAGATTAAGAGAGGGTGTGTGCTGGCTCCGCCTGACAGCATGAAAAATACAGATCTTCTGGATGTGAAGCTGAACGTGCTGGATTCTTCCATGCGGGTGCTGACCAATCATACCAGACTTCATTTTTTTACCGGTACCAGCGAGATCCTGTGCCGTGCCGTCCTTCTTGACAAGGAGGAGATCGGGCCGGGGGAAAGCGGGTATGTGCAGCTTCGGCTGGAGGAAGAGATCGCTGTGCGAAGAGGCGATAAATTCGTCGTGCGGTTTTATTCTCCCATGGAAACCATTGGCGGCGGCGTGATCCTGGAGCCAAACCCGGGAGTGAAAAAACGGTTTCAGGAAAGCGTGATCGAAGAACTGCGGCAAAAGGAATCCGGCTCCTCTGCGGACGTGATCGAACTGCATGTAAAGAAACATGGAGATACACTGATCACGGTAGCGGAACTTGCCAAGCTGACGGCGCTTTCGGCGGATGAGGTCCAAAAAGATATAAAAGAGCTGGAAGAGCAGGGGCTGGTGACGGTATTTGAGATGCGGAAAGACACTTATGCGTGGCATGCGGATTCCATCCGGGAAGCCAGGGCAGTTCTGACAGAGGCGCTGAAAAAGTATGAAGCAACCTATCCTTATCGTTACGGAATGAAAAAGGCAGAGGTTCAGACCACTTATTTTCAGAAGATCCGGCCCAATGTATTTGACCGGATTGTAGAATATTTCGTCAGCCAGGGCGATATCAGGCGGGTAGAAGAATTCCTGTGCACGCCGGAGTATGAAGTGAGAAAAGACAGCGATTACCAGAAAGTATCCGGATATTTCCTGGATACCTTTCAGAAGGCTGGATTCGACTTTGTCCGTTATTCGGAGATTGATCTGAAAGGGACTCCGAAGGAGACGGCGGATGATATCCTGAATATCCTTCTCACTGAAGGAAGAATCGTAAAAGTGACGGAAGAAATGTTTACATTGACTGAATATATGGAAGAGGCGAAAGAGAAGATCAGGGCACATCTGGCGGAGGATCCGCTGATCACCATCGCGCAGGTCCGGGATATGTTCCAGACCAGCAGAAAGAGCGCCAAGCCGATCCTGGAATATATGGACGCCTTAAAGATCACGAAAAAAATGGGAGCAGAAAGTGAAAGGGTAGCGTACTAATGAATTTGAAACAATTAGAAGCATTTGTCCAGGTGGCAGAAGGAGGGAGCTTTTCCCGGGCGGCCAAAGAGCTGTATCTGACGCAGCCCACCATCAGCGCCCACATCGCGTCCCTGGAAAAGGAACTGAATGTCAGGCTGTTTATCCGCAATACCAAGGAAGTCAGTCTGTCGGAAGATGGAAAAGAATTATACAAATATGCCAAGCCGATGATGGATCTGGCGCAGAAGATTGAGGAGAGGTTCGGCAGCGAGGAAGAAACCGGGAAGCATTGTATTACAATTGCAGCTTCTACAGTGCCGGCACAGTATCTTCTTCCGGAGATCCTGAAGCGGTATAACGAAAAATATCCCGATGAGCAGCTGAAGATCCTGGAAATGGATAGCGCCAAGGTGGTGCTGCGGGTGATCGATCACATGGTGGACGTAGGCCTGACCGGAACAGCGCTGGAGAAGAAGCACTGCCGGTATGTGCCGTTTTACAAGGATCAGCTGGTGGTGATCACGCCGAATACGGAAAAGTACCGGAAGATCCGGGAAGAGTCGCCAAAAGATATCTCCTGGATCCTTCAGGAATCATTTATCATGAGGGAAGAAGGATCCGGAACCCGCAAGGAAGCAGAAAAGCAGTTTGCCCGCGCCGGGATTGATGTGACAAAACTGGATGTGATCGCCAGCATTGAGAATCAGGAAACCATCAAAAAATCAGTGTCCCAGGGACTGGGGATCTCAGTTCTGTCGGGTCTTGCGTCCCGGGACGAGGTGGCAGAAGGACGCATCCTTGCGTTCCCTATTCCCGGAGCAGATAAGGGAAGGGACATCAATCTTGTGTACAACAAAAACTATCAGCTCTCCCGGTCGGCGGAGCGTTTTATAAAGATTGTAAAAGAAGTTTACCAGGTAGAAAAATAAAAGAGAGGCCTGATATAGATATTTTCTATAACAGGCCTCTCTTATCATAGTTTTCAGTTAGACGAATGAGAGAAATCAGAATATACTAATATGCGGGGGAGGAACGATCGTCCTCCCGCCGGAGAAAGGATGGAATCTGTAATGATTTATATGGACAATGCGGCGACGACCATGCACAAGCCGCAGGAAGTGATCGATGCAGTAGTAACAGCAATGAGTTCTATGGGGAATGCGGGAAGAGGCGTCAATGAGGCTTCTCTTAGTGCGTCCCGTATCATTTACGATACCAGGGAGAAACTGTGCCGTCTTTTTGGTGCAGAAGACCCCAGGCAGATCGTGTTTACGCCGAACTCTACCGAGAGTCTGAATATCGCCATTAAAGGGATCCTTACTCCTGGCGATCATGTGATCACAACCATGCTGGAGCATAATTCTGTCCTTCGGCCGCTGTATGAGATGGAGAAACAGGGTGTTCGTCTGACGATTATAAAAAGTGACAGAAACGGCTGTTTTGATCTGAAAGATATGGAGGATGCGATTGCGGAGGATACAAAGATGATCATCTGCACCAACGGCTCCAATCTTACGGGAAATTATGTGGATCCCCGACCCATCGGAGAAATGGCAGCAAAAAAAGGGATCGTATTTGTGGTAGACGCGTCTCAGACAGCAGGCGTATTTTCAATCGACGTGCAGAAAATGAAGATAGACGTGCTTTGCTTTACCGGTCATAAAGGAATGCTGGGGCCCCAGGGCACCGGCGGTATGTATGTCCGCAAAGGACTTGCCATACGGCCCTTAAAGTCTGGCGGAAGCGGAGTGCAGACCTACAGTAAAACGCATCCTGTCGAGATGCCCACCGCTCTGGAGGCGGGTACGCTCAATGGACACGGCATCGCAGGCCTTCATGCAGCCGTGGAATACCTGGAAAAAACGGGCGTGGATGTTATTCGCGCCCGTGAACAGGATTTGATGTGGCGTTTTTACGAAGGGGTAAAAGAAATTCCGGGTGTAAAGATCTACGGCGATTTCCATTCCAGAAATCGTTGTGCGATCGTGACTCTGAATATCGGTGATTATGATTCTTCCGAAGTGAGCGACGCGCTTCTTACTGAATATGGAATATCTACCAGATCCGGCGGCCACTGCGCCCCCCTGATGCATGAGGCGCTGGGCACGGTAGAACAGGGGGCGGTAAGATTCAGCTTCTCTCACTACAATACGGAGGAAGAAGTGGATACTGCCATAAGGGCGATCCGCGAATTAGCCAAAGAGGAGTAGTTGTTTTCTCTCTGGAAATATCAGGGAAAGATCCTCTTTTGGAATGAGAGTTACAAGGAGGAAAAACATGAATTTATCAGATTCAAAAAAGAAACTGGCACTGGCCGGCGTGGTATGTGGTATCGTAGCGGCGCTTCTTGCATACTTTGGAAACCCGGCAAACATGGCATTTTGTATTGCCTGCTTTATCCGTGATACAGCAGGAGCGCTGGGCATGCACCAGGCAGAGGCGGTACAGTATGCAAGACCGGAGATCATCGGTCTGATCCTGGGATCATTCCTGATCTCTGTGGCAACAAAAGAATATCGTTCTACTGCGGGTTCCTCTCCGATGATCCGTTTCATCCTCGGCATGATCATTATGATCGGCGCCCTGGTATTCCTGGGATGCCCGCTCCGTATGGTGATCCGTATGTCAGCCGGCGACCTGAACGCATGGGTGGCTCTGATCGGATTTATCCTGGGGATCGCGACCGGCGTATTTGCATTAAAGAAAGGATTCAGCCTGGGACGTTCCTATGTGTCCAACAAAGAAAGCGGTGTTGTGATCTCTGTGATCGCAGTGGGAATCCTGATCCTGGCTGTATTTACCACGCTTCTTAAGAGTAGCGAAACCGGCCCCGGCAGCATGCACGCGCCGGTGATCCTGGCTCTGATCGGCGGACTGGTATTCGGAGCATTTGCCCAGAAGTCCAGAATGTGCTTTGCAGGAAGCATCCGCGATATCATCCTGATGAAAAATTTTGACCTGTTCTGTGTGATCGCAGGACTGTTCGTTGTCATGCTGGTGTTCAATCTTGCGACAGGACGTTTTGTCCTTGGCTTTGACACACCAGGTATCATCGCTCATTCCGATCATCTGTGGAATATCCTGGGCATGTACACAGTCGGTTTTGCGGCAGTGCTTGCAGGCGGATGCCCGCTTCGCCAGCTGATCCTGGCGGGTCAGGGCTCTTCTGACGCGGCCATGACGGTTGTGGGAATGTTCGTGGCAGCAGCGCTGTGCCACAATCTGGGACTGGCTGCCAGCGGAACCGCTCTGGACGCCGAGACGCAGGAAGTCGTTGCAGGCGCTGTACCGTTAAATGGCAAAGTGGCCTGCGTGATCTGTATTGTAGTTTTGTTTATTATTGCGTTTACCAATAAACGTGAGTCGAAATAAACAGGGCGGCAGAGGATTTTTATTGAAAAATGACAGGAACCGTAGTATTCTAGGAAAGAAGGTAACAGATCAATGAAAGAAGTAGATGCAAGAGGACTGTCCTGTCCGGAACCGCTGATGCTGACTGCGGAGGCGCTTAAAAGTGCGGACGGACCGGTGAAGGTTCTGGTTACAGAACCCCATCAGAAGACAAATGTGGAGAAATATGCCAAAGATCACGGCAAAAAGACCACATCTGCCGAGAAGGATGGACACATCGAAGTGGTGATTGAGTAAATGAGAAAAAAAGAACTGAAACTGGTCATAACATTTCATACGACCGCGGATGCCATGGCTATGGAAAAGGTCTGCAAGGAACAAAATGTCCCCGGACGGATCATACCTGTGCCAAGAGCCATCTCGGCCGGCTGCGGACTGTCCTGGTGCGCGCGGCTGGAAGAGCGGGAAGAAATCGCGGCGGCGATGAAAGAGGCCGGGATTGAAGAAGAAGCCATGCACGAGTGTATGGTGTAAATGAAACACAGGAAAATAAAAGGACTGCGCTGTTTGCGGCGCAGTCCTTTTGTGCGTCAGAATCGACATTTCCTGCGGAGGAAACTGCCGTTTAAACAAAAGCTATTGATTCTTTTCTGAAAATAGATAGAATAAGCAATAGCTTATAAGAACGGATTGCCTGAAAAGGCAGCAGGGCAAAAAGAGAAGAAAAAAGAAAAGAGAAGAAAAAGAAAGAAGGAATGAGAGATGGAAAAGAAAAAGAGATTTTCAATATCTCTGACCACGCAGATTCTGATCGCGACAGTCGGAGGTATCGTATTCGGCGCACTGATAGGCCCCTGGGCAGAGAATCTTAAGTTTATCGGAGACATTTTCTTAAGACTGATCCAGATGTCCGTGGTGCTTCTGGTTATGTCTTCTGTAGCGGCTGCAGTAGGCGGCGGCGACGGAAAAGACGTTGGGAAAATGGGCGTGCATACGATCAAATGGATCGTGTTTTTTACAGCGATTGCCGCAGTGCTGGGCGTAGTCTTATCCATGCTGGTAAAACCGGGACTTGGCATTGACCTCTCCGGAGCAGAGGAAGTAACAGAGACGGCAGTAGAGGCCGCGTCCCTTCAGGATACCCTTCTGAACTTTGTTCCTACAAACGTAGTGGAATCTATGGCTGACGGATCCATGGTGCCGTGTATCGTATTTGCAATCTTCTTCGGCGTGGCCATGGGAGCCTATACCCGCCAGAGTGGAAACCGCAATATGGCGGACTGGGTGATCGGCTTAAATAAAGTCATTACCAATATCATCAAAACAGTTATGTACATTGCCCCGATCGGTATCTTCTGCCTGCTGGCAGACGTAGCAGGATCCACAGGATTTGCAGTGATCATCCCGATGGCCAAATTCCTGGGAGTGCTCCTGATCGGCGACGTGATCCAGTTTTTGATCTACGGCCCGATCACAGCGGTACTTTGCGGCGTCAATCCATTTAAGATGCCGAAAAAATTCGGCAAAATGTCCCTGATGGCAGTCACCACCACATCCGGCGCGATCTGCCTTCAAACAAAAATGGAAGACGCAGTCACCAAATTCGGCGTCAGCCGCAAAGTGGCAGACTTTACAGGACCTATTACCATGTCCATGAACAGCTGCGGCGCGGCCATGTGCTATGTAACCGCCATCTTCTTCATGGCACAGTCCACAGGAATCGAAATGACGGTATACCAGATGGGTATGGCAATCCTCTTATCCTGCCTGATGTGCATGGGAACCATTTCCGTACCGGGCGGCTCCGTGATCGTGTACACCTTCCTGGCATCCTCACTGGGGCTTCCGATGGACAGCATCGCAGTCCTGATCGGAATCGACTGGTTCGCAGGAATGTTCCGTACACTGATGAACGTAGACGTAGACGTCATGGTAGGCATGCTGGTAGCCAAAAAACTTGGCGAACTGGATCTGGATGTCTACAACGACAAAAAAACCGTCGCTTACGAATAAGCCATCTATTACCTAACAAATCATACATCAATTGGGGACGGGGGATTTTCAGAAATCCCCCGTCCCCAATTGATGTTTTCCACATTTTATCCACGGGAATTATCCACATCCCGGGGATTTGTGGTATGATAGTTCCAGGTATGTGTATCCGGGAGGGTGGAAAGTATGAGGATCCACATGGAGAGTTTGCTTTTTGAGGTGGTTTTGAATATTGCGTTGCTGGTGCTGGTGGCGACGCTTCTGTCGAAGGTGCAGCTGATCCAGAATGCTATTTCCCAGGAGCGGCGAAGCGGCGCGGGCCAGGTGTTTCTGTCGGTGGTGTTTGGCGCGGTGATCGTGCTGTCTGTATATACAGGGATTGATATGGACGGTTACAATATGAATACCCGTGTGATCGCGGCGATTGCCGCCGGGATTCTTGGCGGTCCGCTGGTAGGGATGTATGCTTCTGTGATCGGGGCGGTTTATATCTATTTTTTTGCAGGATCGGCCGCTTTTGCGATGGCGTCGGCTTTTTCGACGGTACTGTTTGGCCTTCTGGGCGGGGGATTTTACCCATATTTTCAACGGGGAAAATGGAAATACAGAGACCTGTTTTTCCTGACCTGTTTTGCAGAAATCTGTGATCTTGTGATTATTCTAAGGATGGTCAGCCCGTTTTCTCTGGCTCTTGATACGGTGCAAAAGACCGGAGTTCTGATGACAGTGATGAACGCGTCGGGCATACTCCTCTTTATTTCCAGTTTCAACCATATTTTTATCCGGCAGGATATTGAGAGCAGCCGTCAGCTGCAGATGGCCTCGGAACTTGGCCGGCGCTGCATCCCGCTTCTTGGGAACGGTCTTGAGGATGAGGAAAATATGAAGGAACTGGTGTCGGTGCTTCTGGAAGCCAGCGGCTGGACAGGTGTGATCCTTACGGACCGGGAACGCATCCTGGCCTGGAAAGAGCAGAAGAAGGAGGACGGCGGCCAGAAGGAATCCGCTTTGCCGGGAGAACTTCCCGGGAGCCATAAGGAGCTGCAGGGGAAGACGACAGAAAGCGGCCTGCCGGATCTTCCGGATCTGGACGGGATTCCGGAGATCGGACTTGCCGCCATGAAGAAAGGCGAACTGGAGATCGCCTATAAGGTGCCGAAAACCAGCGCATGGTATGAATGGATGCGGGAATATTCCATGATCGCAGCCCCGTTTATGATAGAAAAGGAAGCCATTGGATGTCTGATCGTCTGGACGAAAAGACAGTGGGTTTTCCGGCAGAGCGACGTCGAACTGCTGCAGAACCTGGTGCAGATCGCATCCGCCCAGATCGCGATGTCAGAGTTGGAGCGGCAAAGACTTCTCCGCCAGCAGGCAGAGTTCAGGGCCCTGCAGTTTCAGGTAAACCCGCATTTTCTATTCAACGCGCTCAACACCATCTCCTATGTGTGCAGAGAAAATGCAGACAGAGCCCGGGAGCTTCTGATCACCCTGGCAAATTATTTTCGTTATAATCTGAACGAAGGGAAATATATGGTGCCTATGGAGGGAGAGCTGGAGCATGTCCGCAATTATCTGGAGATTGAAAAAGCCCGTTTTGAAGATAAACTGGAGGTTTCCTATGATCTGCCAAAGCAGATGGATATCCGGATCCCGACCCTGATCCTGCAGCCGCTGGTAGAAAACGCGGTCCGCTACGGGATCGGTCCGGACGGAAGGCGCAAGGTTCATATCTGCGTGCAGGAGACTCCGGAAGAGTACCAGGTATCCATCCGGGATCAGGGGAAAGGATTTCCTCAGGAGGTGCTGGACAAACTTAAGAAAAATGAGCCTTTTGGGGGAAGTATCGGTCTTCGGAATGTAAACCAGAGGATGAAGAAGGCTTACGGGGAATCCTTTGGGCTTGCTATTGTAAGTTCCCCGGAAGGAAGTTGTGTTACGTTAAGGTTTTTAAAGGAAAAGGAAGAGGAGTAAGAACGTGAGAATAGCGGTAATTGATGATGAGAGGCCGGCCAGAGGCGAATTGATCTGGCAGCTGCGGGAGCTGCTGGGAGACGTGGACTTTGCAGAAGGCGATTCCGGCGCCGCAGCGCTGGGGCTTGCAGGCGAGGGAAAATATGACCTGTTTTTCCTGGACATCAATCTGGGAGATATCAGCGGAACAGATCTGGTCCATGCCATCCGGGCCATGCAGCCTGAGGCGGGGATTATCTTCGTGACGGCTTATTCGGAATATGCTGTGACAGCATATGAACTGGGGGTAGACGACTATGTGCTTAAACCCTACGAAAAAGAGAGGATCCGAAAAGTGCTTTCCCGCTGTATGCCGTCCGGCGCTGCCGGCAGAGGAGAAGACAGAGGAGAAAAGTCTCATCCAAAGAAAATCGCTATCAACAGTGATGGGAAAACCGTGTTTGAAAATATAGAAGACCTGGTATTTATTGAAACCTGCCGCAGGGGATGTCTGATCCATACAAGGGAACATGAATATTACGATGGCAAGGGGATCGGCGATTTCGAGAAAAGACTTCCGGATATGCCGTTTTTCCGGTGTCACAAGAGTTATCTCATCAACCTGGAAAAAGTACGGGAGGTATTTCCCTGGGGGAACAACAGCTTTGGGCTGAAAATGGAAGGTTATGAAAAAACAGTGATCCCGGTGGGAAGAGAAAAGACAAAGACGCTGAAAAGTCTTCTGGGATGGTAAAAGTAAGAACAGGAAAAGCGCTGTATTTCCGCGGATCTGCTCCGGGGCTGTACAGCGCTTTTTAGATGCCGTCTGCAAAAGTGTCGAGAACGTGAGGCAACAGCCGGTCGCTGTATCCGCACAGGGAATATTTTCCCCGGTACAGCGCCCAGTCGTAGAGAAGAGCCCGCTCAAACATCGCGTAAATGGCCATCAGCTCTTTTGCGGTGCTGGTGTTTTTGAATTCTCCGTTTCTTAAGCCTTCCTCCAGGATCTCGGTGATCCATTTAAAATAAAAGCGTTTGCTGTCAGCCAAAGACTTTTTGTCTTTGGTGATCAGCTGTGAAGAATATAAGAAGGCCAGAAGATCAATGTCCACACTGGTCTCGATCATATAAAATAATTCATGGTTCAGATAGAGAAGCTTATCGCGGGCAGACATGTCAGGGTCAATCACAGCCGCAAGTTCTTCATATTTTTCGTCAAACAGATAGGACAGGGAATTCAAAAGAGCCTCTTTCCCTTTAAAATAATGATAAAATGTCCCCTTTGAAGTTTTGGAAGCATTGATGATATCTTCCACTGTGGTCTGTTCATATCCGTTTTTATAGAAAAGATTCCATGCCGCTTTTACAATCCGGCTCTTTGTGGAAATCCTTTTTCTGGGCATCTTTAAGATCACCTCTTTGCAAGAAGAAAAGAAAACAGGAGCGGATCAGAGGATCCTGACCCGCTCCTTGTCTAAGCTGTTTCTAAAAACGATCTGCCAATCCGGGAATTAACCCACCTGGAAACCATATTTCAACGGATCGGTCGGGTCGATCAGGTAGGTAGCAACACCTGTCAGGTAAGCGCTTCCTGTGATCATCGGGATGACTGCGTCATAGTCGGCAACCTTTGTAGTCTCTTTGATCACGCCTTTGAAGATGCTTCCCATAAAGCTCTCATAACGGAACTCTTCGCCAACTTTGATCTCGCCCCAGTGATGCAGGGTGGCAAGTTTTGCGCTGGTACCGGTTCCGCACGGAGAACGGTCAGCCATAGCGTCGCCGAAGATAACCACGTTTCTAAGATCTGCCTTGTCCGGATTCGGGGTCGGTCCGTAGAACTCAACCAGGTCAACGCTGTCGATGTCAAGCAGCGGATGTTTTACCGGGATCTCTTTGCTGATAGCGTCCAGGATCTGCATACCAAGTTTCTGGTAAGCCGGAACACTCTTTGCATTGATCTCACCGATGTCAAGCTGTGTGGTGTCTACCAGTGCAAAGAAGCTTCCGCCGAAGGAAATGGTGAATTTGATCTCTTTTCCATCGATGGTTACGCTCTGATTTTCTTTGTATACGAAAGCAGGTACGTTTGTAAGAGTTACGCTCTCAACCTTTCCGTCTTTTACGATGGCCTTGGTGCGGATCAGTCCTGCAGGAGCGTCAAGAACCACTTCGTTCTCTCCTTCGTGAGACTCAACCAGACCAGCCTCAACGGCAACGGTAACAGCACCGATGGTGCAGTGTCCGCACATGTTCAGGTATCCGCCTGTATCCATGAACATTACGCCGAAGTCTGCTTCCTTATTTACAGGCTCGCAGAGGAAAGCGCCGAACATATCGTGATGTCCTCTTGGCTCAAACATCAGAGCGGTACGAACATTGTCGTAGTTTTTCTCCATCCATTTCTTCTTCTCGATCATGGTGTTTCCTTCCGGCTCCGGGAAACCGCCGATGACCATGCGGCAGAATTCGCCTTCGGTGTGAGCGTCCACAACCTGAAGAGCTGCCTCAAAGCGGTTAAAATTAACCTTTGCTTCTAACTTCATAATAATTGTCCCTCCTTAAATATTTTTCATGAAGTTACTTATAGAAAAAAACTATAAGGTGTTATAAAAACACATAAAAAACCTCCCCTGGTTTTTCTTGTGTCTTTTTCTGAAAGTAGAAAATCATGTTCAAGAACGATAGTTTTTTAACAAATAGACTGCGTTCTAGTATCAAGTCCAGTTCTTTAGTCTTATTATGGCTGAAAGAGCTTGAAAAGTCAATCTTTTTTTGCTATGATAAAAATGAACAAAAGTGTTGAAATCTGCGGCAATTTGTGTTATGTTATTTGGGCATAGATGGGGGTAGATGGGTGACTGGTGTGCCTCCTAGTCTTCAAAACTAGTGTGGGGCGTTAAGAGCGTCCCGGGTGGGTTCGATTCCCACATGCCCTCGCCAGAAAAGACCGTTTTGCTGTTAAAAAAATAGCAAGATGTTCCTATAGAATATTTTTATAAAACAAGATGTTGGGGAATAAGTAAGGAGACTGTGAAGTTTCACTTTTACTTATAAAAAAGAAAAAGGAGATATGCGTCATGGGAAATGTACAAATTTTATTGCGTCAGCACGTCGGTGCACCATGTGCTCCCTGTGTTGAGGTTGGGGCGGACGTAAAAAAAGGTACACTCATTGCGACCCCTACCGGACTTGGAGCAAATATTTTCTCCAGTGTCTATGGTAAGGTCACAGAGATCAAAGAGGACAGGATCATCATTGAGCCTGCTGCAGAGCAGCCGGATGAATTTGTTCCGATCGATGTTCCGGAAGATGCCACCAAGCTGGACATGGTGAAGGCGGCAGGTATCGTCGGCATGGGCGGAGCAGGATTCCCCACCGGTGTAAAGCTTAACATCAACCTTGCGGAGACACCGCTTGCAGAGCTGGATCCGGAGATCAACCCGGAACTGCCGGCTGATTTCAAACTGGAGCACAGCTATATCCTGGTAAATGCAGCTGAGTGCGAGCCGGGACTGGAGCACAACATCAAGCAGCTGGTTGAGCAGACGGATAAAGTGATCCGCGGCGTGAAATACTGTATGGAGATGACTCATGCAGACAAAGCGATCTTCGCTATTAAGAAGAAACATCACGACGCGATCAAGCATCTGGAGGCAGCGCTGAAAGACGAGGCAGACATCTCCATGCACTTCCTGGCAGACATCTACCCGATGGGCGAGGAGCGTGCGGTAGTAAGAGAATGTCTGGGTGTCAACCTTCTGCCGACACAGCTTCCTTCTGCGGCAAGATCTGTAGTTGTGAATCTGGAGACCGCAGCCAAGGTGGCAGAGGCGATCGATGAGAAGAAGCCCTGCATTACCAAGAACCTGACAGTACGCGGAAAATTAAACGGCGGAAATGCAGCACATGTATTCATGGACGTGCCGGTAGGCGTAAGCGTCGGCGAACTGATCGAAAAGGCCGGCGGCATTGATGGAAAATACGGCGAGATCGTAATGGGCGGAGCCTTTACAGGCAAGTCTACTACAGTAGAAGAGCCGATCACCAAGACTACAGGCGGTATCCTGGTAAGCGTAGAGTTCCCGGATCTTCACGGCGCAAACGTAGGCCTCTTAGTCTGTGCCTGCGGCGGAAGCGAAGACCGAATGCGCGAGATCGCAGAGAAGATGAACGGCAAGGTCGTATCTGTATGCAGATGTAAACAGGCGATCGAGAGCAAGCCGGGCGCACCGCTCAAGTGCCTGCGTCCTGGAAACTGTCCGGGACAGGTAAAGAACAACCTGCAGTTTAAGAAAGATAAATGTGAATACATCATTATCGGAAACTGCTCAGACTGCTCCAACACAGTTATGGCATCCGGTCCGAAGATGGGACTGAAGGTATTCCATCAGACAGACCACGTTATGAGAGCAGTGGGACATCCTCTTTACAGAACACTGAAGATTTCCAAAGAGGTTAGTCAGGACATCGATTTCTAATATCGGTATTGCTGTCGCGGACAGTCAGGATGAAAGGCCCCCGATTCTTTTGTCCAGGGAGAAAGAGAGGACTCCCCGGCGGTCCTGCGGCTGTTATATACAAACAAAGCCCGGAAGGGTGGACTTAAGCAAACCTAACAAGGAGGGAAAACAATATGTCAATCACAGCTGAAACAGCGAAAGCTCATGCACATGATCCTGCGGTTCTTTGCTGCAGAGCCGAAGCTGGCATCACAATTGAACCTGCGAATCTGGAAGATCCGGCGATCTTTGATGATTTGGTAGATTCAGGATTATTAAGCCTCGATGGATGCCTTACCATCGAAGAAGTTTTGGGAGCAAAGCTTACAAAAACTTGTGATTCTCTTTGCCCGTTAACAGCAGATGTACTGGACGGAGTAAAAGCACCGAGCGCACCGGCAGAGGAAGAAGAGGAAGCAGCTCCGGAGGCTCCGGCAGCACCGGCACCGGTTGCACCGGCAGCACCGGCAGCAGGCGGAGTTCTTAAGATCCACATCGGAGAAGGAAAGGACATCGACCTTGAGATCCCGGTTGGAGCACTTGGAGCAGGCGGCGCAGCAGCAGTTCCGGTACCGGCTGGCGCTGAAGTTGCAGCAGGCGCAGCAGCACCGGCAGCAGAGGCTGGCGAGGAGAAAGTCGTAAGAAGCCTGACAAGAAAGCACTTCAACATCACAGAAGTTAAGAGAGGACCGGAGACCAAGATCGAGGGAACTACTCTTTACATCCGTGAAGGCATTGAGCAGGAAGTTATCGACAATCAGGAACTGGTAAAAGATTTCCATCTGGAGATCATCACTCCTGACAAATATCACACCTATTCCGAGACAATCATGGACGTTCAGCCGATCGCTACAAAGGAAGGCGACGCTGACCTTGGTACAGGCGTAACAAGAGTTCTGGACGGCGTTGTAATGATGCTGACCGGTACAGATGAAGGCGGAGTTCAGATCGGTGAGTTCGGTTCTTCCGAAGGATACCTGGATGAGAACATTATGTGGAACCGTCCGAGCTGCCCGGATAAAGGCGAGATCTTTATCAAAGGTAACATCGTGATCCAGGAGAAGACCAACATGGAGCGTCGTGGACCTATGGCTGCCCACACCGCTTTTGATGTGATCACTCAGGAGATCCGTGAAGTGATGAAAGAACTGGATGAGAGCCTGGTAGTTGATACAGAGGAACTGAAACAGGTTCGTCGTCCTGGCAAGAAGAAAGTTGTTATCGTTAAGGAGATCATGGGACAGGGAGCTATGCATGATAACTTCATCCTTCCTGTAGAGCCTGTAGGAATCCTTGGCGCAAGAGCAAACGTAGACTTAGGAAATGTTCCGGTATGCGTATCTCCGCTGGAGGTTCTGGATGGATGTATCCATGCTCTGACCTGTATCGGACCTGCTTCCAAGGAAATGTCCAGACATTACTGGAGAGAGCCTCTGGTTCTGGAAGCTCTGCATGATCCGGAAGTTGACCTTTGCGGCGTTGTATTCGTAGGAAGCCCGCAGATCAACGCTGAGAAATTCTATGTATCCAAACGTGTCGGACACACTGTAGAGATGATGGACGTAGACGGAGCTTTCGTTACAACAGAAGGTTTCGGAAACAACCACATCGACTTCGCAAGCCATATCGAGCAGATCGGTATGAGAGGCGTTCCGGTAGTAGGTATGTCCTACTGTGCAGTACAGGGCGCGCTGGTTGTTGGTAACAAGTACATGACCTACATGGTTGACAACAACAAGTCCGAGTCCGGTATCGAGAACGAGGTTCTTGGCTGCAACACTCTTTGCGAAGAGGATGCGATCCGTGCACTGGCTATGCTGAAGACAGCTATGGCTGGAGAAGAAGTAAAGGCTGCTGAGAAGAAGTGGAATCCGAACGTAAAATCTACCAACGTAGAGCTGATCGAAGCTGCTTACGGCAAGAAGGTTGAGCTTGTTGAGAACGAGCAGTCTCTGCCGATGAGCCAGAAGCGTAAGGAAAAATACGACTAATTTAAGAAGGCAGTTACATGAATAACGAACGATTGCATTATGGTGACAAGATCATTTATATGGAAGGCGTTGTAGTAGATGTTGACGACTGCAGTATCAGCGTCGACCTGAAAGGACGCCTAGGGTTCTTCAAAGCGCCGAAGCGGATGTTCATCTGTGACACAGAGCCGAAAGTAGGCCAGGAGATCGGATGGAACATGAGCTTTCCGGAGCAGCTTGGACCGGAAATAAATGATAAATATGTCAGCAATATCGAAAAAGAACGGCGCAAACAAGAAGAAATGCGCACTCGTTTGGATAATAAGGAGGTCTAAAAATGAGTTTAACGGTTGTTAAAGGTTTACAATCAGAAATCTTCGTACCTATTACTCCACCGGCAGTATGGACTCCTGTAACAAAAGAGCTGAAAGATATGTCTATCGCTCTTGCGACAGCAGCAGGTGTTCATAAGAAATCCCAGGAAAGATTTAATCTTGCTGGTGACTGGACATGGAGAAAAATCGAGAACACCACACCATCCAGTGATCTGATGGTATCCCATGGTGGATATGACAACAGTGATGTTAACAAAGACATCAATTGCATGTTCCCCATCGACAGAATCCATGAGCTGGCAGCAGAAGGCTTCATCAGAGCCTGCGCTCCGGTACACGCCGGATTCATGGGCGGCGGCGGAAACCAGGAGAAATTCAAACACGAGACTGGACCGGCTATCGCACAGATGTTCAAAGAAGAGGACGTAGACGCAGTCATCCTCACCGCTGGCTGAGGAACCTGCCACCGCTCTGCAGTATTGGTGCAGAGAGCGATTGAAGAAGCTGGAATTCCTACTATTATCATTGCAGCTCTTCCTCCGGTTGTTCGTCAGACCGGTACTCCTCGTGCAGTTGCTCCGCTGGTTCCTATGGGAGCTAACGCTGGTGGACCGCACAATGTTGAACAGCAGACACAGATCGTAAAAGCAACTCTTGAGCAGCTGATCAAGATCCAGACACCTGGAACCATCGTACCGCTGCCGTATGAGTATGTAGCTAAGATCTAAGGAAACGTATGGAAAGGGCAGATGATCTTCATCTGCCCTTCTTTTATAAAAGCAGGAGGTGAACGATTTGGCAGAAAAAGAAATCGATTTGAGACGTCTCGTGATCAAGGCTTTCCATATGACAGATGTGGAATTTGGCGAGCATAATGATATTACCGTGGACGGACATATGACAGTCAGCAAAGAAATGCTGGATGAGCTTGTTGCCAAAGAAGAACATATTGAAAAGATCGATATTCAGATCATCAAACCAGGCGACCATGACCGGTGGACCAATACCATCATGGATATCATCCCGATCTCCACAAAGGTGCTGGGGAAACTGGGCGAGGGCATCACACATACGATCACAGGCGTGTACGTCATGCTGACAGGCGTGGACGTAAACGGAAAGCAGTGCCATGAATTTGGCTCCTCTGAAGGAAACCTGAAGGATCAGTTATATCTGAACCGGGCGGGGACGCCGGGGGACAATGATTACATCATTTCCTTTGACGTGACGCTGGCGGCAGGCATGGGGCAGGAACGGCCGGGTCCTACGGCTGCACATCGCGTCTGCGATGAATTTATTCAGACCTACCGGGATAAGCTTAAAAAATTCAAAGGCGAAAAGTGTACGGAGCGTCATGAGTATCATGATATTGTAAGACCTGGAAAGAAACGTGTTCTGATCGTAAGACAGGTGGCCGGACAAGGTGCGATGTATGACACCCATCTGTTCTCAAATGAGCCGTCTGGCGTAGAAGGAGGACGTTCAATCATAGATATGGGCAATATGCCGATCCTGATCACTCCGAATGAGTACAGAGACGGTATTATCCGCTCTATGCAGTAGGAGGTGTAAGATATGGGTATTGGACCATCGACAAAAGAAACGACATTGCATCATTTCCGGGATCCGCTGCTGGAAGTAGTGGCTGCTGATACGGACCTGGACCTGATGGGCATTATTATTGTAGGAACACCGGATGATAATAAGGATAAGCTTCTGGTGGGAACCAGAACCGCCGTATGGGCAGAAGCTATGCGTGCGGACGGTGTGATCCTTTCCTCCGACGGTTGGGGAAACAGCGACGTAGATTATACCAACACCTGTGAGCAGCTGGGCATCCGCGGGATTCCGGTGACTGGCCTGAATTTCAGCGGTACGGTGGCGCAGTTTGTGGTAGTCAACGATTATCTGGACGGTATCATTGATATCAATAAGAGCGAAGACGGGACAGAAACCAATGTTGTGGGAGAAAATAATATGGTAGAGCTGGACTGTCTGAAGGCAAAAGCGCTCCTGAAGCTGAAGATGCGCCAGATGGATCAGAAGAGAAATCAGTAAGCAGTATGAAGCAAAGAAAAGGCACGACATCCGAAATGTCGTGCCCTTTCTTTTTGGTATGTCATTGAGAGGTTTTCCTCGTTGCATTGCAGTTTGCATTATATACAAAGCTGGGGAATGCTTCTCTTAACAAAGAGATGTATATATCAATTGGAGTTCACTTCGCGCAGGACCATTTTGGGGGAATGATCGGCGCAGAGCGTAACTGCAAATACAACCAAAATCAGCTCTTAAACGGCTGTGCTGTTTAAGATGGTATAAATATAGCATCCGTTTTTGGGGCTGTCAAGGCGAATAGGGGTGGAAAATAAAACTTTGTATAAAGTGGACATAAATGTTTAATAAATATACAAAAAAGTGTGCACTTTAACGAAGCGTTATGGTAGCGATTTAGCATAGGAAAGCAAGAGAAGGAGAAAAGATTTTTAAGTAGGAAAAGAGATAGAATTGTGGTATAATTACAATATGCTTGTTTAGGGAAGATGGAGGATAAGTTTAGAGAAATGGAAAATCAAGAGATACAGGCTGCGGGGGACCCGCGCAGAAATTATTATACCGTAAATATCCGGCGGGATTCTGCCATGATGATGAAGTTTATTAAATTCCAGAACCGGATCAGTCATCCGAGAGTCACGTTCAATCTGGTTGTCACCGGAGTGCTGCTTGCGCTGATCCCCACATTGGTGAAAGACCTGGCTATGCCGGGCGTGATCGTAAGTTATGGCGTGGGCGGACTTCTGATCCTGACCGGACTGTTCCGGCAGTACCTGACCTTGTCTATGATGAAAAGCAACCCGGAGGTAAAGGAAAATGAAGAGATTACCTATTATTTCGGGAATGCAGGCATCCGGGCGGTACGCGACGGCCGGGAGGAAAATATGGGGTATTATAAAGGAGTATATCGGATCTGGGAAGATGAAAAGACTTTTTTTGTGGGAATGAATGAGGACGATCTTCTGATCCTGCCTAAAGCTTCCTTTGAGGAAGGGAACGCGTCGGATTTTAAAGAGTTTCTTCTTGAGAAGAGCGGGGCGGATTATCGCTGGAAGCCGCTGGGACTTATGAACCGCTGGAAAGATTTTCTTGCCCAGACCAGGAACCGCATTACTTACCTGCAGATGGAGGCCAGAGAGCGGGATAAAAAAGGAAAGAGGAAGTAAGGACAGACGGAACATGGAAAGGAAAAGGGAGACCGCATTACGATGCGGCCTCCCTAATATATTTTCGTATTTAATTATGTGTATTGCCGTTCGCTGGCAATTAAGCAGCGGAACCTTTCTTGATCGCGTCGTGCAGATACAGGAAAGCGGTGATGTAAACGATGACTGCGATAACCTTTGTAAGGGTATCCAGCGGTAAGCTGGATACGAAAGCGTATGCACAGTAAACACCGATAGCTCCGAAGATTGCCTGTGTCCAGCATGCAACCATGTCGTATCTTCCCTGAGCGATGAATTTCGGGCCATTACCAAAAGCCATCAGGTATGCACAGGATCCCATCATAGCCGGGAATGCACATCCGGCATCCATTCCAAGTGCAAGAACCATAGCCATACAAGGAGCGTAAAGACCTACGCCGATACTCATCAGAGCGCCAAATACAAAGTTGCCGACAACAGCGATCACAAGTTTCACGCCGCGCAGTCCGAGCTCTGTACCGATGGTGCCAAATGGTCCAATGGCAAATACCTTCATCAGGATTACGGTTGCCAGGATGAACAGACCTACGAACAGTGCGTAACGAACTTTCTTACGGTCGAATTTGGTTACGATGTCAGCCATTACGAAAGATCCGATTACGGAAGCTGCGATCATCAGAACCAGTGTCAGGATATCCATATCTACGAAACCGAAGAACAGGAATGCCTCTACACATACAGGAACGGTGTCGCCTACGTTCAGAGTACCGGGAACCAGGATATCGTCTACAGACTTCGTCAGCTTAAAGGAAGCAGAAGACGGAGCGAAAGAACCGATTCCAAGAGTGTCCAGGAAGTTTGCTACGAATCCTGTAATAATAGTAGCAACAAGATTCTTTGGTTTCATTCCCTGTTTCCAGAGTTCTTCGCCAGTCATGCCGGTTCCAGGGTCTTTTTCCGGATTAGCGCGCAGCTCTTTGTTCTTGCGGATCATTAAGATCACGTTCAGGAGAATACCGATCACGCATAATCCCTTCATGATGTACATTGCCATAAAACATCCCTCCAGATTATAAATTATAACTGTGAATCTGCCGTATACGCTACCCCCGATTATAGCAGGTGACAGATTCGATTATCACGCTCATTATATCATTAAAAATTTAACGAGTCAACGCATTCCACACTTAAAGGGGGATTTTTTGAAATTTTTTGTGAAAAAGTAATAAAAAACAGATTATAAGAAGTGTGAAAAACGTTTGTAAGACTGGTCTTTGGGGAACAGAACTGATAGAATAGGAACAGGGATATCAACAGCGACAGAAAAACCGGAGGGATTACATCCGGCGGAGGCGGACATGAAAAAGAACGGAAAACATATGTGGAAACGAAAAGAGAAGGAGAAGAGAAGACCGGTGTATCTGGTGTGGGTGCATCTGGTGATTGGCGCGGCGCTCCTTTTACTGGCTGTTGTCTGGCAGTGTCCTGTGCGGCTTCTCTTCGGGGTCCCGTGCCCGGGCTGCGGGACCACCCGGGCCTGTATCGCTCTTTTGTCGATGGATGTGAGAGCGGCTTTCGGGTATCAGCCGGTTTTTCCGCTGATCCTTATTTTGTTTCTTTACGGGATCCACCGCAATATAATAAGAAGAAAGTGGATGGAAAAGGGACGCCGCTGGAAGGGGAGCCTTGAAACAGCGCTGGTGCTGGCAGCCGGAGGGGTTGTTCTGGCGGTGTATGTGGCCCGGCTGCTTTTGCAGACGTCTCCGGTGATGGAGATTGCCCTGGAGGAGGGGCTTGTGTATCAGGCGATGGAGCTTGCGGGTATTGCCGGAAGGTAGTGCGGATCACAGAAAGCCGGCGTCTGCTATTTGATGAATCCAAATACCGTAAGCAGGATCACGATCATGAAGAAGGGAACCAGTACGACGGTCCGGATCTTGTCAAACAGGGTAACATGGCCAAACGTTCCGTCGTTGGTTACTTCTTTTTCGTAATTCTTAAATCCCCATACTTTTGCAATAAACACACAAACCAGGATACAGCCAATGGGCATCAGGAGATAGGCGGTAAACATGTCGAGCCAGTCATAAAGCCCGTAAGAAGCAAATCCGTTGGCGTCGATCCAGGGAAGTTTCAGCCAGCTTAGCCTGCCAAATCCAAGGGATACGAAGATGTTCCCTGCGCCGATGATCACGGCGGTCAGGATGGTGGCATTTCTTCGGCTCATGTGCCGGTTGTCTTCAAAGGTCCGGATAGCAATCTCGAAGAAGCTGAACAGGGAAGAGATCACGGCAAAAAGGATAGCCAGGAAGAAACAGGCGCCGATAAAGCGGCCTCCTGCCAGCCGGTCAAAGATATCGGTCATAACATTAAAGACCAGACTGGGACCGGCGGATTCAATGTCCACGCCTCCGGAGAAGGCGGAAGGAACCACGACGAATCCTGCAAGGATCGCTGCTGCGGTGTCAAAGACAGATACCATGATGGCATCGCTTTTCAGGTTGTTCTTTTTGGGGATATTTGCGCCCAGCGTCTCATAAAGCCCCCAGCCGATGCCGATGGAGAAGAGCACCTGTGTGGCTGCCTGGGCAAAAGTGGTAAACGTAAATTTGCTGAAATCCGGCAGCAGATAGTATTTGACGCCTTCCATGGCGTTGTCGTTTACGAACAGGGCCCAGATTCCGCAGACGATCAAGAGAACGAATAATAACGGCAACATGACTTTGGAAATCTTTTCTACGGTATTGGTAATCCCGAAATACAGAAGAAAAGATACGAGGGCCAGCAGGATCATGGTCCAGACGATGGGTTCCACAGCTGAAGAAGTAAAAGCGTCGTAGTAGGCCTGCTTGTCGGAGCCGAAATCGCCGCTGATGATATACTGGAAGGCATACTTGGCCACCCAGCCTCCCACAACTACATAATACATACACAGAAAAAGGGTGCAGATGTTGGCCAGCCATCCGGCGAATCCCCATTTCTTGTGGATCTTCTGAAAACAGGATACCGTATCCTTGCCGGTGAAGCGCCCGATCGCTGTTTCCATCTCTACCATGGGGTGTCCCATCAGGATGACTACAAGAATGTAGATTACCAGAAATACTCCGCCGCCGCCTTCATAGGCCAGGTAGGGGAAGCGCCAGATATTGCCAAGTCCGATGGCGGCGCCGGCGGCGACCATGAGATAGCCGAAGCGAGAGCCCCACTGCCTGGTTTCGTTGTTAGACTGATTGCTCTGATTCTTACTCATAATATCCCCGTCCTTTCTGTAAAAAAATACCCCCACTGCCGTGAGAGTACTTTTTGGATTATAAAAATTAATTCCTCTTCTTTAGTATAGCTCCGGATAGAAGAAGTGTCAATAAAATATTAGAAAACCTAATGCAAACATTAGGCTAGATTATAAAAAAGCAAAGAGATTAATCATCCAAAAGGAAATCTTTGGCGTATTCCAGGAAGGTGCGGGCGGCCGGAGACAGCTCTCTGGCAGATGCATAGGCAAGGCCCAGCTGTCTGGAAAGTCTGGGGGATGTGCGGCGGCAGACAAAGTTCCCGGAGAGTTTTCGGAGAAGCAGTCCCGGGAGAAGCGTGGAACCAAGACCGTGCTCAACCATGGAAAGAACAGAAAACTCATTGATAGAGACATAGCGGATGTCTGGGTTTAGCCGGTGCTCTTTCAGGATACGGTGGATATCGCTGCCCGGTACATAAGCGGTGGTTACAAAAGGAGAGCCTTCAAAGCTTTCCAGGGGGATGTCCGTTTCATCCGCCAGGGGATGGTCGGCCGGAAGAACAGCGTAGATCTCGTCTTCCATGACCGGGAGAAACTGATAGTGGTGTCCCTCCTGACGGCTGATAAAGCCGATGTCCACCCGGCGCTCCTGGATCCAGTCCGCCAGTTCTCCTTCGTCTCCTTCAATGACCTGAAAGTGGATATCCGGGTGGTCAATGCGGAATTTTTTAATGATGCTGGGGATCCAGTGGATGGAGCAGCTAAGATAGGTGCCGATGCGGATGGTCCCGACCTGTGCGCCCTGCAGGGAAGCGATTTCCTGGCGGATCACTTCGTCGGCATTTAACAGGGCGCGCACCGACGGAAGCAAAGCCTGTGCTTCCGGAGTCAGCTTCATGCCCCGACCCCGCTTTACAAAGAGAGAAAATCCGACTTCTTTTTCCAGGGCCTTCATCATTTGTGTGACGCCGGACTGGGTGAGGCCCAGTTCCTCGCCGGCTCTGGTGAAGCTTCCGTGATCGTTGACGGCCAGCATAACTTTCCATTTTTTTACATCCATAGTTGGTCTCCTCTCTTTTGTTTGTGTCTTTTTTGTTGTATCTGTTGAATTGGAAATCTGCAGTAAGAGATCCTGGATCCGGCTGTGCGCCGGGGGATGTCTCTGATATTTAAAATGGTAACGGAAACCCGGACGAAAAACAAGAAAAAAGAAAGAAATCTTTGAAAAACGGATTGTATCTAAAAAAATACAATATTTCCGACAAAGGGCTTGAAAATGGCGGGATATTCCGATATACTATAAAAGCTGTGACATTGATAGCTGTGAAGCGTGAGGTTGCTGCCCGCAAGTGGCAGGTTTTCCGTGGAGCGAATGTCAAGTTAGGAAACTGGCGACAAGTCACTGTACGAAACTATAACAGCCACTGAAATGTGGCAACAACCCGTGAGTAGCTCACGACACACACGGGAGAGTGTACAGTCACCGCTTGTCGTACTGAGGTAAGAAGTACGAAAAGGAGGCGACTTTTTTTATGGCAAGTCAAGTAATGAGAATCACACTGAAAGCGTATGATCACCAGCTGGTAGATGCATCCGCAAAGAAAATCATCGAAACTGTGAAAAAGAACGGATCAAAGGTGAGCGGACCGGTGCCGCTTCCGACAAAGAAGGAAGTAGTTACCATTCTTAGAGCTGTTCACAAATACAAAGATTCCAGAGAGCAGTTCGAGCAGAGAACTCATAAAAGACTGATCGATATCATCACACCGACCCAGAAGACGGTAGATGCTCTTTCCAGACTGGAAATGCCGGCCGGCGTGTACATTGATATCAAAATGAAAAACAAGTAAGAAACGCAGTAGTTCCTAACATTTAGGATGAACGCAAAAGTGCGTTCCGCTGTAAATCACAGGAGGTAATCATAATGAAGAAAGCTATCTTAGCTACAAAAGTCGGTATGACTCAGATCTTTAATGAAGATGGAACACTGACGCCTGTAACTGTGCTTCAGGCAGGACCCTGTGTGGTAACACAGATCAAGACTGTAGAGAACGACGGTTACGATGCGGTTCAGGTGGGATTCGTTGACAAGAAAGACAAGATCGTAAACAAAGACAAGAGCGGTAAAAAAGAGATCGTTCATCGTCACGGACTTACAAAGGCAGAGCAGGGACATTTTGCAAAAGCCGGCGTATCCGGAAAGAGATATGTAAAAGAGTTTAAGTTTGAAAATGCAGGCGAGTATGAACTGGCGCAGGAAATCAAAGCAGATATCTTTGAGGCAGGCGACAAGATCGATGCATCTGCGATCTCCAAAGGAAAAGGATTCCAGGGCGCGATCAAGAGACACGGCCAGCACAGAGGACCTATGACTCATGGTTCCAAATTCCATCGTCATGCAGGTTCCAACGGCGCTGCATCTGATCCGAGCAAGGTATTCAAAGGAAAGAAGATGCCCGGTCAGATGGGACACAAGAAGATCACCATCCAGAACCTTGAGGTTGTGCGCGTAGACGCAGAGAACAATCTGCTTCTGGTAAAGGGATCCGTACCGGGACCGAAGAAGTGCTTAGTAACAATCAGAGAAGCGGTAAAAGCTAACTAGGTTTTGGCGAAGAAAGGAGGACGCTTAGAATGGCTAACGTATCTGTTTACAATATCGAAGGTAAAGAAGTTGGTACGATGGAATTAAACGATGCGGTATTTGGTGTGGAAGTTAATGACCACCTGGTACACATGGCTGTCGTAAACCAGCTTGCAAATAATCGTCAGGGAACACAGAAGGCAAAGACACGTTCTGAAGTTTCCGGCGGCGGAAGAAAACCCTGGAGACAGAAAGGAACCGGTCATGCAAGACAGGGATCCACAAGAGCTCCCCAGTGGACAGGCGGCGGAGTGGTATTTGCTCCGGTACCGAGAGATTACAGCTTTAAGATGAACAAGAAGGAAAAGAGAGCGGCTCTTAAGTCTGCCCTGACTTCCAGAGTAGAAGAGAAGAAGTTCATCGTGATCGACGAGATCAATTTTGAAGATTTCAAAACAAAGAACATGGCAAACATGCTGAAGAATCTTGACGTTTCCAAGGCATTGGTTGTATTGGAAGATGGAAATACAAACGCAGAGGTTTCTGCAAGAAACATCGCGGATGTAAAGACTGCAAAGACAAACACGATCAACGTGTACGACATCTTGAAGTACAACACAGTAATCGCAACAAAAGCGGCTGTTGCTAGTATCGAGGAGGTGTACGCATAATGGCAGATATCAAGTATTATGATGTAATCCTGAAACCGGTAGTAACCGAGAAGAGCATGAACCTGATGGGGGAAAAGAAATATACATTCCTGGTACATCCGGAAGCAACAAAGTCTCAGGTAAAAGAAGCAGTAGAAAAGATGTTTAACGGCACAAAGGTAGAGAGCGTAAACACCATGAACTGCGAAGGAAAGAAAAAGAGAGTCCGCGGAACATTCAAGTTCGGTAAGACTGCAAAGACAAAGAAAGCAGTCGTTAAGCTGACGGCGGACAGCGCTGACATCGAGATCTTCGAGGGTCTGTAGACCTGACGAGAGCGAGCGGCAGCGCAAGATATACGGTGCAATTCCGTGACAAAAACAATTAGCATTTGAAAGGAGAACAACAATGGGAATTAAGACATACCGCCCATATACGCCTTCCAGAAGGCAGATGACCGGATCTGATTTTTCAGAGATCACAAAGACAACTCCGGAAAAGTCTCTGCTGGCTTCCAAGAGCAGACAGGCAGGACGCAACAATCAGGGAAAGATCACAGTAAGACACCGCGGAGGCGGAGCTAAGAAGAAATACAGGATCATCGACTTCAAGAGAAGAAAAGATGGTATTCACGCAACTGTTCTTGGTATCGAGTATGATCCGAACAGAACAGCAAATATCGCGCTGATCTGTTACGAAGACGGAGAAAAGGCATACATCCTTGCTCCGGAAGGACTGACAGACGGCATGAAGGTTATGAACGGACCGGAAGCAGAAGTAAGAGTAGGAAACTGCCTGCCTCTCTCCGAGATCCCGGTAGGTACACAGATCCACAACATTGAGCTGCATCCCGGCAAGGGCGGCCAGATGGTACGTTCCGCAGGAAACAGCGCGCAGCTGATGGCAAAAGAGGGAAGATATGCGACGCTTCGTCTTCCTTCCGGAGAGATGAGAATGGTACTCAGCGAGTGCCGTGCTTCCATCGGTGTTGTAGGAAACGGTGACCACAACCTGATCAACATTGGTAAAGCAGGACGGAAACGTCACATGGGTATCAGACCGACTGTTCGTGGTTCTGTTATGAACCCGAATGACCATCCGCACGGTGGTGGTGAAGGCAAGACTGGAATCGGACGTCCGGGTCCGTGCACACCTTGGGGCAAGCCAGCACTTGGTCTTAAGACAAGAAAGAAAAATAAAGCTTCTAACAAGATGATTGTAAGAAGAAGAGATGGGAAAGCGATCAAATAGTATTTAAGGAGGTTAGAACCTATGGCACGTTCAATTAAAAAAGGACCATTCGCAGATGCAAGCCTGCTCAAAAAGATTGACGCCATGAACGAAAAGGGAGAAAAGTCTGTTATCAAGACATGGTCCCGCCGTTCTACAATCTTCCCGAGCATGGTTGGACATACAATCGCCGTACATGACGGAAGAAAACATGTACCGGTATATGTGACAGAAGATATGGTAGGACACAAGCTTGGTGAGTTTGTTGCCACCAGAACCTACAGAGGTCACGGAAAAGACGAAAAGAAATCAAAAGTTAGATAATATTAGAGTTTGAAAGGAGGGTTCATCCATGGCAAAAGGACATAGATCCCAGATTAAGAGAGAAAGAAATGCTAATAAGGACACAAGACCTTCAGCTAAGTTATCTTACGCAAGGGTTTCTGTTCAGAAGGCATGCTTCGTACTGGATGCCATCAGAGGTAAGGATGTAACAACAGCACTTGGTATTTTGACATACAATCCAAGATATGCTTCTAGTTTAATAAAGAAATTATTAGAGTCTGCAATTGCAAATGCCGAGAACAACAACGGCATGAGCGCTGAGAACCTTTACATTGCAGAGGCTTATGCAAACAAAGGACCAACAATGAAGAGAATCAGACCGAGAGCACAGGGAAGAGCTTACAGGATCGAAAAGAGAATGAGCCACATTACACTTGTGCTTGATGAAAGATAAGGAGGGCAAACATGGGACAGAAAGTTAATCCTCATGGCTTGAGAGTCGGTGTTATCAAAGACTGGGACTCTAGATGGTATGCAGAAAAAGAGTTTGCAGACTACTTAGTAGAAGACCATGAAATCAGAACGTATCTTAAGAAGAGATTATACAGCGCTGGTATTTCCAAGATCGAGATCGAGAGAGCATCTGACCGCGTAAAGATCGCTATCTATACAGCGAAGCCGGGTGTTGTGATCGGTAAAGGCGGTTCTGAGATCGAGAAAGTAAAAGGTGAGCTTAAACAGTTCACAGACAAGAAGCTGATCGTAGACATCAGAGAAATCAAGAGACCGGACAAGGATGCACAGCTGGTAGCAGAAAATATCGCACAGCAGCTTGAAAACCGTATTTCTTTCAGACGTGCAATGAAATCCTGCATGTCCAGAACCATGAAGGCAGGAGCCCTCGGTGTGAAGACATCCGTATCCGGACGTCTTGGCGGAGCTGATATGGCGCGTACCGAGTTCTACAGCGAAGGCACCATTCCTCTTCAGACACTGAGAGCAGACATTGATTACGGATTCGCCGAGGCTGACACCACTTACGGAAAAGTAGGCGTTAAGGTATGGGTCTACAAGGGCGAAGTTCTTCCGGAGAAAGCAGATAAGGAAGGAGAGAAATAAACATGTTAATGCCAAAAAGAGTAAAACGTCGTAAACAGTTCCGCGGTACGATGAAGGGCAAAGCTCTTCGCGGGAACAAGATTACAAATGGTGAATATGGTATTGTTGCAATGGAGCCCTGCTGGATCCGTTCCAACCAGATCGAGGCTGCCCGTGTTGCCATGACTCGTTATATCAAGCGTGGCGGTAAAGTCTGGATCAAAATATTCCCGGATAAACCTGTAACTACGAAACCAGCCGAGACACGTATGGGTTCCGGTAAGGGAACTCTGGAATACTGGGTAGCAGTTGTAAAGCCTGGCCGCGTAATGTTCGAGATCGCGGGCGTATCAGAAGAAGTTGCAAGAGAAGCTCTTCGTCTGGCAACCCACAAGCTGCCATGTAAATGTAAAATAGTTTCTCGCGCAGACTTAGAAGGCGGTGATAACAGTGAAAATTAATGCATTTGTAGAAGATTTAAAGACAAAATCAGCTGCAGAGCTGAACGAAGAATTAGTAGCTGCTAAAAAGGAACTTTTCAACCTGAGATTCCAGAATGCGACCAATCAGTTAGACAACACCAGCAGAATCAAAGAAGTGAGAAGAAATATTGCCAGAATTCAGACTATCATCACTGAAAAGAGCGCAAAATAGCAGAGCATCCTATACAATGAAAGGAGTATAGACTGTGGAAAGAAATCTTAGAAAAACACGTGTTGGTAAAGTTATCAGCAATAAAATGGATAAGACCATCGTTGTTGCAGTAGAAGATCATGTAAAACATCCACTGTATAAGAAGATCGTTAAGAAAACTTATAAGCTGAAAGCGCATGACGAGAACAACGAGTGCAACATCGGCGACACAGTAAAAGTTATGGAGACAAGACCGCTGTCCAAGGATAAGAGATGGAGACTTGTCGAAGTTATGGAAAAAGTGAAATAGTATAAGGAGGGAAACCTGCATGATACAGCAAGAAAGCAGACTGAAAGTAGCAGATAACACAGGTGCGAAAGAGTTACTGTGTATCCGTGTACTTGGCGGTTCAACAAGAAGATATGCAAGTATCGGTGATATCATCGTTGCTTCCGTTAAAGATGCAACACCAGGCGGCGTTGTAAAAAAAGGTGATGTAGTAAAGGCAGTTGTTGTCCGTACTGTAAACAGCACACGTCGTAAAGACGGCTCCTACATCCGTTTTGACGAGAATGCAGCAGTTATCATCAAGGATGATAAGACACCAAGAGGAACCCGTATTTTCGGGCCGGTAGCAAGAGAGCTCCGTGACAAACAGTTCATGAGAATCGTCTCCCTGGCTCCGGAAGTACTGTAAGGAGGTGCGAGCAAGATGTCTATGTTAAAGATCAAAAAAGGCGACACCGTAAAAGTAATCGCCGGCAAAGATAAAGACAAAGAAGGCAAAGTGCTTTCTGTTGACCAGAAGAACGGCAGAGTAGTGGTAGAAGGCATCAACATGCTGACCAAGCACACCAAACCAAGCGCTGCCAATCAGAACGGCGGTATTATCCATCAGGAAGGTTCTATCGACATTTCCAACGTGATGTATGTTCACAAAGGAAAGGCAACCAGAGTCGGAATCAAGATGGACGGAGATAAGAAAGTACGCTACGCTAAATCTACAGGCGAAGTGATCGATTAATCACAGGAAGGAGGGTGTACACATTGAGTAGACTGAAAGAACAGTATCAGAACGAGATCGTCGACGCACTGACGAAAAAGTTCGGCTATAAAAATATCATGGAAGTGCCAAAGCTCGATAAGATCGTGATCAACATGGGCGTTGGCGAGGCAAAAGACAATGCAAAGGTTCTGGATTCCGCAATCGCTGATCTGGAGAAAATCACCGGTCAGAAAGCAGTGATCTGCAGAGCTAAGAAGTCCGTGGCAAACTTCAAAGTCAGAGAAGGTATGGCTATCGGATGTAAAGTTACGTTAAGAGGCGAGAGAATGTATGAGTTCATGGATCGTCTGATCAACCTGGCTCTGCCTCGTGTGCGTGACTTCAGAGGTGTGAACCCCAACGCATTCGACGGAAGAGGAAACTATGCTCTTGGCATCAAGGAGCAGCTGATCTTCCCGGAGATCGAATACGATAAGGTTGACAAGGTAAGAGGTATGGATGTAATCTTTGTCACCACCGCTAAAACAGACGAAGAGGCTCGCGAGCTGCTGACACAGTTCAACATGCCGTTTACAAAATAAGGAGGTAAATTATGGCTAAGACAGCGATGAAAGTAAAACAGCAGCGCAAACAGAAATTCTCTACCAGAGAATACAACCGCTGCAGAATCTGTGGACGTCCACACGCATATTTGAGAAAATATGGAATCTGCCGTGTTTGCTTCCGTGAACTGGCATACAAAGGACAGATCCCGGGCGTGAAGAAAGCAAGCTGGTAAGGAGGAAAGAATCATGACTATGAGTGATCCAATCGCAGATATGCTTACAAGAATCCGTAATGCAAATACTGCAAAACATGATACAGTAGATGTACCGTCATCCAAGATGAAACTCGCCATCGCGAACATCCTGCTTGACGAGGGATATATTGAAAAATACGACCTCATTGAAGACGGCGTATTTAAGACCATTCATATCACCCTGAAATACGGCGCAGATAAGAATGAAAAGGTTATCACAGGCCTGAAGAGAATTTCCAAACCGGGACTTCGCGTATACGCAAGCTGCGAGAATATGCCGAAGGTATTCGGAGGACTTGGAACAGCGATCATCTCCACCAACAAGGGCGTGATCACTGATAAAGAAGCAAGAAAACAGGGCGTAGGCGGAGAGGTTCTCTGCTACGTTTGGTAACAATCACAAAGCAACTGAAAACAGAGCAGGCAAGCATCTGCTCCGAAAATCTAAGTTAAGGAGGAACAGGCAATGTCACGAATTGGTAGACTGCCCGTTGCGATCCCCGCAGGAGTAACTGTAGAGATTGCAGAAAATAATAAGGTGACTGTTAAGGGACCCAAGGGAACCCTTGAAAGAGAACTTCCGACCGAGATGGAAATCAAACAGGAAGGCGAAGAAATTGTAGTTACAAGACCGAATGATCTCAAGAAAATGAAATCACTGCACGGTCTTACAAGAACACTGATCAACAACATGGTTGTTGGTGTTACAGAAGGATATCAGAAAGTCCTGGAAGTAAACGGTGTGGGATACAGAGCAGCAAAGTCAGGAAACAAACTGACACTGAGTCTTGGATACTCTCATCCAGTTGAAATGATCGATCCTGAAGGCGTTGAGACTGTTGTTGAAGGACAGAACAAGATCACCGTTAAGGGTATCGACAAAGAAAAAGTTGGCCAATACGCAGCTGAAATCAGAGACAAGAGAAGACCGGAGCCGTATAAGGGCAAGGGAATCAAGTATGCTGATGAAGTGATCAGACGTAAAGTTGGTAAGACTGGTAAAAAATAAGTAAGGAGAGTGTGAAAATGGTTAGCAAAAAATCAAGAAGTGTAGTTCGTGTTAATAAGCACAGAAAGCTCCGCAACCGTTTGAGCGGTACGGCCGAGTGCCCGCGTCTGGCTGTGTTTAGAAGCAACAATCATATGTACGCACAGATCATTGACGATACAGTTGGGAATACTCTCGTATCTGCTTCCACTCTTCAGAAAGACGTGAAAGCAAATCTGGAAAAAACCAACGACGTTGATGCAGCGGCATACCTGGGAAAAGTAATCGCCGAGAAGGCGCTGGAAAAAGGCATTAAAGATGTTGTCTTTGACAGAGGCGGCTTTATATACCAGGGAAAAGTTCAGGCATTAGCAGACGCAGCTAGAGAAGCTGGGTTGAATTTCTAGGAGGAGGAGCACACATGAAACAGGAACGTATTGATGCTAGTCAGTTAGAATTAAATGAAAAAGTAGTGTCAATTAAACGTGTAACCAAAGTTGTTAAGGGTGGCCGTAATATGAGATTCACAGCTTTAGTAGTTGTCGGCGATGGAAATGGCCATGTTGGTGCAGGTTTAGGAAAAGCTACTGAAATTCCGGAAGCGATCCGCAAAGGAAAAGAAGATGCTGCAAAGCACCTGATCACAGTAGCGCTGAATGAAAATGAAAGTATCGTACACGATTTTATCGGAAAGTTCGGAGGAGCTTCTGTACTGCTCAAAACAGCTCCGGAAGGTACCGGTGTGATCGCCGGAGGTCCGGCCCGTGCCGTGATCGAGATGGCGGGAATCAAGAACATCCGTACCAAATCTCTCGGATCCAACAATAAGCAGAACGTTGTTCTTGCTACCATCGATGGATTACGTCAGATCAAAACTCCGGAGGAGGTTTCCAGACTTCGCGGAAAATCAATCGAAGAGATTTTTAGGGTAAGGAGGGGACCGCAAAATGGCAAACTTAAAAGTTACTTTAGTAAAATCTACCATCGGCGCCGTACCGAAGCACAAAAGAACCGTGGAGGCACTGGGACTGAAGAAGACAGGCAGAACGGTAGAGCTTCCGGATAATGCAGCGACAAGAGGTATGAACAAACAGGTACAGCACCTGGTAAAAGTAGAAGAAGTATAAGAAACACATTTTGTAAGAAGGAGGTGTCATCATGGATTTATCAAACTTAAGACCTGCAGACGGTGCAAAGCATAGCGATAATTTCAGAAGAGGACGCGGACATGGTTCTGGTAACGGCAAGACGGCCGGCAAGGGACACAAAGGTCAGAAGGCCCGTTCCGGCGGCACAAGACCGGGATTTGAAGGCGGTCAGATGCCATTGTACAGAAGAATCCCCAAGAGAGGATTTACTAATAGAAACACCAAAACTATCGTTGGGATTAATGTCAGCGCACTGGAAGTATTCGACAATGACGCAGTAGTTTCTGTAGAGACTCTGGTAGAACAGGGAATCGTAAAGAACCCAAGAGACGGGGTTAAGATCCTTGGAAACGGAGAACTGACCAAGAAACTTACCGTTCAGGCAAATGCATTCAGCGCAGGCGCTGTAGAAAAAATCGAAGCGTTAGGTGGAAAAGCAGAGGTGATCTAATGTTAGATACATTCCGTAGGGCATTTCAGATCCAGGATATTCGTAAAAAAATCTTATATACTTTTATGATGCTGGTAGTGATCCGCCTTGGATCACAGCTGCCGACACCAGGGGTAAACGCAGAGTTTATCCAGAACTTTTTTGCACAGAATACCGGGGAAGCGTTTAACTTGTTTAACGCTTTCACCGGTGGATCTTTTGAACAGATGTCTGTATTTGCACTGAGCATTACGCCGTACATCACATCTTCCATCATTATGCAGCTTCTGACCATCGCCATTCCCAAGCTGGAGGAGATGCGTAAAGAAGGTGAGGACGGAAGAAAGAAGATCGTTGCGATCACCCGTTATGTTACGGTGCTCCTTTCGCTGATCCAGTCATCTGCCATGGCAATCGGCTTTGGCCGCCAGGGACTTCTGGTAGAATACAACTTTGTCAATATCGTCATTGTTATCCTGACACTGACCGCAGGAAGCGCTTTCCTGATGTGGATTGGTGAAAGGATCACGGAAAAGGGCGTAGGAAATGGTATCTCCATCGTGCTTGTGATCAATATCATTTCCAGCATCCCAAGCGATATGACCAGACTGTATGAGCAGTTTGTCAAAGACAAACCGATCGCTTCCGCCAGCCTGGCTGCAGCGATCATTCTTGCGATTATCTTCGCACTGGTGGTATTCATTGTTGTACTCCAGGGAGGCGTTCGCAGGATCGCGGTACAGTATTCCCAGAAGATCGTGGGAAGAAGAAGCGTAGGAGGACAGTCCTCTAACCTTCCTCTGAAGGTCAACACCGCAGGCGTTATTCCGATCATCTTTTCATCTTCTTTGATGCAGACTCCGGTCGTGATTGCTTCCTTTATGGGGAAAGGCAACGGAGACGGGATCGGAAGCCAGATTTTAAGAGGATTAAACCAGAGCAACTGGTGTGATCCGGATCAGCTTCAGTACAGCTGGGGACTGATCGTATACATCGTACTGACTGTATTCTTTGCATATTTCTATACGTCGATTACATTTAACCCGATGGAGATCGCCAACAACCTGAAGAAGAGCGGCGGATTTATCCCCGGCATCCGACCGGGAAGACCCACCATAGAGTACCTGACAAAGATCCTGAACTATATTATCTTTGTAGGCGCATGCGGCCTGGTGCTTGTACAGCTGGTGCCGATCCTCTTTAACGGATGGCTGGGCGCGCAGGTTTCCTTCGGCGGAACTTCGCTGATCATTATCGTCAGCGTCGTACTGGAGACGATGAAGCAGATCGAATCACAGATGCTTGTACGCAATTACAAAGGATTTTTAAATAGTTAGCATTTTCAACTCGCGGAATCATTTTCGCGGGTTAAAGTGCTATTTAGAGTTATAAGTCACACCTTGGACAGGGTCAGAAAGAGATCTTCGTCATGCTTGCATGTAAGAAGAGAACTTTCTGATCCTGGTACAGGGCGTAGCCTGTAACCGCCCCTGCATAAGCAGTCTTAGTGCGTCAGCACGGGACTGAAGCGCGTAAGCGCGACGAGTGCGTATGCAGGGGCGTCCAGGGTGTGACTTGTCACAAGAAAAGGAGGTATAATATGAAGGTTGTTATGTTAGGCGCTCCCGGAGCGGGAAAAGGAACCCAGGCGAAGAAGATCGCCGCAAAGTATTCCATTCCACACATCTCCACCGGAGATATTTTCCGTGCAAACATTAAGAACGGCACGGAGCTTGGCAAGAAAGCAAAGACCTACATGGATCAGGGACTGCTGGTTCCGGACGAACTGGTTGTGGATCTGGTGGTAGACCGCGTGAACCAGGAAGATTGTGCAAACGGATACGTTCTGGACGGTTTTCCGCGTACCATTCCTCAGGCAGAGGCGCTGACCAAAGCGCTGGCAGCCCAGGGACAGAAACTGGATTACGCCATTGACGTAGATGTTCCGGATGAAAATATCGTGCGCCGGATGGGCGGACGCCGCGCCTGTGTCGGATGTGGGGCTACCTATCATCTGGAATATGCGCCTCCGAAACAGGAAGGGATCTGTGACAGCTGCGGCGGCGAGCTGATCCTTCGGGACGATGATAAGCCGGAGACTGTGACAAAGAGACTGAATGTTTACCATGAACAAACCCAGCCGCTGATTGACTACTACACAGAGGCGGGAATCTTAAAAACAGTAGACGGAACCGTGGATATTGAAGAGGTATTCCGGTCTGTCACCGAGATACTGGGAGCGTAGATCATGCCAATTACCATAAAATCGCCCAGAGAGATTGAACTTATGAGGGAAGCCGGGCGGATCCTTGAGATCGTACATCAGGAACTTGGAAAAGCGCTGCATCCGGGGATGACGACCGGTCAGATCGACGCGCTGGGAGAGGAAATCATAAGAAGCTACGGCTGTACGCCGTCCTTCCTTGGATATAACGGTTATCCGGCTTCCATCTGCGTATCAGTCAACGATGAGGTGGTCCACGGGATCCCGGGTCCGCACCGGTTTATCCGGGAAGGAGACATCGTAAGCCTGGATGCAGGCGTGATCTATAAAGGATATCACTCCGACGCTGCCCGTACCCACGGCGTCGGGGAGATCAGCGAAGAAGCGAAAAAGCTGATCCGGGTAACAAGAGAAAGCTTTTTTGAGGGTATAAAGTATGCCAGAGAAGGCAATCATCTATTTGACATTTCGGCTGCCATCGGCAGGTATGCGGAAAGCTTCGGCTACTCTGCGGTGCGGGATCTGTGCGGGCACGGGATCGGGACGGCGCTCCATGAAGCGCCGGAGATTCCCAATTATGTCATGAACCGCAAAGGAGTGCTTCTGAAGGCGGGGATGACCCTGGCCATCGAACCGATGATCAATGCCGGCAGATACGAGGTGGACTGGATGGATGACGACTGGACGGTAGTGACCAGGGATCATTCCCTGTCAGCCCACTATGAAAATACGGTGCTGATCACAGACGGGGATCCGGTGCTGCTAAGCGGGCAGAATGAGCATCCGTAATAATCAGGAGTACAGATATGGACAAATTTGAGACAGGAATGCTTGCCCGTTCAAAGGCAGGGCACGATACGGGCAGGGTCTATGTGATCACCGGCGCCGAAGAAGCATATGTGTTTTTATCAGACGGAAGGTTAAGACCACTGGACCGGCCCAAAAAGAAAAAGAAAAAGCATGTTCAGATCATTCTGGAAAGACATGATCTGGAAGGCGCCGATGACAGTAAGATCAGACAGATACTGAAAACTTGGAATCAGAAAGAAGGAAAACAGGAGGAGTAAAGGAATGTCAAAAGCTGACGTCATTGAAATTGAAGGAACCGTAATAGAAAAACTGCCGAACGCCATGTTCCAGGTGGAGCTGGAGAACGGCCACCAGGTGCTGGCTCACATCAGCGGCAAGCTTAGGATGAATTTTATCAAGATCCTGCCGGGAGACAAGGTAACACTGGAGCTTTCCCCCTATGATCTTTCCAAAGGAAGAATTATCTGGAGAGATAAATAAAAAACTATTGACTTTCGGAAAACGCCGGTGCTATAATGTATAGGCGCGTTTCCGGGCATTTCTATGCCCATGCCCCGGCGGCTGATTTTAAATCGGGGGGAGCGTGCAGAGACTTTAACAACAGCAATGGATGAAAGGAGGATCCCCCATGAAGGTTAGATCATCAGTAAAACCAATTTGCGAAAAATGTAAAGTAATTAAAAGAAAAGGAAGCATTCGCATCATCTGCGAAAACCCGAAGCATAAACAGAGACAGGGATAATACCTGACAATTGTTTATTAACTTAGGCGGCTGATAGTACTGACACGCCAGGCGGTGTGTAGACTATTTAAATATACAAGGAACACCTGTAGCCGGTGAGATTCCTCGTATATTGCTTCTAATGCCGGCCCGTCATTACCGGTGTATGCCGGTGGCCGGAAAGGGTGTGAATACCGACACACCTGGATGGCGCCAGCCATCCCTATTAAAGACAGTATCAGAAAACAAACTAAGAAATTGGAGGAAATTCACATGGCTCGTATTGCAGGTGTAGATTTACCAAGAGACAAACGTGTTGAGATCGGACTTACCTATATCTATGGAATCGGAAGAGCAAGCGCTACCCGTATTCTTTCAGAGGCAGGCGTAAATCCGGACATCCGCTGCAGAGATCTGACAGACGAAGACGTTAAGAAGATCAGCGCAGTGATCGATGAGACACAGGTAGTAGAAGGTGATCTTAGAAGAGAGATCGCTCTTAACATCAAGAGATTACAGGAGATCGGATGCTACAGAGGTATCCGTCACAGAAAAGGACTTCCGGTGCGCGGTCAGAAGACAAAGACCAACGCAAGAACCAGAAAAGGTCCGAAGAGAACAGTAGCAAACAAGAAGAAATAATAAATAAGAAAAAGGAAAGAGTAGGTTAGTTTTATTATGGCAAAGAGAGTTACAAAAAAAGTGACAAAGAAGCGTGTCAAGAAAAACGTTGAACACGGACAGGCACATATCCAGTCATCTTTTAATAACACCATCGTTACATTAACAGATGCACAGGGTAATGCTCTTTCATGGGCAAGTGCAGGTGGTCTGGGATTTAGAGGTTCAAGGAAATCTACCCCTTATGCAGCACAGATGGCAGCAGAGACTGCAGCAAAGGCAGCATTAGTGCATGGTCTGAAATCCGTTGATGTTATGGTAAAAGGACCGGGATCCGGAAGAGAAGCAGCGATCCGTGCCCTGCAGGCATGTGGAATCGATGTAACCAGCATCAGAGACGTAACGCCGGTACCGCACAACGGATGCCGTCCGCCGAAGCGCAGAAGAGTCTAGTGACGGATTGACTGGTGACGATTTCGTAAAACCACCTTATAAATAATCTGTGTAAAAAGATCAGGAGGAAAATATAGCATGGCAGTAAATAGAGTTCCGGTTCTGAAAAGATGCAGATCCCTTGGAATGGATCCGGTATATCTTGGAATTGATAAAAAGTCCAACAGACAGCTGAAGAGAGCCAGCAGAAAGATGAGCGAGTACGGCCTTCAGCTTCGCGAGAAACAGAAAGCAAAATTTATCTACGGCGTTCTGGAGAAGCCGTTCAGAAACTATTTTGAGAAAGCACAGCGCATGAGCGGTATGACAGGTGAGAACCTGATGCGTATCCTGGAGTCCAGACTGGACAACGTGGTATTCCGTCTCGGCCTTGCCAGAACCAGAAGAGAGGCAAGACAGATCGTTGACCACAAGCATGTGCTGGTAAACGGCAAGCAGATCAACATTCCTTCCTACCAGGTAAAGGCAGGAGATGTGATCGAGATCAAAGAAAAACACAAAAGCTCACCCAGATACAAAGGAATCACAGAAGTTACAGCAGGACGTCTTGTGCCGGAGTGGCTGGAGTCCGATCTGGAGTCTCTGAAGGGAACGGTAAAAGAGCTTCCCAGACGTGATGAGATCGATGTGCCGGTTGACGAGATGCTGATCGTCGAGTTGTATTCTAAATAATAATCCGTAACACCACAGGAGGTGGAGCAATCGTGTTTGATTTTAATAAACCTAATATTGAGATAACTGAAATATCTGAAGATAAGAAATATGGAAGATTTGTTGTAGAGCCTCTGGAAAGAGGTTATGGAACAACATTGGGTAATTCCTTGAGAAGAATCATGCTTTCCTCTCTGCCGGGAGCTGCGATCAGCCAGGTAAAGATCGACGGCGTGCTTCATGAGTTCAGTTCCATTCCGGGTGTGAAAGAAGATGTTACAGAGATTATCATGAACCTGAAATCTCTGGCGATCAAGAATACATCTGAGACAGATGAGCCAAAGACTGCATACATTGAGTTCGAGGGCGAAGGCGTTGTTACCGGAGCAGATATCCAGGCAGACCAGGATATTGAGATCATGAATCCGGAGACCGTGATCGCTACACTGAACGGAGGAGCAGACAGCAAACTCTACATGGAGCTTACCATCACAAAAGGCAGGGGCTATGTAAGTGCTGATAAAAACAAAAATGAAGATCTGCCGATCGCGGTGATTCCCATTGATTCCATCTATACGCCCGTTGAGCGTGTGAATCTGACAGTGGAAAATACCCGTGTAGGCCAGATTACAGATTTTGACAAGCTGACACTGGATGTATACACCAATGGTACGCTGATGCCGGATGAGGCGGTCAGCCTGGCTGCGAAAGTGTTGAGCGAGCATCTGAAACTCTTTATCGATCTCTCAGAAGTGGCACAGGCTGCAGAAGTTATGATCGAGAAAGAGGACGATGAGAAGGAGAAGGTGCTGGAGATGAGCATCGACGAGCTGGAATTATCCGTTCGCTCCTACAACTGTCTGAAGAGAGCCGGCATCAATACGGTAGAAGAGCTGACAAACCGGACGCCGGAAGACATGATGAAGGTACGGAACCTGGGAAGAAAATCCCTGGAAGAAGTCCTTGCAAAATTAGATGAGCTGGGCTTGAGCTTGAGCCGCGGAGAAGAATAGTCTCCCGCTCTGAAGCGACCCGTAAAGACAAATATTTCCGCCGGTAAGCCCGAAGCGCTCGGCGGAGCATTTGGCTAGTAAGCCCGAAGAATGCGTAACCAAATGTAGAATATGGAGGATATGAAAAATGGCAAAATACAGAAAACTTGGCAGAACATCAAGCCAGAGAAAAGCGCTGCTTAGAAACCAGGTAACTGCTCTGATCAACAATGGAAGAATTGTTACCACAGAGGCTAAGGCAAAAGAGATCCGTAAGATCGCAGAAGGCCTGATCGCCATGGCAGTAAAAGAAAAAGATAACTTTGAAGAGGTAACCGTAAAGGCAAAGGTTGCACGCAAAGATAAAGATGGCAAGAGAGTCAAAGAAGTGGTAGACGGCAAGAAAGTAACCGTATACGACGAAGTTGACAAGAAGATCAAAAAAGATATGCCCAGCAGACTGCACGCCCGCCGTCAGATGCTGAAGGTTCTCTATCCGGTAAAGGAAGTTCCGACTACTCCGGCCGGAAAGAAGAAAAATACCAAACAGGTAGATCTGGTTGCAAAGCTGTTTGACGAGATCGCACCGAAGTATGAGAACCGCAAGGGCGGATATACAAGAATCGTGAAGATCGGCCAGCGTAAAGGTGACGCTGCAATGGAAGTTCTGATCGAGCTGGTATAGTCTGAAATTAAGAAACGTAAAGAAACCGCCGGAACCGGGCAGAATCCCGGGGCTGGCGGTTTTTCTTTTATTTTACCATGCATTCTTTCCTGTAAAATGCAACACCATATTTCAGGATATCCGAATATCCTTCCTGCCGGAGCGCTTCCTCGTATTTCTGATCTTCGATCTGCCGGAGCGCCTCATCACACTTGCTTTCCAGTTCCTGATAAGTATGCGCTACCTTGATCTCAAGAATAACAGCCTTTCCCCTGACGCTCGGGTACTTCAGCAGGATGTCCGGGCGTCCGTTTCCGGATTCCCGGTTCGACAGGACGATATAATTCCCGATGTTTTTGAGCATTCCTGCGAGAAAGCCGTGGTAGTAACTCTCCTGATAATCATAGAAACTGATCGTCTCCATGAGGTTTTCAGAGAGAATTTCAGCCATCTTTTCCCGGTCGCCGTTCAGGATGCTTTCATAGAGCAGAGAAAAATTTTTATTCTTTGTTTTTTCCTCGAACCAGCGCAGGACTGTGTTTTTATAAATATAGCGCACTTCGCTGTTCGGGATTGCCATTTCCACCAGAATATCCTCGCCGTCCTGCTGTTCGCTGATCTTCTTCAGATAGCCGGCGAAGAAGAGGAAGTTCCACAGATTGTCCTGTGTGGAGTCCATGTCGTCATAAGTGATGTCTTCATGGATCGGTTTGGTGATGGTCTTTCCTTCAATGAGAGCTTCGATCTCCTGCTTTACCGAGAGATCCGCCCGCTCTACAAGCGTGCGGACGATGCTGTTGGAACTTGTGTTGGACCAGTAAGGGCGGAGCAGTGCATTTTTATCTCTGTAACAGGAATTTACATAACTGATGACGCTCCAGGGATTGTACACTTCCGTCTCACCGAACTGATATCCGTCATACCATCTCCTGACTGCCGCCTGGTTCTGTTCCAGCCCGTAATGTTTCAGCATCTGATCCACTTCATTCTGTGTAAATCCGAAATGTTCCGCATAGCTGGTATCCATGATCGAGATGACATTCAGGTTGTTCAGACCGGTAAAAATGGACTCCTTGCTGATGCGAAGACATCCAGTTACTACGGCAAACTCCAGCGTGTCGTTCGTCTTCAGAGCCGATTCAAAGAGGGAGCGGATCAGCGATACCATACGGTCATAAAAACCGCTGAAATACGCATTTTCCAACGGAACATCGTATTCGTCGATCAAGATGACCGTCCTGCGCCCGTAAAATGTATACAGACATTCGGAAAGAAATTTTAAGGCGGAGAGATATTCTTCATCGTCCGCACCACGATTCATCAAAAGCTGATATTTTGTGCGGTCATCCTCGGAATTCAGACTTTGTATAATCCGAGAATGCTTTTTAAACTCTCTCGCAATCTCTTCTTTCAAACAGTGGAACGCAGATTCATAGCCTGCCTGTTTCATGGATTTCAGTGATAGTGAGATCACAGGATACTGTCCCTGTTCTTCTGTATATTTTGTGCCGGCAGCCATGATTTTCTTTCCGGCAAACAGGCGCGACCGGTCTTCATCAGATTTTTCAAAAAAGCAGCGCAGCATGCTCAGATTCAGTGTCTTGCCAAAACGTCTCGGCCGGGTAAAGAGATTGACTTTTCCGCACAGATCGATCAGGTCTTTTATGAGCAGCGTCTTATCGACATAGTAATAGTCCTTTTCAATGATCTCTTCGTAATTTTCCACTCCGATCGGAAGCGGGGTCCATTCCATATAAAACGCCTCCCTTCTTTTCCTGTGTCTATCTTACTACATTTGCAGGAGAGCAGCAAGACAGGGATGAAATTTGAAAAGACCGGATTGCAGGAAAAGTATATGTATTATAATAATGTCAAAAGTTGAGAAACTGACCGAAAACGGAGGTAATTATGATACATATACTTGTTGTGGAAGACGACGAAAAGATGAATCAGATCATCTGTACATATCTTGCCCGGAATAACTATCAGGCAGCAGGCAGCAGAAACCCTGTTGAGGCATATGACCTGATGAGCACGGAGGTGTTCGACCTGATCATCTCTGATATCATGATGTGTTATGACGTCGTTTATGGATATCGCGGACGCTGTTTTTTTAAGACGTAGCGCGTTATGAAATGTTTGCGCCAAATTGCATTTTGGGTGAGACGGCTAATTAGACTGCGTCGTCTTCGCTAACTTTTTGAGCTCTTTTAGATGAGCTCGCATGCGATGGAGTACGCATTCGTAATTAGCACCCTCAGCTTCCATGCTGCGGGCTATACTGCGAAGAGCTCTATCTTGTTTTTCTTCTTGTGTCATAGATCAATTATAGCATGCGAAGGGGAGGATCGTACTTGATAGCTCAAATCTCGCCATCAGCTTGCTGAGTGACCAAAGTGCGGCAATCCAAACCCTGTCTACACCGACGAGCGGTGGAACAAGCTGGTAGAGTCCATCAAGGTCTGCAGGGGCGGCCACCTGATCTTCACCTTAACGGATGGCAGGATTGTGAAGGTTGCGCTCTAAAGCCACTAACACTCTACAAGCAGCAATGCCGCAGGGACAACCCACGGCACTATTCTTACCTGAATATTAAGTTGACAAACATATATCGCACTGCTATAATAAAATTGATATGTAGCAGTGCGATATAGCGCAGTGCAAGGTATGCATAGAAAGGGTCGTGAACGAAGTGAACGCACATATTCGTAAAGTGTACATACCGATGACAGAAACGAGTTTTTATATCCTGCTTTGCCTCCGGGAAGAATCCCATGGCTATAATATCATCCAAAAAGTAGAGAAACTGACAGATGGTGAAATTCGAATCAGTCCCGGAACGATGTACGGCAGCCTATCCAAGATGGAGAAGGATGGCCTGATCCACTTTGTCCGGGAAGAAGAAAAACGAAAGATATATTGCATCACAGAATTAGGTAAAAATGTGCTGGCATTAGAAATGAAGCGAATCGAAAGATTGTATCGAAACATGATGGAGGTGCGCTGACATGAAAGAGAAAAGAACCGAGCTGCGTATTTTCACGATAGCGGAATGGGAAAAAGAAGAACAGTATCTTCGGAAGCGGCATCAGGAAGGATGGAAATTTACGAAAGTAAGCCTGCCGGGACTTTACCGCTTTGAAAAATGTCCCCCTGAGGATGTGATTTACCAGCTCGATTATAACGAAGAAGGGCTTAAACATAGGGACGAGTATGTGCAGATGTTTAAGGATTGCGGCTGGGAGTACCTTCAGGAGTTTGCCGGATACACCTATTTCCGTAAACCAGTTGCCGAAATGCAGGGAGAAGAGGAAATTTTCTGTGACGATGAGTCCAGGCTCGACATGATGCGGCGGGTATTTGCAGGCCGATATGTGCCAATCCTCATTATTTTGATGTTGTTGATTTTGCCAAACATCTTTGATCAATTCCATAGCTCAGATGCAGATGCTCCTATACTACTGGTGCTGTTTTTGATCCTGCTCTCAGTTTACGTATGGGCAGTTGCGTCTTTTGCCTATCGTTATTGGAAGTTAAAAAGACGGCTGAAAAAGTGATACCGTGATGAATAGGCTATAGTTGATAAAGCGAACAAGTAAAATCAGTATGGAAACGTTGCTCTATTAATTCAGGGGACAATGATTATGGGAATGGCCATTTTGTTAAGGCCTTATTCGGTTGACTCGTCTGCCGCCATTCTTTTGAAAATCAGAATGCCCCTGGAAGATGGCATGATGGAGCAAGAAACGAGCTCAAAACCTTCCTGTTCCATTTTATTGGCTGCATCTTCTATTTTGACAGCCATTTCTTTAGCCTTGGGAGAATATTTGACTACCATCGTTTTATACATTGAGTTCACCTCCTATCCACAAGAAAGTTCCTGAAATGTTCCAAACCGTGTGGAATACTTTTGTACTTATACTTTGAATTGTAACAGGAAGGAAAGCGCTTGGCAACTTACAGTCTCAAAGCATTTTTCGGGCATTCTTCTTTATCATGCAAAAATCGTAGCAGAGCCTGTTCCTGTTCCAGCGGGAAGGTGCGGGGAAGCCACAGTGTCTTGGCGAAAGGCCCTTTTTGGCTGGCACCATACCTTCAGTCTGCCGGATCTACATTTCGTTGATTTGGAAATGCCAGACATCCGACCGTTACCGCCAGGATATCGATGAAGGTGCGGAGGATCAGATCGGGGATATTGGCGTCAAAAACCAGCGGCATGAAGAAGTTAAAGAGGAATAAATCCACCCCAAACAGCATGCCGCCAAGAATAAGCGCCCGCTTGATCCGATTTTTGCTGTGGATATAAAGATTCAGCCATGCCGTCACACAAGAGATTGCGGTACCTGTTAAAAGACACCACAGTACCGTTTCCAACGGTTTTTCATCAAAGGAAGAGTAAATGCCAAAGACGAGATATTGTATCATCCGCCCGACAAAGAAGCCCCCTGTGACAGCCAGCACCGGAAGAATGGGGAAAGGCGACTTCTCTTTATCTGCTCGTCGTGCAGGGTTACCAAACAGCCATCCCAGCAGCAACCCCATAACAATTAAAGCAATACTATCAGCTATTGGGTAAGTAATCCGATCAAAACCTGCTACATGTGGCAAAGGCTCTAAAAGATAAACGATCCACACCGCACAACAGGAAAGACCATATTTTAGCCCCTGCAAAACCCGATTTCCACTCAACCGGTTCCGGATAAGCAGAAACAGCGAGGCAATCAGGGAATAAGCGAAAATCCCATAGACAGTAAAAGCCAGCGGCATGGTGCCATTTTGTGCAAAAACGCTGGGTGCCAGGACTGTCTGCTCACCGGCCGGAATGGAAAGTTGACCAATGATGCGGACGATGGTGGTGGCAAGGCCGATTAGAAGGATTTTCAAGATGTTTTTAACAGTTCTGTTCATATTGTCTCCCTCTGTATTGCCTGAGCAGAGAAGTACGGATATTGTGCTGGTTTTCCGGCTCGCTGGGGTCGGCCAGCCCTACGGTAACAAGGATTAGTTTTTGTCCATCCTGAAGTGAAAGGCCCCGCAGGGTTTTCGCCAAGCCCAGAACACCACCGGCATACAGCCCCCCTAGATAAACGATTATATCTTTGTCCGAAAGAGTTGATGCGTCTTTGTAACTGACCGCAGGAATGCCGGTTTGCTCGGACAGTTTTTCCGCATACCGGCGGGTGCTTCCATACTGACTACCGTAGACAATGATGTGTTCCATAAGTACTCTCCTAATCATTATACCATTTGTCCCGTTTCAAAAGCGCGAAAAGGAAGCGACCTTGAAAGAGAGAGGATAAAATCATAAATATATTTGCGATAGAGATGAACAGAAAAGAGGGTATCATCACTCGCGTGAATTGGTTGGCCAACGGTTTTCTTCCGCGAACTGCCGCCGAAAGACGTGCCATACAGAACAACATGCCGCTGTTGAGAAAAAGCCATGTGCATATCTGGATGGCTAGAGAACACCACAATTCACTTGGAACGGTGCTGGTAGTGAAAAAGGCTAACGCCATTTGCAGCAAGATGACTCCCACCAGGATCGGGTAGACGATCCCCAGCACCTGAAGCATTACGCCGCCGCCGACCCCGCTTCCGCCGCCCCAACTGATTCCTGCCCTTTCACACCACGCCTGCAGCATATGCAGAGCGGGGCGGTTTTGTTTGCCCTCGACAAAGCCGTTGTTGGAAAGCGCATACAACCGGAACCGGCAGGAATGGCTTTTACAATAGCTTTCCGCCTGGTTGAGGAATTCCACCACATGGGACGGAAGGCCATCTACATAGAGAGGTACGAAAAGGCACACCGCATCCATGTCGGGGAACAGTCCCAGAACTTTCTGAAAATCCTGCCGACTGCTGAGGGACACCACCTTCTTTCGGGTGCCCGGAAGAAACAACCGGAATAACCTCGAGAAGAAACGAGAGGCACCGCCTTTTTTCTTGGGACTTGCATTCAAAATCAGAAGGTTCATAAGCCGGCCTCCTTTAACTGCTCAATAGTCTCAAAGAAGACCACCTCCGCCTTCTCATAATCCAGATTCAGCCGGTTGCGCTCGACAACCTCTTTGGCTATCTCCTGTTCAAATTTCGTGTATTCCCCGTAAAAGCAAACGCACATCAGTTTCCGGCGCGGGTAGCGGCTGATGTGATGAGTTTGCCCGCCCCGCCAGGTAAAAAACGGGAGAGAACCGCCGATTGCACGATCCAAGACGGCTTTGATTGGGCTGCTGTATCCTCCGTAACAGCACCGGCTGACGATAATCAGCGGATCACTTTGACCAACGAGCGCTCCAATGTGCTGTAGAGAGTCCTTCATGATGCAAAAACCGGCGTTCTTCAACCAGCACTTGAAACAGCCCTGGCAGGAAACATACTGGTTGTTTGCATACAGGACAACCGAATCCTCACTCGTTTTTTCCGGTGTATAGGTTACCGCATCACCAAGATCATGAATGATTACCTTCATAGGCTGGTTTCTCCTCTTGAAGTGAAAAACATAGAAAACGTGTTCATTGTTTCTGCTGCCAGAATACAATTCAATATAACTTTCCATTTTAATAATATAATAGGCGACATTAAGTGACTATCCACTTTCGGTAAAATCTGTGTAAATTATAAGGAAAATCAAACAATCGTGACACTGTCTTGTCGTACATGAGAAGATACAGAAGAAAGAATGCAGGGTAGATCGTTTTGATAATTTCTTTAAGTTGAGGGAACTTCCCTACTTTATTAGGATGTTACCACACGATGTTCATATATGCAGATAACGGTTAACTGTTGCGATTTTGTGAACAAACAAAGCAAGAGAAAGACAGAGGCAATGATTCATAAATTGATATAGTTGTAATTATCCGTACCGCCCTCTTAAAAGATTGGTGCAAAGAAAATATCCGTGTCAGAAGTGGTGCGGCAGACCAATTATCCTAAATGGCCTTTTTCTCTCGCTTTCTGATATGGTGCAAGCCGATCTCTAAGCAAGGCACAAAACAATCCAAAACAAGCACAAAAAAATGGGACACCCCCGTTATTTACAGGGGTGTCCTATAATTCCTCGCCGCTATGGATATCACTAACGCCACTTTCTAAAGTATATCATATTATGACATATTTACGCTAATTTTCATTGTGGGTGATACGGACGACAAGTTTTGCACCATTTATATAATTGTGACCATCTTACTTAATCACTACCTTCTGCGCGGCGGCTACGTCAGTAATAGTTCGCTGTACAATGTGGGGTCAGTCGGATACTATTGGTCATGCGTCTCTCGTCCCGGAAGAAAAGCGTGAGGAAATCGAAGCACTGATCCGTCAGAAAGAAGCGAAAGCACAACGTGAGGCTGAAGCTGCCAGACGGTTTGCTGTGATTCATTTCCATGAGGACGGGGATGATTTTCATTTCACTTCCGACCTGCGGAACAACTTCTACAGTGCTGCTTATCTCTATCGGAATTTTATGCGGGAGAATGAGGGCAGGCTGACCTTGGACAGTCTGGCGCTTTCCTTTGGAGTACATCAGCCCATCGATGACCTGACCTTCTCTGTCTTATGCGCCGCTATGGAGCATGATGACCGGATCACCGCTCTCCTGGAATTTGATTTTGACGATGGAACGATCAGCGTAAAAGAGCAGGGAGATTCGGAGTGGCGGACTTATCGTCTGAAAGATGTTTCTACTGCGGTCTACCGTGCCGAGCGCAAATCTACGATTCCGATAGCAGCAAGAGAGCTGATTTTTGAAGAAGCATTGCGGGATCGGGAGATTGACTGGCAGTCTTCCGAACAGGCAGAAGAAACAACGCCGCCAGTTCAGGAGATGTGATGCGAAAAGGAACACCCCTATGAGCCGCCTGTCGGCCCCGTGTTGCGATTTTGTGGGCGAGGTCGAGGAAGTATCCCTCCCCGCCGGTTTGCGAGGCGTTTGCGGCCCGTGCGAAGGCAGGCTCCGCCCATGGAAAAGCGACGGTTCCCCGTGCGGATACAGGGTCGAAAATCAAGCAGGAGAAAGGGACGGTGCCGCATGGCGGCCCCGCCCCAGCTCACTGCGTCCGGCAGAGCCGGTCGCTTCAAGGCTTTCCGCCGCTTCTGAAAGAAATGGCATTACGGTGCCGGATTTGGAACAATAGGTTCCTGGACAGGTGCTTCAACTCCCCCAAGGCCCAGAAGTTTCAACGAATGACGCGGTGCTTTGGCAGGTTCCTATGAATAAGAAGGAGGATTTCAGACATGCAGGATACAGAGGCAGAAAAGAAAGAAATCAAACGCCGCTTCCAGCTCTGGATCAGACCGTCCACCCTGGAGCTGGCGGATACTCTCTATAAAAAAGACAACTGTGACAGCAAGAGCGAATTCATCGAAAAGGCCGTGTTGTTTTATGCCGGATATCTTTCCGCAGAGGACAACAAAACCTATCTCCCTAATATCGTCACCTCCACGTTGAAAAGCATTGTAGCGGAGAGTGATCACCGGCAGAACCGGATGATCTTCAAGATGGCTGTGGTGTGCGTGGTAAGGTGATTTTACAGCCACAGGGTAAGGAGTTTTTTACATGGTACGGTAAGGAGTTTTTTACATCACGCGGTAACGACTTTTTTACATGACAGGGTAAGGAGTTTTTTCCATCGTCCGGTAATCACTTTTTTACATCCCCTGCGGCGAGTTTTATCACAGGAGGAGTCAGCGGTTCATCCGATTTTGTATACTGTAAGCAGTACACAAGAGAGGAGACCTTTATGCTGACAAAAACAAAAATGCAGGAAATACAGGATCTAAAACTGCAAGGTTACACAAAAGCTGATATTATCAGATACTATGAAGCGCAGGGGCGCAAGCCTCCCAGCCGTCCCACGATCAGCAAGTATTATGACATGGATGTGCTCCCGGATGATCCCGGCGCTAAGCTCGCAAAACCAAAAACCTTTGACGCAGAACCTTTCCGCAGCACGATTATCAGGATCCTTGAGGCGAACAGTGGGAAAAGTTTCTGTATGTCATCTGTTTACGATGTCCTGGAAGAAAAATTCATCGAAAACGGAGACTATGAAAAACTTCCCGGTAACCAGCAGACTCTCCGGAACTACATCCATTATCTTGAGGATTCCGGACAGGTCAACAGGGAACCGGAGCACCGCCGTATCTATGATTATGTTTTTGATACACCGCCCGGGGAACAGATGCTCATCGACTTCGGTGAGGAGACTCTCTCAAAAACAACGCACATCCATTTCATCTGCCTTTTGCTGCGTTACAGTCGTTTTTTATGCGTTTATGCACAGGATCACAAGTATAACTCGGAAGAAGCCTGTAAGGCGATCTATCATAGTTTCTGCAGGCTTGGAGGGCGCCCTAAAGAACTGGTCATCGATCAGGACGCCGTGTTTGTCTCCAGTGAAACCTATGGTGAAGTCATCAAGACCAGGACCTTTGAAGATTTCTGTACAGAACAGGATATCCGGCTCTGGGTGTGTAATAAGGCGGACCCGGAAAGCAAGGGACCTATCGAAAACTCTGTTGGGTTCGTGAAGAAAAACTTCTTCAGTGCGCGGAAGGTCACCTGTATTGATGATGTATGGCGTTCCCTTCCCGGATGGCTGGAACGCAAAAACCAGCGGATCCACCGTTCCACCTTACGGGTCCCAAAAGCAGTCTACGACAGCGTTGAACGGTCAGCCATGCAGCCTCTTCTTCCATCCGTGTATGAAACATCTCCGAATACGTTCCGCACTTATGAAATCGCGGCAATGCCTTACGTCCTGTATAAATCTTGCAGGTATTCGGTTCCACGTGATTATGCTTTCAAAACGGTACGATTCAAAGTTGTCAGTGGGAAAATCCACATTTATGACGATCAGCTGAACTATATCTGTTCCCATAATCTCAGCGAGAGGAAAGGAAGTGTCAATCAGCTCCCGGAACACCGGAAACAGGACTCCGGAGACTGGATCGAGATCATGGAACGTCTCCGTGGGAAATGGAACTGCTATGACTTCCAGCACTTCATCAATGGTGTGAAAAAGGAAAATCCACGGCATATCTCCAAACAGCTTCGGGCAATTGAACAGTTCCTTGATTCTGAGAATCCGGATAAATCCCTGGTAGCGCAGGTGATGAAAGAATGCTGCCAGAAATACCGGTATCAGTTCTCACAGTTTAAAGTTGTTTACAGCCTTGCAAAAGCCGGCCGGGAACTGGCCACAGACGACTGCCGTGCCCAGGTTCCATCCGGCAGTGTCAGCTATACGGATCTTTCCGTTTATGCAAAAGCCTTTCAGGAACGCACAGAAAGGAAGGAGGCTGCTGCTCGATGAACCGTGAAATCTTAAAAAGTATGGATACCGGCCATATCCCCGTACAGCGGCTCACGGCCCTGCTTGAAACGTTCGCCTTGAAGCACGCGGCGCGTATGCTTCCGGATCTTCTGGAAACTGCAGATCTGCAGGTCTCCTCCTGCAGGGAATTCCTTCTGGCTGTTCTTGAGACCGAAGTCAAAGGTCGGAATGAACGGCGTCGGAAGCGCAACTATTCCGCAGCGCATTTTCCACCAAATATCCGACCATTGGAAGAGTTTGATCCGGAAGAGCTGGAGTCAGGTATCACCCACGCACAACTCTCCGTTTTAAAAGAATTATCTTGGCTGGACAACTGCGGAAACCTTGTCTTTGCGGGGCCTCCGGGCCTCGGTAAGACCATGGTTGCCTGTGGCCTTGGCCTACAGGCTGTCAACAGCGGCTATACTGTATGTTTTGAGAAGATGACCAGCCTGATCAAGATCCTTGATACCGCAGAGACAGAGCGTGCAGCCGGATTCCGGCTCAAAAATATCAAGAAAGCGCAGCTTGTCATAATTGATGAGATCGGCTACACACCGATCAGCCGCGGACAGGCAAACAGGTTTTTCACATTTATCAGTGATACCTATGAAACCAGTTCCATCATCTTTACCACCAACAAAGAGATCGTTGACTGGGCTGAGATGATGGGGGATCCGGTACTTACCACTGCAATGCTGGACCGGATCCTGCACCATGCCAAGTGTTACTCTTTCCGTGGGGAATCCTACCGGCTGAAGCACCCTGACCTTTACCCACAGGGAGAAACAGGGATGTAAAAAACTGCTTACCGGGTAAAGTAAAAAAGTGCTTACCTTACGATGTAAAAATCTGCTTACTAAGGTATGTAAAAAACTCCTTACCATACGGTGTAAAAAACATCTTACCTAACAATGTAAAAAAGTGGTTGACATTTGCAGGCTGTGGAGCTGGCGGTGATGATGAACGTGGTTGCAGCGAATAACAACATCGATCCAGTGTCACTGGAACGCTTGCGTGGAGAATGTGTCAAAGAAGTCAAAAGGCTGAATGGTGCGTTCTCTTTCGATGATGCGGTGAGTTGGCAGAATGGATGGGAGGAAGACGAGTGAAATGGATAAAGTAGATTACAATTTAACGTACAGTATGATATAATAATTTTCAAGTTGTTTGGAAAAGAGAATGAGAAAAATATGTAGAAGGAGATGCATATGGAGAATAGAATTGTTATTTCCGATGAGGCAGAAAGTGTGTTGAAAGAGATAGTAGATAATGAGAAAGTATCGGATTATTGGAAAAATAGATTTGAAAATTTAAGTAATCGAGATGATACGATTCTCAGAGGCTGTTTTAAGGAATTAAGAGAATCTGGTTTGATACATGTTCAATGGGGAGATAACTATCCTTATCAAATACAAATCCTTAAAGATGGTTATTTGTATGAGGAAAAGAAAGAGCAAGAAAGAAGATTAGGCATGTCGCAATTTGAAAAGGAACTACATGATTTATTAAAAAGAACAGAAAGCATTCAACCTCCGGCTAATGCAGCAGCGGGAGATTTTGATTTACATAAGTATAATCAGCCAAGTGAGGATTGGATGAATGATTTTGATATTTTTTATAACAAATATTTGAAAGAACATGCTCTTGGTTCAAGAATTAAAACTATTTTATTTCATCGTAACTTAGGCGCATATAGGCAACTTGTATCGTGTCTTAAAAGTATTAGTAAGGATCAGGAATTTATTGATAAAATGAATGGTATCGAAAAAACAACGGTTCCAGTATACCAAGCCAATATGCTTCCAGAATATGATGTTTTTCTTTCTCATGCCAACAAGGACAAAGCTGATCTCGTAGATGAGTTGAATGATTCTCTTGAAAAACTTGGCGTGAAAATATTTTATGATAAAAAATCTCTTGAATGGGGAGATAAATGGAAAGACCGTATTTTAGATGGAACGAAAAAAGCTGAATTTGCTATTATTGTAATTTCAGAAAATTTCTTTGATCGTGAATGGACAGAAAAGGAACTAAATGAATTCTTGAATAGGCAAAATAGAAATGGACAGAAATTGATATTGCCGATTGTTCACAATATTACTAACGAAGATTTACGGAACAAGTATCCCTCGGTTGCAGATATTCAAGCTATAGATTCTAAAGCATATTCTTGTGATGAAATTGCTTTACTATTTGCTCGACAACTGATTAAACGATTGAAGGCGCAAAACTAGTATCAGCCTATTATATATATAATATATATAAGGAAATATAGTATCCCGGCAGGAAATCTCTTACGAGGTCTCCTGCTTTTTCTTTACTCTAAAACGGAAGGAGGATTCTCATGATCCGTCTTGTCACTATCAAATGATTAACAGGTAAAAAAGAAATTGCAGTCCCATATATCTTCTGATATAATATTAGTTAGCAATAACTAACCTATTTGCGCATAGGAGGATAGAGCTATGTTTACTGTTCGTCCATATAAGGAAGAAGATGCTGCGGCCTGCGGGGATTGCTTTTACGAAGGATTCTTTTCATGCTCTGTGGATCAGAACGATAAAATATTTTTGCGTGATTATGCACAGGTTCTGATTGAAAAATGTAATTTTACCTATGTGGCGGAAACAGAGGATCATCAGGTCGTAGGATTTATCTGCGGAAAATATGATAAGCGTTTCAGCAAGGCTCTGGCAGCTCAGTATGAGACAAAAAAGCACTATGGCCGTTGGTGTAAAATGTTCCTCAAGTTCTATCTGAAAAGATATAAAATGTCAGCACCATTCCAGAAGCAGTTTGATGCCTTTTTCCGTCAGCTACAGGAAAGGGATAAGGAAACCGTTGGGAAATGCGATCTGGAACTCGTTGCCCTTTCGTCCAGAAGGAATTACAGAAAGGGGTTGGGAACCGCATTGGTCACACAATTTTTGAATCGGGCAAAAGCTGATGGAGCAGATCGTGTGCGGCTTTTTACGAACACTCTTGCATCGTGGGAGTTTTATGAAAAACGTGGATTTAAGAAAGTGGCAGAGAAGCCCTTTCAGGATGGCTCCGGCAATCAGTCCCTCGTTTATGAGTACGTTTTGAAGGAGCATGAATATGAAAAACACCATCTGTGAAAAACTGATGTGGTCAGCGATGACACCTGCTATTTTCAAATATATCGCAGCCAATTGCAAAAATACGGATACATTCAGGGTGAAGAAGAAATCGCGTAAAAACTTTAAAGATATGTTGGCGAGGACACCCGACATAGGCGGTTTTACGAAAAATCCTCTGCGAATCTGTCTTTCCGGCGGAATTGTCTGGATGGCAGTTTATAAGGCAATGGATGGGGCGATGAGCCATGAGCAGTTCGGGGAAATGGTGACAGCCACGATGCAGGCGTCGCTCATTAAAAAAGCTTTCGGGAGTAAAAATCCATTTGATATGGAATATCAAAAAAAGAAAGTCAAGAAGGACAGAATTGCAAATGCCATATCCGACAGCGAATTCAACTGGATGACGGAGACGATTCCCGGAAGGGATGCAGACGAATACACCATCAACTATCACAGGTGCGGCCTGTGTGCGCTTGGAAAACAGGAGCATTTGGAAGAACTGATACCCTATATGTGTGCCATGGATTTTATTTCTGCTGATCTCATGGGCGGCGTGTTATACAGGACAGGTACACTTGCAGAGGGCGCAGAAAAGTGTGATTTCTATGTTTGCAAAAAGGACTCTAAATGGGATAAAGAAAGAAAATACGGACAGCAATCCAAGCTGCAAAAACAGGGAGAGTTGGGAAAGTGGAATATGTGACGGTTGCACAGGAGGGCTTCTATGGACTTTATCATGTCCCTGTTAAGGATCATGATCCCAAAAAGGTCGTCATCGTAGTAGGCGGCAGCGAAGGGAATGAAAATATCCCGATGAATGTGGGTGCTATGTTTGCCAGGTGCGGCATCGCCGCGTTAGGTATTTGTTACTGGAACGTAGACGGGCTGCCGAAAGAACTGGTTCGGGTGCCTGTCGATCCATTTGAAAAAGCGATCCTGTGGCTGAAAAACAAAGGATATGAAAAGATTATCATGTATGGCATTTCAAAAGGCGCTGAACTGGTATTGCTTTGCGCTTCTCTTATGCCGGATATCTGCGGCGTTGTTGCCCTCTCCCCGATCCACTGTATATGGGGAGGCATGTACGGGAATAAAAGCATGGCATCGAAAACTTTTTCATCTGCCTCCGAATTCACATACAGGGGAAAAGATTTTCCGTGTATGACAGCGCATCTGAAATATGGGCCGGCAATCCGGAACCTCATCCTCCATCAGCAGTTCGAGTTATCCTACATCTACGAAGAACCGCTGAAACATTTTGATGAGGATACAGCCATTCATGTGGAGAAGATTCAGGGAAACATTTTATTTATTTACGCAAAGGAAGATCTCATGTGGCCCAGCAAAGAGGCAGTGGCATATATGGTAAACCGCCTGGAAAAACACCGATTTGCATTCCGGATGGATGTCCTGGAATATGAAAAAGCAAGCCATATTCTTGTTCCCTTAAATCCGCCTAAGCTGAAAATGTTTAAAATTGAGAGGCAATATCCGGAAGATTGCAGGCATAGCCGTGAAGACGCTTTCCATAAAACGATAAAATGGATATCGGAGGTGTAGCGAATATGGCGGTCATGATAGAAAGTCTGATTGGTATCTTATTATTCACAATCCTGATTGTTCCGCTGACACTGAAAAATCCCTTTGCCTCGGTAGGAGACTATCCTCCGGCCATAAGGGAGAAATGTATGGAATTAGGATTGATCGAAAAAAGAGAACAACGCTTCACCAGGGCAGATATCCTCCGAAAGGGGATTGCCCTGCTTGCTTTTGTGTTCATCTTCGCTGTTGTCCTGAAACAGTTTAATGGAGCGGATACATTCTGGAAAGGGTTTCGGGATTCCTACCTGATCTGGCTGATCATTGATTGGTATGACGCTCTGGTGCTTGACTGCATCTGGTTCTGCCATTCGAAAAAAGTCAGGATACCAGGCACAGAGGATATGGAAGAATATAAGGACTACCGTTTTCATGTCAAGCAGTCATGTATTGGTATGCTTCTTGGCCTCCCCGCCTGTCTTGCAGTGGGAGTGATTACAGCAATCCTCTGATCTGCCATTAAATGATATAGAACAGAATATGATTCGCATTCAGCAGGAAATCTTTTTCGAGGTCTCCTGCTTTTTTACTCTAAAACGGAAGGAGGTTACCCATGGCCCGTTTGGTCACCAAGTTCAAGTACCTGAAACCGGATCAGGAAAAGCCTATTGGTGGGTACGCCACCTACATTGCCACCCGTGAAGGTGTGGAAAAAATCGATGAGTCTTTCAAGTTGGCTCCAGCAACAGTGAAACAGCAAAAGCTCATTGAAAAGATCCTGCGGGATTTCCCGGATAGCGTCACGATGCTGGAGTATGAGGACTATCAGAGAGAAAAGACCGTGGGAGCTGCCTCTGAATTTATCACCCGTGCCATTGAGGACAATGCCCATGAGATCCTGAACCAGAAAACCTATGCCGACTACATCGGCACCCGGCCTGGTGCGGAACGGTTTGGCAGCCATGGCGTCCGTGAAAAAGATGGGGTTAAATTGAGTACATCCATCTCCTGCAGCAGCGATCTTGCCATGCTGGAGGACGTAACCGCTGCTGTTGCCGAGGATTTGAAAGCGGTTGGATTTGAAGTTACAACATCGAGCAAAGAGACCATGACCTATTATCAGGATGTGAACCGTGGAGAATATGGGATAGGCATTGGCATTACATTTAATATTCCCATGGACCCCTTCCAGTTTATCGCGAACCTACGACGAGAGCCAATGCGTGACAATATGGTAGCACAGGGGTTGCAGAGTTTGCCTGGTTCGGACGCGCTGATCAACAGCCTTTATTCCATGGCAAATGACTCTAATTTTGATAGAAACCCGTTAAGGGGTGCAATTACGGTTTGGAGGGGAGTGCATTTTTGATTTTAGAGGGGTGCAGTACTTTGCCAAAGGAAGAGGAGCGCCTTCATGAAATAATGTGTTAAGGGAAAATAATTTTTTGTTAAAATGCGTATGTTTTCTCTACATCCCTTGCAAACCAGAAAAAAGCGCGGTATAATATGACCAGAAGAACCGAAATGGTCATATTTAAGGAGGGTGCGACCTTGGCTTTTACCGATTACGAGACTGAGCAGCTCCGCAAGGCGTTGCTGAAGGAAACGAGACATTGTGCTGTCACGCTGGGGATGAAGAAAACCTCCGTAGAGCAGCTGACGAAGGCGGTCGGCATTGCAAAGGGCTCGTTCTATAAATTCTACGAATCCAAGGAAATGCTTTTCTTTGCGGTTTTAGAGGGCATCCATGCCGAGCTTTACGGGGTAGCCGACCATGCACTGAGCGAAACTGACGGCTTGCCGCCGTCGGAGCGTGCGGCAAAGGCGGTTCTTGCCGTCTGCCGGAGGCTGTCTGATACTGGCGACATGGTTTTCATTGAAAACGATGCGAAGCTGCTTTTGCAGAGACTGCCGGAGGGCGTCAAAAATGTCCATTACCACGATGACGAAACGCATATCCGTCTGCTTTTGGAGAAATATGACCTTGTGCCGAATCGCGGCATCTCTTTGGCTGCCGCCACGGTACGGGGACTGATCTTGACCGTCTCCCACAAGGAGCAAATCGGAGAATTGTACCCGCAGGTGCTGGAAACGCTGGTGTACGGTGCTTGCAGGGAGTTATTTGAATAAGCGAAAGGCCGCAGAAATGCGGCTTTTCCAAGGCACAACGGTTAGCATCATCTAACCGAACAACCGCACATATCGGTTAGATGAATCTAACGTCGAAAGGAATGATAGCGATGCGAAAACACAAGAATTTCTGGGATAAAAATGCCGGTCGGTATGACCGCTTTATGCGAAAGGACCGGGCAGCATATGACGAGATGTATGAACTGATCCGACCGGAGGTGAAAGCCAAGACGGTGCTGGAGTTGGCCACCGGCACAGGGTTGATTGCAAAAAACATCGTGAACGCGGCGGCGCACATTGAGGCGACGGATGCCTCCCCGGAGATGATTGCCGAGGCAAAACGGGACAACCGATCGGCGAAGCTGCACTTTTCGGTGCAGGATATGTTCCGTCTGCCCTATGTGGAGGAGTCCTTCGACGTGGTGATCGTGTCCAACGCGCTGCACATTGTGCCGCAGCCGGAGAAAGCCCTTGCCGAGATCCGCCGGGTGCTGAAGGACGACGGTGTGCTCATCGCGCCCACCTTTACCCACGCGGGAAATTCGTTTCCCGGCAAGGTCAAAGCCTTTTTCATGAAGCTGGCAGGCTTCCCTCTCCACAGCAGATGGACGAGCGAGGAATACCTGCGCTTCCTACGGCAAAACGGCTGGGCGGTGCGGAAAAGCGCTGTTCTGAAGGCATCCTTCCCGCTGACTTATGCGGAATGTGTGAAATCGGAGGTGTGATAAGATGTCATTTTTTGAGAACACCAGAAAGCCTGTGGGGCTTGGCGGGAAAATCATGGTCGCCATGATGAACCTGGGGCACAGTCCTGTGGCACGGTGGGGACTTCACTTTTTGGAGCTTACTCTGGACGCCAAGGTGCTGGACTGCGGCTGCGGCGGAGGGGCGAACATCAAGAGACTTCTGAAAAAATGCCCGGAGGGTATTGTCAAGGGCATTGACTATTCCCCCGTCAGTGTGGAGAAATCCAAAAAGGTCAACGAGGCCGCCATAGCGGTGGGCCGCTGCACCGTTCTGCAAGGCAGCGTGGCGAATATGATCTTTGCAGGCGACTGGTTCGATGCGGTAACGGCCTTTGAAACCGTCTATTTCTGGCCCGATCTGCCGCAGTGCTTCCGGGAGGTTTACCGGGTGCTGAAGCCCGGCGGGACATTACTCATCTGCAACGAAAGCAACGGCGATACGGACAAGGACAAGAAGTGGACGGAAATCATCGGCGGCATGACCATCTACAAGGATGCCGAGCTGAAGACGTATCTGGAGCAGGCGGGCTTTCACGATGTGCAGATACGCAAAAAGAAAAGCTGGCTGTGCATCACGGCGCGGAAATGAGGGGGCTAAATCATGAGTATCTTTGCATCTATCTTACGCAGCGTATACAAGCTCTCCGGCGCGAAAAAGGCGTTCGCCTTGCCGGAGGATGCACTGCGAAAGGAAATTGAAAAGCAGAACCAGCATCGTGGCGTTTTTACGCCCACCGACCACAAAGCACATTATGAGACGATCACAGTGAACGGCTTTCCCTGCCTGATCGTGCGAGAGCATCCGAAGCCGTCCGAGCGCGCAATTCTCTATTTCTTTGGCGGCGGCATGGTGATCGGCCCCGATAAGGGCGACCTTCCTGTGATGCGCAAGCTCTGCCGCGAGACCGGCTGTGATGTGTGGTTTCCGTTTTACCCGCTCTGCATGGAACACTGCATTACTGAAACCTACGCGATGGTGTACGAATGTTATCGAAAAATGATTACGCTGTACGGCGGCGGAAATGTCAGTACCTGCGGCTTTTCCTCCGGCGGTGCGCTGGCGCTTGGCATTGCGGCGCATAACAACGCCCAGCCAGAGCCACTGCCGCAACCGAGGCACATTGTCGCCGTATCCCCCGGCGAGGTGCCGTGGAACGATGCGGAAAGGGCGCGGATGCAGGCACTCAATAAACGGGACGTTTCCATCGACTATGCCTTTATGGTGACGGTGGAAAAGTTCATGCGGCATGGCTGCGAGAATGTGCCGGACTATATGCTCTCCGGCTCACGGGGAGATTTTACCGGCGTAGGCGATATTCACTTCTTCTATTCTGCCGACGAGGTGCTCTACGGCGCATTGCCGGACTTTGAGGAAGCCTGCAAACGGGCAAATGTCCCCTATACGGTGTCCGCCCGCCCGAAGATGGTGCATTGCTACTGTATGCTGCCGATCTTTCAGGAAGCGAAGGAGGACTTCGCAAAGATCGTGGATTTTTTGAAGAGATGAGACTGGAAACGGGCGCGTGATGATTGAAACACGGAGGGAAGGCCATGGAACGAAAAGAAGCCATTCGCGGTGCGTACCGAATGACGGGCGGAAACAGTTTTTATGACGGCATGATCACCTGCTCCACCCTGAGCGGGAAAGCGGTGTGCCGCTTGGTGTGGGCAATGAACAAGGCAGAAAACGACGCCTATCTGGAAAAGGCAATGTCCGGTATTCCGGAGCATTTCTCCGGCAAGCTGCTGGAAGTGCCGGTGGGAACAGGGATTCTGACCATGCCGGTTTATCAGACTATGCCGGAGGCGGACATCACTTGCCTCGATTACTCGGCGGATATGATGGGGCAGGCGCAGGAAAAAGCGAACCGACTGAATCTGAACAACATAACCTTTCAGCAGGGCGATGTGGGTGCGCTTCCCTATGCAGACGGCTCTTTTGACATTGTTCTGTCGCTGAACGGCTTTCACGCTTTCCCGGACAAGGAGGCAGCTTATCGGGAGATTTTCCGGGTCTTGAGACCCGGCGGGACATTCTGCGGCTGCTTTTATGTGAAGGGCGAGCACAAGCGGACGGATTGGTTTGTCCGGCACGTTTATGAAAAGGCGGGATTCTTCACGCCGCCCTATGAGACGGTTTCCAGTCTGAAAGCACGGCTGGATGGAATGTATACGGATGTGGACATGGGAAACCTGAAAAGCATGGCATGGTTTGTCTGCCGAAAAGCGGACTAAACGATTTCGTGCGCAAAACAGAAAGCAAGGACGAAAACAAACAGATGAAAGACAAGAAGCTCCTATTCGACCGCAAATGCCATGTGCTGTATTCCCGCCCCTGCAAGAAGGAGATACGGGCGAAGATCGCTCTGCACTATCCTGCAGTAGAGCGGGAGGCGGTTTGGGAAAAAGTGCAGCGGCGGTATGCGGAATTTCTCTCCGACTGGCGTACCGATTTGGGCGGCAAGCGGAACTTCCACAACGGCGTAGGCGGCACCTACGACTGCATCGCCATTATGAGCTATTACGCGGTCTGCAAAGCCGTCACATTGTTCCGTGAGATCGAAGAGATGGAGGAAAAACTGATTCTTCCGACTTTCCGCAAGCTGAAATTTGTGGATTGCAACAAGCCGTTCTGGAGGAAGCTGATGTACAAGGCGTTTGTTCGTGCGAAAAGCGGCTGCGATAAATGGCACGATTACGAGATGTCGATTGCGCCTTATGAAACCGACAAGCCTATTTATTATGAATTTACGGCGTGCCCGGCAGCGGAGTTTGCTATCAAGCACGGTCTTACGGATATTATGCCCGCCTTGTGCAATGTGGACTACGCATCTATGGAGCTGCTCCACGCAAGGCTGGTGCGGACGACTACCTGCGTGGATGGCTGCCGATGCGATTATACCATCTGCGGCGATAAAGACCCATACTTAAAGGAACATCCCGAATATCGGGATGAGGCGGGCTTCAGAAGAAACAAATAAAAACGCAATGCAAAGGCGGTGAGACAAATGAAAACCTTTATCGGAATCATGATCCCTTTCTTGGGTACAACACTGGGCTCGGCCTGCGTGTTCTTTATGAAAAAATCCCTTGGCGATCTGGTGCAGCGCTCCCTTGCGGGTTTTGCCGCCGGTGTGATGGTGGCAGCATCCATCTGGAGCTTGCTGATCCCCGCCATTGAGCAGTCGGAGGATATGGGGAAGCTGTCCTTTCTCCCCGCCTTTATCGGCTTTTGGAGCGGCGTGCTGTTTTTGCTCCTGCTTGACCGTTTGATTCCCCATCTTCATGTGGGAAGTGAACAGGCCGAGGGTCCGAAAAGCAAGCTCGGGCGCACCACCATGATGGTGCTGGCTGTTACCTTACATAACATCCCGGAGGGAATGGCAGTCGGCGTGGTGTATGCAGGCTTCCTTTCGGGAAATACGCAAATTACGGCGGCAAGCGCACTTGTCCTGTCCCTTGGCATAGCCATTCAGAATTTTCCCGAGGGCGCGATCATCTCCATGCCGCTCCGGGCGGAGGGGGAACGCAAGGGCCGAGCGTTTCTCGGCGGTGTGCTTTCCGGCGTTGTCGAGCCTATCGGCGCGGTGCTGACGCTTCTCGCGGCGCAGCTTGTGATCCCGGCACTGCCGTATCTGCTGAGTTTTGCAGCGGGCGCCATGCTCTATGTGGTGGTAGAGGAGTTGATTCCGGAAATGTCGCAGGGGCGGCACTCGAATCTTGGAACGGTGTTCTTTGCGGTAGGCTTCAGCGTGATGATGGTGCTGGATGTGGCGCTGGGATAAGGAAGTAAATGATGATTTTACAGGTGATTTTAGAAGGCATAGGACTTGGCGTTCTGCTCATTTTGGTTTGCGCCATCGGTATCCGCAAGGGCGCGGTGGACATGGTGCATCTTTACAGCCAGGAGGTGCAGGAGCGGTGCGTAACGCTGGGACTTACAACACACGCGAAAATCAAGCGAAACGCCCTGCTGTTCAAAGCCATCTGCGTTCCCGGCTATATTGCCTATGTGCTGGTGTGCGTCTATGCGGTGAACGGCGCGCGGGGTTTTCTTGCGGGCTTCTGGCAGCTGCTGGTCATACTGTCCGTTATGAATCTCATAGACCGATTTTGGGTTGACGGCTATTGGGTAGGACATACGAACGCATGGGAAATTCCGGGAACAGAAGACCTGAAACCCTACATTACAGCCAAGGATAAGGGCAAAAAGTGGCTGTTCGGCACAATTGGTATGGCGGTCATTTCGGCAGCACTGGCGGCGATTATGATGCTTTTTATGGAAAGCTGAGGCGATAGAAATGCTGTTTCAAACATATGGCGACAGGAATCATCCTGCCGTGCTGTTCTTTCATGCTATGGGCGTGACAGGCGCAAGCAGCGAACCGGTTGTGAAATATTTGCAGGATCGGTATTTCTGCATTCTGCCCACCTCCACCGTTTACTGCGAGGGGCAGAAATATGTCAGCAAGCTGGACGAAATACGGCAGGTGGAGGACTTTTTTTGTATCTGGCCATCAAGGGCCTGTATTGGTCAAAGGGCGGCACACTGAAAAAGATTTTGTGGTGTGACGATGACTCCATAAAGCCGTATTTTATAGCCGCAGGCGAAAATCTGACCTATACAAATCTGCGGCGGCAGATTTCGGACAGCCTGGAGGATAAACCCTTTCCGCCGCTTTCAAAAGAATTGCAAAAACATACCTATTTCGAGTTTGGCAGTATAGAAGATCATTTCAAATACCGTCAAGCAGTGATGGAAGCCTACCCCTGCGGCCATTATCCCGTGTTTGAGGGATACGATCACATGCAATATCAGATTCGCGATCCAAAGGGGTTCGCCGAAATGCTGGCACACATCGCCAAGCGTGACTGTATGCCGGAACTGCCATTTATCAGAAAGTGAGTGATACCCGTGAAATACAAAATCGAGAAAAACACCGTACAGGAAACGCTGATCATTCCGCTGTATGCGCGGAAGATCTGCTCAGAACTATACCCGAATCTCTACCGGGACGAAACAGCGGTTCGCCTGATTGACGAGATCGACTACGATTTTTCAGAGGCGGAGAAAAACTCCCGCAGCCTGATGCAGCGTTTCGGTTCACTGGAGGTGGCCATGCGGCAGAATGACCTTGCTTTTGAGGTGCGGGAGTATCTGAAATCTCACCCCAATGCGGCGGTGGTCAATCTGGGCTGCGGGCTGGACAGCACTGGAAGAAGCTGCGACAACGGCAGCTGTAAAATTTACAATCTGGACTTTCCCGATGTCATAGCCGTGCGTAACGAGCTTTTGCCCGCCGGGGAGCGTGAGGAAAATATCCCCTGCGATTTGAATAATACTGAGTGGTTTGCAAAAATCGATGCATCGGGCGGTGCGGTGTTCTTTGCCTCCGGGGTGTTCTACTACTTTTTGACGGAGCAGGTCAAGGCGCTGGTACAGCAAATGGCAGACGCTTTTCCGGGCAGCGTGCTAGTGTTTGACACTGCAAATCGGGCGGCGGTGAAGATGATTGCAAAAACATGGCTCAAGAGTGCGAAGATCAGGGATGTGGGCGCGTATTTCGCGGTTTCCGACGCTCCCAAAGAGATCGGTGCGTGGGACAGCCGTTTGCAGGTCTCCAGCCGGGGCTATATGCTGGGCTACACCGATTTGAAAGACCCATCCGTCAGCGGCTTTTTCCGTTTTCTCGCCAGGGTCGGTGACGGAATGATGAAGATGCAGATTGTAAAGATCAGATTTGGAGGCAAGCAATGAAAATTCTGGTATATGGTGCAGGTGTTTTAGGGTGCAATCTGGCAAGGAATCTGTTTCACGCCGGAAAGGATGTGACCCTGCTTGCCCGGGGAAACTGGGCAGAGGAAATCAGGAAGAACGGACTGCGGATCAAGGATCAATTCTCCCTCCGCACATCGGTCAGCCGCATTCCGGTGGTGACCACGCTTGCACCGGATGCAGCATACGATGTGATTTTTGTGGTTCTGCGCTATACACAGTTGGATTCCGTTCTGGACACGCTACGAACGAACCGGACGAAGAACATCGTTTTTGTGGGTAACAATGTGCAGGCAAGAGCGCTGGCGGCGGCACTGCCGGAGAAAAATGTCTTGTTTGCCTTTGCGCTCTCTGCCGGGCATCGGGAACCTGACCGGGTCGTTTCTATCGACCTGAAAAAAATCACCATTGGGCAGCTGCGTGGGGCGGTCTCCAATGCGGAACTGATCGGAGAGATTTTCGGCGGTACCAAATACAAGGTCGTCTATGAGCCGAATATGGAGGACTATCTGCTCTGCCATGCGGCCTTTGTGATGCCTGCGGCCTTCGCCTGCTATAAAACAGACGGCGACCTGAAAAAGCTTAGGAGAAATACGGTGTACCTTGGACGGGTGATCGATGCCAATATTGAAGGCTACCGTGCCATACGCAATGCGGGACACGACATTTTGCCAAAGACGGATGCAGACTTTGAGAGCGAAAAGTACCGCAAGGCCTGTCTGCGCTTCTTTAAACTCATGTGCGCCACCTCACTGGGCAAACTATGTGCCTCCGACCACGCCATGAACGCCATAGACGAAATGAGCGCCCTGAATCGGGATATCAAGCAGTTCTTTGATGAGAACGGCGCGGCTTATCCCGTGTGGCAGGCGCTGGAGGCGGAGGCCGGGAGATACTTACGATGAAATACGCCGGAATGCCTTTCGGCATGTGGACGCTGTTTGCGCCGTCCTTCCGAAACCAGCTGACAGCGGTGTTCGGCTACGGTACGAATACGGCAAAAGCCATCACAAAAAAAGCAAAGCCGAAATACAGGGAGATCATCTCCGAGCTGCCTGAATTTGAAAAAGGCGACCGGTTCAAGATGAACCTCGTCAACTGCGCGATGATCGGTGCGTTTATTCTCTCCATGCCGGAGCGCCCGGATGTGGAGCGGCTGACGGAGTATTATGCAAAATCCATGATGACAAAGCCGCTGAAATGGTTTTGCCGCAAGAGCGGAAAAAACAAGTTTACCCCCAAAGATATTTCCGGCATGAAGGCGACCGCCACCTTGAAAGCCGCCGACCGCAACCCATATTCGTGGAACATGGAGTTTTACGAATATCCCGACGGCAGCGGCTACGAGGGACGCTTCACCAAATGCGGCATCTGCGTGCTAATGAAAAAGCTGGGGCTATATGACCTCACTCCCGCGCTGTGCCGTCTGGACTACACCATGAGCGAGGCGGGCGGCGTGACCGACTTTGTGCGGCAGTACACTCTCGCCTCCGGCGGCCCATACTGCGACTGCGGGTATAAAAAGAAGGGCTTCGTGAAAGCTGGGACGGAGGCAGGACGATGAAGGAAACCTATCTATCCCGTGATTTTCGGGAGACTGCGGCACAGTGCTTTCCCTCGCAGGCCAAGGAGCTTAATGCATTTTTTGATGCGCGGTTGAGTGTGCTGCTGGCTGAAAATGCAGATGCAAGCAAGGAGAAGCAATACCACCTCAAACGGCAGATATTACCGGGCATTCCCATGTATGTTCCGATGCTATTGGTTTTCGGCATCCATTTCGTGATGCTGCTTGCCGGTAAAACCCGGTATCCCAGATGGATACTCGCTTTCCATCCGGTCACATGGAACATTCTGCTGGTTGCTGTTCCTGATATTGCACAGGCCATGCAGGTGCCGACAGCCACATGGATGTCCGTAATGAGCCAGAGCAGTACCAATACCGCCACCGTGATCTGGTGCATCGCGGCTGCGGTTTATGAGAAGAAGCGTATACAGGAATGACAAATATGCGGACACGTACCGCTGCCCAAACTGATGTCCTTACACTGTGAGCGACGGCTAATCACTTCATCACCGGAGTCAGAAAACAAACTGAGCGTAAAAGAACTCGTATCGGCAAAGTGCTGATACGAGTTCTTTTCTATCCTATAGACAGAAGTTGTCAGACCTTCCACCCGGCAGCCTGCTTGCGCTCCACTAAAAAACGGCGGTAGAGGCCGTCCGCGGCCACCAGCTCGTCGTGGGTGCCTTGCTGGACGATCTCACCGTGATCGACCACAAAAATTTGGTCGGCATGGCGCACGGTTTTCAGCCGGTGGGCAATCATGATGACCGTCTTATCGTGGGTCAGCGCCGAGACAGCCTCCATCAGCTCCTTTTCGTTCTCCGGGTCTACGTTGGCTGTGGCTTCGTCAAGAATGATGACAGGTGCGTCCTTCATAATCGCCCGGGCGATGGAGATGCGCTGCCGCTCGCCGCCGGAAAGGGTCGCGCCGCCCTCACCGATAACAGTTTCAAAGCCGTCCGGCATCGCCATGATAAAGTCGTAGCACCGGGCTTTTTTCGCTGCGGCCTGCACCTCCTCCATGGAGGCGTCGGGCTTGCCGAAGCGGATATTGTTGGCAATGGTGTCCGAGAACAGATAAACCCGCTGAAACACGAAGGAGAAATTGCGGATGAGGCTGTCGTAGCTGTATTCCCGCACATCGTGTCCGCCGAGGCGCACGCTGCCGGACTGCACATCCCAGAACCGCGCCATGAGATTGCACAGAGTGGTCTTGCCGCTGCCAGAGGGACCGACGATGGCGACAGTCGTTTTCTCCGGGATGGTCAGGGACACATCGTGCAGGATGGGCTTGCTGTCATAGGAGAAATCTACATGGGACAGGGTGATGTCCTCCCGTTCCGGCGAAAGCTCCTCCCCGTCAATGTCCATGGGTTCTACGCGCAGAATTGCGCTTGCCTTATCTACGCCGATGTCGATGGAGCGGAACAAAGCCGAAAAGCTTCCGGCGCTGTCCAGCTGCTCAAAGAGGATGAACGAGCAGATCAGCATCAAAAGGCAGTTTGTCAGCTCCATGGTGCCGCTGAAGTAAAAGACGATAGCGGCGGTGCAGACGGCAACGCCGGTGAGCTTGTTGACGATGAACTGCCCCAGCATATAGAGCACCGACGGGATCTCCATAGCAAAGGACGCCCTGCGGGCTTCCTCCACAGCGCCGTGTACCTGCGTGGCAGAGTCGTGGGTCAGGTCGAAATTCTTGACCTCGGCGATGCCCTGCACATATTCCAGCACCTTGGACACAAGGCGCTCATCGGCATTGAACTTCCGCTGGGAAAGGGTCTGCTCCGCCCGCTGCATGGCGGCGTTGACGGCAAAGAACAGCACCAGTCCCGTCAGTGTGATCAGCCCCATGCGCCAGTCAAAGAGGAACATCATCGCTGCGATGATGCCGGAGGTCAGAAAGCCGCGGGTCGTGACCATGACGACGCGGGTAGCCACATTCGCCATGTTTTCCATGGTGTTGGTGGTGACGGACGTGACCTCGCCGAGGCTGTTGTCATTGAACCAGCCCATAGGCAGGTAGCGCAGGTGCTCGGCGATCTCGATGCGTTTGTTGGCGCAGGCGCGGTAGCCCGCACGGGTCTGGAGCATGGTGGCCTTCATGTTGATGGCGATGGTCACGATCAGAGAAGCGACGATGATTCCAAGGCTCGTCCAGAGTGTCGCCACGGTGACATTCTTTTGCAGCAGTGCCTGAATGACGATGGCAGCGGCAGGAATACGCATGGCGGAGCAAATGGCGCTGACCACGCCCAGCCAGATAGATGTTATAAACAGCCTGCGGTTGTCCACCCCGCAGAAGGCAAAAAATTTTTTCAGTGTCTTGAGCATTACGCCACCTCCCCGTCGTCTTTGACGCTGATGTGGGCCTCCCACATGGTTTGATAAAGGGGGCAGGACGCAAGAAGCTCCGCCTGCGTGCCGGTCGCTTCGATCTTGCCTTGATTGACAACAATGATCTGATCGGCGTCCGCAATGGTGGACAGCCGGTGGGCAATGACCAGCAGCGTCTTGCCCCGCACCAGCCTTCCCAGTGCCGACTGGATGACCGCCTCGTTTTCCGGGTCTGTATAGGACGTTGCCTCGTCGAGAATGACGATCGGCGCGTCCTTCAGCATGGCACGGGCAATGGAGATGCGCTGCCGCTCACCGCCGGACAGGTGACCGCCGGATGCACCGCATACGGTCTGATAGCCGTTCTCCAGCCCCATTATGAACTCGTGGCAGCCGCATTTCTTCGCGGCGTCAATGACCTCCGCATCGGTCGCACCCTTTCTGCCCATGCGGATATTGTCCATGACAGAAAGGTCAAAGAGGTAGTTGTCCTGCGACACATAGGCGATGTGCTTCGTGCACTCCGCCAGCGGCAGCGTGCGAATGTCCACGCCGCCCAGGTCGATTTCTCCGTCCTTTACATCCCACAGGGAGGCGATAAGCCGGGCGATGGTGGACTTTCCGCTGCCGGAGGGGCCCACAAGAGCATTGACTGTCCCCGGGGCAATGTGCAGATCGATTCCGTGCAGTATCTCCTTGTCGTGATAGGCAAAGCGGACATCCTTCAGTTGGATGGCGTTATCGGCCGGCAGCTTTTCCGCGCTTTCCGGGCGATGCATATCCTCACCGGACAGCACCTCCGCCACCTCGCCGATGATGGTCGTTACCTGGGCGATGTCGTCTGTGTAGGAAAAGGCGGTGATCAGCGGCTGCATAACACCAAAGGAGAGGACAATGATCGACAGGAATGTCTCTGCCGGCAGTGTGCCGTGCATATAGAGCATGCACCCCACCGGCAGAATGCCCAGCAGCGTAGAGGGAAATATCGCCATGCCCGCCACCTGGCCGAACAAACTGCCCCGCATCCAGTCAATAAAGCAGTCTGCGCCCTCCTTTGCGGCGGAGACAAACTTTGCGTAGCTGGTTTTGGACTGACCGAAGGCCTTGATGACCTCAATGCCGCTGATGTATTCCACAGCCGTGTCGTTCAGCGCCTTTGTCGCGGTGACCGTGCGCTGAAACTTCTCGTGATAGCCGCTGAACATGGACATAAAGCAGATAATGCCCAGCGGCACGACGATCAGCATGGAAAGCCCCATGCGCCAGTCCTCGAGGAACAACAGCACCAGCACCGCCAGCGCGCCCACAATGTTGGCAGTCATTTCCGGCAGCAAGTGGGCCAAGGTGGTCTCGATGGAATCCACCCGCTCAACGATGATGTTCTTATACGAGCCGGAGGAACGATCCAGCACCGTACCCAGCGGCAGCGTCGCCAGCTTGTCCAGCAGCCGGACGCGGGTATTGGCCAGCACATGGAACGTCGCATGGTGGGAAAGCGAGGTGGACACGCTGTGCAGCAAATAGCGCAGCACCCAGAAGCCCGCCATCCACGCGCAGAGCGTCAGGCAGTACATCAGCTCCGCCGTGCCGTCTACCAGTGCGGTGATAAGCCGGATGATGATGAAATACGGAATAAGCGAGCAGGCGACGCCCAGCAGCGCCGTAAGGACGCTCAAAGCGTACTCGCCGTACCGCCCTTTTGCCAGCTCTGCCAGCCACGAGGCGGCAGAGCGCTTTGGCTCAATTTCTTTCATGGTGAACTCCTTTCGGCTGCATTACGCAGCAAGATGCTTTTTCACGATCCGCTTGCCGATCATTGCGCCGATAAAGGCCGCCACGATCACGCCGGCCACCAGCGCCACAGACACCCAGGACTGCAGCATCTGGGATGCGGCAAGGATGGCGTCCTGACGGCCATCGGTGACCATCTGATCCGCCATAGCCTTGGCTGCGATGGCGTAGGGAATGATGGTGCTGCCGAATGCGGCCAGCACCTGATTGATGATATAACTGACGGTCAGCGCCTTCGCATTGCCGTAGCCCATCTTCCACAGCAGCAGCTCGGCAATGACACCGGAGAGAATAAAGAGGATGATGTACGGCAGGTATCCGCCCATAATGGCACGGACGATACTGTAAATCAGGATCGCACCGGGCTTTTTCACCTTCGTACCGATGATGAAGTAGACGATGCCCTCCAGCAGGGCGAAAAATACCGGCATCAGAATGATGGTAATGGGCGTTGCGTACAGGACGGAGCTGGCGAAGAAAATGACCACATTGATCAGAGCCAGCAGGACAACGGTGATGATGTCCTTGACTTTCAGTTTATTGGGGTTTGCAGTACTCATGGTAAAGACTCCTTTTTGAATGAAATATGGTTGAACATCGCAGAGACGGCGATCACAGGATAAGGCCGGCGGCGATCGATGCTGCCAGCAGGACGCAGAACACAACATCCCACGCAGAAAACCGAAGCGACAGATAGTTGCTTTTGCGGCGGGTTAAGTCGATGCCCCGTGTTTCGGCGGAGGCAGACAGCGTCTCGGCGATGCGGATAACGCGCAAAGCCATCGGCACGGTCAGTATTTCGATATAGGATGACAGTGCTCGCAGTTTCTGAAGCGGCGATGTGAACACGCCCCGGGTGCGGATGGATTGCCGCAGCAGCTTCATATCCCCGGACAACACCGGAAAAAAGCGGAAGATCACTGCCACGATCATGATAAATCGCTCCGGCAGGTGCAGATTGCGCAGCGCTGCCAGGGTGCGGCTGGCTTCATTTCGTCCAATCAGCGTCCGCATGGAAATGCCGATGGCGATGATGCGCGGGAACAGCACTAACATAAAGGAAAACACCGTGCCCGGCAGCAGAGCGTTTGCCGCCCACAGCAGCCCAAAGCTCATCCCGCCTGCCAGCGCCGTTCCGAACCAGCCGTCCGCTGCGGTCAGCAGGATCAGTGCCGCATATGCGGCATAAACTAAGTGGTTGTTGGACATGGAGATCACGACCAGCAGGGCCAGCCAGTAAAGCAGCTTCGTCGCCGGGTGGAATCGTTCTTTATGCTGTTTATTCGCCGGAGCATCGGAAGGATGAAAGCCCTCCATATATCGCTGGGCTGCTTGCAAATCTCGTTCCGAATGAACGGGTAATTCTATTTCTGCATGCCCATCCGACAGCCCAATGCAGCGGTCACACGCACCTGCAATTAGCTCAGGGTCGTGGGTGATGATGAGAACAGTCTTTTCCTTCCGCATCTCCCGGATCAGTTCCGCGCACCGCTCCAGACTTTCCGCGTCCTGTCCTGCTGTCGGCTCGTCCAGTATGACGATTGACTTGTCGGATAAATACGCCATCATCAGCGTCAGACGCTGCATCTGCCCGCCAGAGAGGGAGAAGGGATGCCGGTCGCGGCAGTCCCACATATCCATGCGTTTGAGAAGCGCATCCGTCTTCTGCTCAAATTTCGGCGTAACCTTGTGTCCATATTGCAGCTCGTGCAAGACGGAGCCTGTGAAGAACTGGAACTCCGCCTCCTGTAGGATGAACAGCACTTGCTTTTGCAGCTGCTTTAGATTTTGCGGCTTTCCGAAAAGCATTATCCTGCCGCCGGAGGGGCGGTAAAGCCCTGCGATCAGCTTACCGATGGTCGTTTTGCCGCAGCCGTTTGCGCCCACAAGGCCGACGATCTCATGCTCATGGACGGAAAAGCTGACACCAGAGAGGGTATCTCCGGCCTTCCTGCCGTATGTATAGCGGACATCTGAGACGGCAAGCGCCGTCGGCGCGGTTTTCGGCAGCAGCTCTTTCTCCGGCACGGTGATCTCCGCAAGGTCGAGCGTGCGCAGAGAAAGTGTTTGTCTCCGCTCCGCCGAGAACGCCTTTGTCTCTGCGGCAGTGTATTTTCCTTTGATCTCGCCGTCTGCCATGACCCAATATTCATCGGCAATATCCGCAAGATAATAGAGTCGATGCTCACTGAGCAGCAGCGTTTTGCCCTGCTTTTTCAGGGCAAGCAGAATCTCTTTTAACTGCTGCGTGGCTGCGAAGTCCAGATTGGCCGTGGGCTCGTCCAGCAGAAAAATATCTGTGTCCATTGCCCACGCGGACAAGATGGAGATGAGCTGCCGTTCACCGCTGGACAACTCGTAGACATTGCGATCCTTCAGCCGCTCCAGATGAAAGATCCGGAAGGCCTCATCTACCCGCCGTCGGATTTTATCTTGCGGCAGACCGTGATTTTCAAGACCGAAGGCCACTTCATTGGAACTGTTCACGGTAAAAAACTGACTTCGCGGATCCTGAAATACCGATGCTGCCAGCTCACCGATCTCGCCGATACGCATCCCGGCGGTGTCCTGCCCGTTCAGGCGGCAGAAGCCCTTCAGCTCTCCCTCGTAAAATTGTGGGATTAGTCCGTTGATGCACCGCAGCAGCGTGGATTTTCCGCATCCGCTGCCTCCGCAGAGCACCACGCAGCGTCCCGCCGGGATGCCGCCGCCGACCTGTCGGAGGATGGGCAGCTTTGCCTCCGCATATTGGAATTCAAATTCAAAATCTATCATCGCAAACTCTTTTCTTATTAGTTAGCCGTCTCTAACCAACAGTCGTAAGAAACGGACGGATGGACCGTCCGAATCAACTTTTCGGATTTATTGCAAGGTATCGCATAGCTGCCGCCAGCCAGCGTTGGTGAAATCAAGGACTGTCTGTAAGCAGGTAAGCATTCTGCCTTCCTCCATATGCTGATCCAGCAGCTGGCGGAAGTACCAGAACTGTGAGCCCATCAAAAGACGTATCGCATCGGCATTTGGCACTTTTCCATAGATATGTGAAAAGAACTCTACCGTTTGTTCCGCTTTACGGTTCATCAGTTCATGCAGCACGGTTTCAATGGAGCTGCCATCGCTGCGGCAGAAAAATAAAGTGCAGTCGTCATGGTGATCGGTCAGGAGCCGAAAATATACTTGTTCCTCGGCGTTTATAGCGCGGAGGATATCTTCCGGTTGTGCGCTGAACTTTGCTTTTTCGTATTCTTCCGCAACGGGGGTAAAGAGAACCTGCATCGTCTCAAAAAAATCCTGAAGCAGACTGGCAAACAACGCGTCTTTATTCTTGTATCTTGTGTAGATTGCCCCCGTAGTAACACCGGCTTTTTCGGCGATCTTGTGCAGAGAGGCTTTCTGAAAGCCGTAAGCAAGAAATTCCGAATAAGCAGCCTGAATGATCCCATCATCCAGGGAGTGATCCCTATTGGCCATGTGTTGACCTCCCCAAATTACGATAACGGCATAATCGATAATGATGTTATTATAACATCTGTTTCACTGTTTGTCAATGAGAAGTCTGAAATGAAACAACAACAAAAGTCTGAAATGAAACAACAACAAATCTCGTCTATTTTTGGTTTTTTCTTTCATAAAAACCAACCAAACAGAGGCCTGTCCTCATCCGTTAGATTGTTTTCAGTAAAATGAAAGTATCACAAAAGGTCCCCAAAAGTAAGCATCCCAAAACGGAATACATCTTCGTGGATGCCAAAGATCCCAGCCGCCCGCTTCAATATACAACCATAAAGCATAAGGTGCTGCGACTGATAAAAAGCGAAGATCTGCGGGATGATGAGGGGAAACTGTTCAAATTCAGCTCCCATATGTTCCGGCGGTCTTACGGAGTTAAGCTGACAGAACTGCATTTGGATGACTGGACGATAGCAAAGCTCCTGGGGCATAAAAATATCAGCGCAGTAAAGCATTACAGAAAAATGAGCAACCAACTCCTTGCCGAAGAAACCCGGAAGGCACGGGAGCAACAGACCAGAATCCTACTGGCAAATTTAGATGGATGGGGTGAAGAATATGAACAAATACGACAGGATGATTGAAATGAACCGGGAACGAAGCGATGAAAAGATTGCTGCGGCGAAACAGGCAATGCACAGCATCAGTCCAGACGAAGGCGGCCTTTGAGAAAACGCTGCAAAAGTGTGGCGACCCAAATCCGGTCTATACCGACGAGAAATGGACTGAGCTAGTAGAGTCCGTTAAGGTCTGCCGGGGCGGCCACCTGATCTTCGCCTTAACGGATGACAGGATTGTGAAGGTTACACTCTAAGGCCATTAATATATCACAGCAAAACATTCATGTGCCGTAAAGTGACATGAAAAAATTTATAGGCGGCCCCACTGTTCCATGGTTTTTTCTTGGAGTTTTTTCAAAAAACACTTGCTTGTGACGCAACGTAATAAGATATACTATAAGCAGGAGGTGCGATATGGATAAACATAAGGCTATACCACAGGGCTATATGACAGTTGGCGAAGTAGCAAAGAAAATGGATGTCACTGTACGGACATTACAACATTACGATAGAGAAGGCTTGCTTTCTCCCTCGGCTATAAGCGAAGGAGGGCGTAGGTTATATACGGATAAAGACATCGTTAAACTTCATCAGATTTTGTCCCTCAAACATTTAGGTTTTTCCCTGAACGATATTAAGAATCGGCTTATTCCTCTAGACACGCCGGCTGAAATTGCTGCTGCTCTAGCGGAACAGGCCGCAACCATTAAAGAAAAAATAGATAGCCTGTCCGAATCGTTGAGAGAACTGGAAGCGTTGCGTGAGGAAGTCCTTCAAATGCAGTCCGTTGACTTCAAAAAATACGCTGACATTATTGTTAATTTGCAGATGAAAAATGATTTCTACTGGCTTATCAAGCATTTCGATGACCAGACCCTTGACCATATCCGCAGCCATTTTGACAAAGACAGCGGAAAGGCATTTATGGACACTTTTTTGCAGCTTCAAGACGACGCGATAAGGCTTCAAAATGCAGGTGTTCCCGCAGACAGTGATGAGGGACAGAATTTTGCAAAAGCCTATTGGAATATGATAAATGATTTCACTGGTGGAGATATGAGTATGCTCCCTAAACTCATTGAATTAGGGCAATTTCAAAATGCCAAGCAGGAATGGAAAGAAAAGCAAAGTATTGCCAACAGCTATGTTGAGCAAGCATTGGGCTTCTATTTTTCTAAATCAGGAGTTGACCCGTTTCAGGAGGGAACGAAATGAATGAGGCTATAAAAGTCAGTGGTTTAAAGAAAAGCTACGGAGCCCATGTTGTGTTGAACGGTTTGGATTTTTGTGTACGGCAAGGGGAGATTTTCGCGCTGCTCGGTGTAAATGGCGTAGGAAAAACTACCTCTCTTGAATGTATCGAAGGTCTAAGAAAATATGATAGTGGAAACATTACAATCCACGGTAGAATAGGCATCCAATTACAGTCAGCTTCTTTGCCGGAACATATTAAACCATTGGAAGCGGCTAAATTGTTTGCTAAATGGAACAAAAATCCCCTTGATAAAGCAATGCTTGAGGCTCTCGGCATTTATAACCTTGCGAAGAAACAGTATTATCAATTATCGACAGGTCAGAAGCGGCGACTTCATTTAGCACTCGCTCTAACGCGAAATCCAGACATTCTTTTTCTGGATGAGCCAACAGCTGGTCTTGATGTGGAAGGACGGCTTTCTTTACACAAACAAATTCGACAATTAAAGGCAATGGGGAAAACAATCATATTGACAAGCCATGACATGGCTGAAGTAGAGAATTTATGTGACCGGATTGCTATTTTGTCCGAGGGGAAGATTGTTTTTATTGGAACCGTTGGACAATTGGGGGAAACCGTAGGAAGGCATTATAACATCATAATTCAAACAGAAAACAGCACCAAAAAATACGAATCTGATAATATCGGAGAAACATTGCTGTCGTTGCTTACACAGTATAAAGAAAATGGAGAATCTATTGTAGATATACAGATAAACCGCGGTACTCTGGAACAACATTTTATGAAGATTACAAAAGGAGAATAATAGATGGGTGCTTTTTTATACGGGATTTTCCTGCAATGGAAGTTAGATATACGGAGCAAAACACTACTTATAACCTGCTATATTGTTCCTCTCCTGTTTTTTGCGATTATGGGTGGGATATTTACATCTGTTATGCCGGAAGCAAGATACACACTCATTCAGTCTATGACCGTTTTCGGAGTAACAATGGGTGCGTTAATTGGCTTGCCGCCCTCTCTTGTTGAAATTTACAGCAGCGATATTAAAAAAGTTTATAAGGCAAATGGTGTGCCACTATATCTTGGTCTTGTTTTGACGAATATTTCCGCATATATACACCTGTTTATTATGAGTATAATTCTATACATTGCCGCACCGATTGCTTTTAATGCTGAGATACCAGAAAATCCGGCGTTGTACTTTGCCAGTCTTGCTATTTTTATTGCTGTATCCCTTAGTATTGCCAGCATAATTGGCTTAGTAGTAAAAGACCAGGCAAAAACTTCAATGGTTTCTATCATCATTTTTCTGCCTTCTATCATGCTTTCTGGAATTATGTTTCCGATTGAATTGCTGCCAAAGGCATTTGAGGCAATAGGGAAGATTTTTCCAGCCACATGGGGGTACAAAGTAATGACAGACAGCGTATTTCAGCTTGAAAATTTGTTGCCGCTGGTAGTAATTCTTATTTTGGCTATTTGTGTATGTGGCATATTGCTACGCAAAGTTGATAAATAGCAAAGTCAGCCGAGTTAATCAATGGTAAAATGAACGCCGCTTTGTGCTGACGCCCCACGCTATTGCCAGACAGCAGAAATTTTCATAACCGAAGATGAAGTCCATAAAGCGCCATATCCATCTTGCTCAGAAACGGATATGGTGCTTTTCTATTGTGCAAAAACACTCGTGTCACCTCTAAGAAAAAACGGTGCGAGGAGAAACATCTATGTCAGAAGTAGCGCAATAGACCAATTATGAAAATCGGCGTTACTCGCCTCATTTTCCTCATTGGTGCAATCTGATCTCCAAGCAAAGCCTGAAATAATCTAAAAGAGTGCAAAAAAATGGGACACCCCGTTATTTACAGGGGTGTCCTATAATTCCTCGCCGCTATGCGATATCCATAGACGACATCATAATCTGAACTTTGGTTTCGTCAGCGTGACCGATTATCTTCTGCTTTTTACAAAAAGAAATAAAATCAGTAAAGTAAGAGATATACGGGAAGCCGTTCCAGGCAGCCATCTCCGAGTCCGGCCGAGTCCGGGGCACAGGCTGTGGCGGATGTACTGCTGGGGGCGTATAATCCCGGCGGGAAGCTGCCGGTATCCGCAGGTGCAGTTTTTGAGTTGGATGAAAACCGTTTTCTAATCATCGGAATGATGTGCAGTGTGAAGTTTCATACAAAGCCCGGAGACCACAGGAAATCGGATTTTCTGACAAAAGAAACCGGAACATTCCGGGATGGAGAGTGGCAGTGTATACAGCGTCAGAACGGGGATGAGAAGATCGTAACGATGATGTACAGCATGCCGGGATGCGTGAAAATTGAAATGTTTAAGTATTAGTGGGGAATGAGAGGAAGAGCTTCGGGGAAAGACCGCAGTGCGTAATAGATCCCGCACAGAGTGTCGATCCCGGAGGAGTGTCCGATCTCTGAAAATGAGGTCAGGATCTCACGGGAAGAAACCGCGCCGGAAGCTTTTCCAAGGGACACGACGGGCAGGCTGAACTGCCGCTCCAGCGCGCAGGAAAGAAATGTCCGGCTGATGTCGTTGGTATCATGCAGATGGGCACAAATTTCCTGCCGGAGAGCTGTGGTGAAGGGGAGATCCCAACTATTTGTAAGGATCAGCCCTGCCAGCATGCCACAGAGGAAGTCGTCGCCGGAAGGGGTCAGACCGATACCAAGCCCGGTCAGACGTACAAGAGCCGCAGCCGCGGCTTCCTCCTCCTGTTTTTGAAGGAAAAGCCTGCAGTCTGTCAGGCTTTTTTTGGCTGCTTCCATGATAAGGGAAGCATTTTCCTGCCGGTCTGGAAGGAACAGGAGCCGGAAGCCCTGGTCATCTGCCTGGCAGAGCGCCTGATGGATAGAGGCGGACAATTCCCCGAAACTGCCGGAGAAGGGGGGCAGGAACAGATTCCGGACATCTGCCTGGTCCGTCTGAAGGGCAGAGGAAGGAATCTCCATCCCGGGCACGGCTTTTTGCGCGTCCATTCCGGCTTCAGAAAGATCTGTGATCAGGCTGATGGGGGAAAGCGGGGAACCGGCTGTCTGGAGAGCCAGAAGGAAATCCCCGGACTGCAGATTGATGGTTTTCCGGTAGACAGAATGGATGGCCCAGGAGAAGTGCTGCTCCAGGATCGTTTTTGCGTATAGGGAAAGGTCTGTGATCATAATCTGCATAAACGAATGCTCCTTATTCATAATCTTGTATAATAATTCCGTAAACGAAAGGAGAAGATCTCCTGCATACACATTTTAGCAGGAAAAAAACAAAAATACAAAGGCATTTACAAAAAGGCGATTTTTTACAATAAACGGAGAAATAAAAAAATAAATTTATACATATTAGACAAAAAAATTTTATTTTTTCCCTTTTTTATTCCATTGTTTTTCGCTTTAATTTAGCATAGAATATTTTTTATAAAAATGGTTTGGTCGACCTGTTTTTTAATAGTTTAATTTGTGTTAAACTAAATTTCAGAAAATTTAATAGGAGGAAAGTTTTTTATGTATGATTTGTTGGTAAGAAATGGTAAACTCGTTACTCCTGACCGCATCTATGAAGCAGACATCGCCATCCAGGATGGAAAGTACGCGGCTTTTCTTGCTAAAGGAACGGAAGCGGAAGCAAAAGAAGTCATCGATGCCAAAGGAAATTATGTGTTCCCTGGCATCATTGACTGCCATGCTCATCTCAATGAGCCCGGATTTGAGTATCGTGAAGATTTTGAGACCGGTTCAAGAGCTGCGGTGGTTGCCGGATGCACCTGTCTGATCGACATGCCTCTGAACAACGATCCGTCTCTGATGAACAAAGAGATCTTTGATCTGAAGATGAGCAAGATCAGCAGACACTCCCTGGTAGATTACGCTCTGTGGGGCGGCCTGGTCGGCGATTTTGACGACAAGCCGGGTTCTGTCAAAAATAACATGAACGATCTGGTAGATCTTCATAACTGCGGCGTTGCAGCATTTAAGGGCTTTACCTGTCCCAACGGTGATCTCTTCCCCACCGTGAATCTTGGAAATGTGCGGAAAGCGCTGGAGACCCTGAAACCGTACAATGCACTCTGCGGATTCCACTGCGAGGAGTATGGACAGGTTCTGGAGAGAGAAAAAGAAGCAAAAGCCAAAGAAGGCCGGACAAATGAGGAAAAGATCCGGGATTTTCTGGATTCCCATGATGTATGGACCGAGTATGTGGCTACCAAAAATGTCATTGATATGGCAAGAGCCACCGGCGGACGCGTGCATATCTGCCATGTCAGCCATCCGATGGTAGCGCAGGTTGTCAAAGACGCGATCCATGAAGGCCTTCCGATCACAGCAGAGACCTGCCCACATTACCTTGGATTTACAGAAGATTTTGTATTTGAAAAGGGAGCTCCGGCAAAATGTACGCCTCCGATGAGAGACAAAGAAGCCATGGAGAAGCTGTGGGATTACGTGCTGGATGGCACACTCTCCTGCGTAGGCAGCGACCATTCACCGGCAGCTGACGAAGAGAAAGACAATGCGACCAAGGATATCTGGCATGCATGGGGCGGCCTGAACTCTATTCAGTTCTTCCTGCCGATGATGTTTGATATGGTTGTGAATCAGAAGGGCTTAAGCCCCAGCCTGATCGCAAAAGTTATGGATTACAATCCGGCGAAGATTTTCGGGCTGTACGGAAGAAAAGGCGCGTTTGAGCTGGGATTTGACGGTGATATCGTGATCGTTGATCCTGAAAAGGCATGGAAGTGCGACCAGACGAAGCTTCTGACCAAAGGTCATGTATCCTGCTTCGACGGGCTGGAAGGCAAAGGCGCTCCGGTCTGCACCGTGATCCGTGGAAAAGTTGTTGCTGACGGAGAGACTTACAAAGAGGATGCTATCGGATATGGTGAGTATATCACCCCGGTAAAATAGCAATACATCAAAGGAAGGAGTAAAGAGATGAGTGAAGTAAACACAAACGAAAAAACACAGCAGTCAGGCGCTTCTCTGGAACCGATTTCCAAGGATAAGCGAATTATGGGATGGGGATCCAATACCATGCTCTGGCTGGGAGGATGTATTTCCATTGGTACCCTGGCACAGGGATCTGCACAGCTGGAAGCGGGCCTGAACCTGTTCCAGTTGTTTATGGCAGTTACCATCGGAACCGTCATTCTGGTTATCGGGATTGCCTTAAACGACCAGTTCAGTTACAAAACCGGCGCGCCTTATGCAGTACAGCTTCGGAGCGCGTTTGGTACCAAAGGTAATATTGTTCCCAGTCTGATCCGGGGCGTGCCGGCGATCGTGTGGTACGGCTATCAGACCTGGCTTGGAGGCGCTGCGATCAACAACATTTCCATCGCCCTCTTTGGATTTGACAACATCTGGCTTTGGTTCATCGTATTCCAGATCGTTCAGATCCTTCTGTCTATCAAGGGATTCCAGGGAGCAAAGTGGGTTGGAAATATCGGCGGCGTGGTAATCTCCATTGCAATGATCTACCTGCTGTACCTGTGTATTACGCAGTATGGCGATGTGGTAAACGAAAATCTTATGCAGAAGTCCGGTACCTGGGGCATGCCGTTCATAGCGGCTGTTATTGCCTTCTTTGGAAACAGTACACCGGTTATGTTAAATGCCGGCGACTATTCCCGTGAGATGAAAGATGGAATGTCAAGCTTTAAGCGTGGAGTTTCTTACTTCCTGGCAATGGTTCCGGCAACGGTGCTGCTTGGTATTATCGGTGCAATGGCTTCTACGGCAACCGGTCTTGCAAACCCGATCAACGCATTTGCACAGATGGTTGATAACAAGATTGTTATGATTGTTACGTTAGGATTTATTATCTTCGCACAGCTGACCACCAACCTGGCAAGTAACGTCATCCCGCCTGCATACGCCTTTATGGATGCTTTCAAGATGAAACACAGAACAGCAGTTATCCTGATCGGTATCCTGGCAGTATGTACCTGTCCGTGGATCCTGACAGACGACAGCTCTGCAGCAGGACTTGCGCTGTTTACCAAGATTTACACCGCATTCTTCGGACCAATCTTTGCGATTTTGATCACAGACTTCTTCATTTTACATAGAAGAAAATTCAGCGAAGCTGCATTGAAAGATCTGTATGATCCAAAGGGAAAACATGCAGGCATTAACTGGGCAGCGATCATCGCAATGTGCGTTGGCGTGGTAATCGGACTGGTGAATGTAGATATTTCCTTCTTTACAGCAACCATCCCGACAGGATTGATTTTCTACTTCTGTATGAAATACATGAAGAGCGCGGCTCCGTTTAGAGCCGGAACGACGCTCGACAAATAAACGGTACGTTTTTCTTGAGGGAACAAGGGGAGAGCGGAGAGATATCTCCCTCTCCCCTTCCTGGCTATTATGACAGAAATGAGGTGCACGACGAATGAAGAAAAAACTAAAAGGCAGATTTGTGATCGGATTTGACGGAACGGATCATGTGATTATTCGTGATGGAGAAGTAGTATATGACGGGAATGAGATTATTTATGTGGGAAAAAATTATGACGGCGACGTAGACATGACAGAAGACGTTGGAAATTCTGTGATCATGCCAGGTTTTATTGATCTGAACGCCCTGGGCGACATTGACCATGACATCATTCATTTTGAAGCCTATGATCATGTACTGAACAGTCTGTGGCCATCGGAAGAGTATGTGCTGAAAGGGACATATGAGAAGATGACGCCGGAAGAGGAGGCTTTTAAGTCCCGGTTCGCCTATGCACAGTTGATCATGAATGGAGTCACAACTGCGTTGCCGATTACATCTGTCTTTTATAAAGGTTGGGCAGAGACTTACGAAGAGGCGGAAGCTGCAGTAGAACATGCCGGCGATCTGGGGCTGCGCCTCTATATGTCTCCCAGTTATCAGTGCGGATTAACCTGCACAAAACCGGACGGCAATCTGACCGTTCGGTTTAAAGAGGGAGAAGGGGAAAAAGGACTGGAACGTGCGGTAAAATTTGTGAAGAAATATGACGGAGCTTACGATGGACTGATCCGAGGCTGTCTGAAACCGGAACGAATAGAGATGCAGACAGAAGAAAATCTGATCCATACGCGCAAGTATGCAACAGAGCTTGGGGTTCCGTTAAAGCTTCATGCGGCGCAGAATCCATTTGAGTATGATTATATCAAAGAGAGAACAGGAAAATCACCGGTAGAATACCTGGAGAGCATCGGATTTCTGGGCGCAGACGTAGGGATTCCGCATGCCTTTATGCTGAAGGGGACCAAGTGGGTGCAGGATGAGGGAGACGATCTCGCTATACTGGCGAAACACGGAACAACTGTGATCCACTGCCCGATCATTATCGGAAGAACCGGACGTCATCTGAACACGTTCCGCCGTTATTGTCAGAGAAATGTAAACGTAGCGATCGGAACAGACACCTTCCCGCCCGACTTTTTCGGTGTGATCCGTACTGCCAGTATGTACTCCAGGATGCAGGAAGGAACGGCAGAAGGATCTACATACGCAGATATTTACCGTGCGGTTACCTTAGGCGGGGCGAAGATGCTTGGAAGACCGGATCTGGGACGCCTGTGCAAAGGCGCAAAAGCAGATATGATCGTGGTGGATCTGGATGCGTTCCATATGGGCGCAGTGGACGACCCGATACGGACTATTTTCATGTGCGGCAATGGAACCGATGTGAAAATGTCTGTCATTAACGGACGGACCGTCATGAAGGACCGGAAGCTGGAAGGAGTCGACCTTGCGGAATTAAAAGCAAAGGGACAGGCTTATTATGACAAGATGAAATATGGATATATGGAAAGAGATTACCAGCACCTGCCTGAAGAGGAAATCTTCCGGCCGTCCTATAGAGTAGAATAAAAGCAGAGGCTTGTATTAAGCAGAAAGGGAACCAAAAGACACGGAGATTCCTGAAAAAACGGCTGTTTCAGATGTAAGAGATTCTGAAACAGCCGTTTTTTGCCGGACTTATGGAGCGCCGTGCTATCAGTTCCCTGCACCCGGAAGGGTTACAGGTGTTTGTCCAGGAAATCAACGGTGGCGTCCAGAAGCCTGGGGGTGAACTGGTTGTCTGCTTCCCGGTCGAAGTCATGGACATTGCAGGCTGCGATAAAGGTCCTGGGATTGTAACGGGTGATCAGTTCCCGGAATTCATCAAAGGGGACGTCGGTATCGTTGGTGGCATGGGCAGCGAACAGTGGACATGGCAGGCTCTGGCAGGTCCGCAGGGTGTAGTCCAGATAGAAGTATTTTTCCCGTCCTTCGTAGAGAAGGGAGAACCATTTGCCGGTCTGCCTTGCGTAGACGTAGATGCTGTAGTGGGTGTTAAGATCGCCGTTTGTCTCGTAGCCGGAGGGCAGGCGGCCAAGACAGGAAGCGTCCACCGGGGGCAGGGTCTTATAATAGGCGCTGGGAGTCTGGAACCAGTGGTCGCAGAGGAAGCCGTAACCATAATAAGACAGGATCCCCGCGGGCGGCGTCTCAAAGTAGCCGTAGGCGGCTGCGATCAGGCACAGGTAAGCGCCGGCGGAACGTCCCCAGAGAAAGTAGGGAAGCTTCTGCCCACAGTAGTCTTCGGCGTGGTCAATATAGTGATGGATAGAATCCCGCACATCATCCAGGATCATGGGAAGTTTTGCGGTCGGGGCCAGGGGATAATCATAGGCAACGATAACATATCCCGCCTCGGTCAGTTTTATAAGATGCCCTTCCGGCAGGTCCTCTTTGTGACCGTATAAAAGTCCCCCTCCATGGAAATACAGGATACATGCTTTTGGGGTGATTTTTTGGTCATAATAGATAATAGCTGATTTATCATAGGATGCGTCTGCGATGGGTATGGTTTTTTGCTCAAACATCTGATTACCTCCCGAAATATATACTATACACAAAATCTATTATAACATAGACAAACGGAAAGGTGTGATGTGAAAAAATTAACATCAGGGGTGAAAGTGGATAAAAATATTTTCTATGTTTTGTCTAAAATATTAATTGAAAAAAAGCAGTTTCATTGTCATAATGAATAATAGAGTAAATGGTCGACCAGCCATAAGAAAAGGAGAGATTTTAGTATGAGTTATTTAAACAATCAGGTAGGCTATCGTGATGAACTTTTGATGACACGTTCTGTTGTGAAGAAAGAGAACTATGTTCTCCTTGAGCCAGACGGACTGGTAAAGAACGCGGTACCGGGATATGAGAACTGCGACGTAACGATCCTTGGATCTCCTTCCATGGGAGCAACTTTCGCAGATTATCTGGTAACTGCAAAAGCAGGCGGCAAGAACACCGGCATCGGCGGAGAAGGGATCGAGTCCTTCCTGTATGTGATTTCCGGTGAAGTTACCGTTAAAAATGATGATCAGGAAGCAACGCTTACAGAGGGCGGATACATCTTCTCGCCTGAGAGCAATGCGATCACATTTGAGAACAAGAGCGGAGCAGACGCAAAACTGTATGTTTACAAGAGAAGATACGACCGTATCGAGGGCTATAGTGCACACACAGTAGTGAACAATGTCAACGATATGGAGTGGGTAGAGTACGAAGGAATGAACAACTGCCATATCAAAGACCTTCTGCCGGCAGCAGGCGATTTCGGATTTGACATGAACATGCACATCCTGAAGTTCAAACTGGGCGCTTCCCACGGATATATTGAGACACACATCCAGGAGCACGGCATGTACTTCCTGTCCGGTAAAGGTATGTACAGACTGGATGACGAGTGGGTTCCGGTGAAGAAAGGCGACTATGTATTCCTGGATGCATATGTTCCGCAGGCCTGCTACGCAATAGGACGTGAAGAAGATTTTGCTTATATTTATTCCAAAGACTGCAACAGAGACGTTCAGTTATAAAAAAGAGTAAAGGGTGGAAATTTGAAATGAAGCTTTCACATGACGAGTTAAAGAATTTGATGAAAAATAAGCTGATGAAAGCTGGTCTGAATGAGGATCACGCAGACATCGCGGCAGAAGTTATGACCTGGTCTGACGAGAGAGGATACCACTCTCACGGCGCGGTCCGCGTAGAATACTATGCAGAGCGTATCGCAAAAGGCGGTATCACTGCAGATCCGAAATTTGAATGGGAAGAGACCGGCCCCTGCTCCGGCGTGTTCGAAGGAGACAACGGGTGCGGATATGCGGTTGCAAAATACGGCATGGACAAAGCCATCGAGATGGCAAAGAAGAACGGGATCGCTGTTGTGGGTATGAAAAATATGTCCCACAGCGGATCCATCGGATATTATACAGAGATGGCAGCAGAGCAGGGACTTCTTGCAATCTCCTTCTGCCAGTCTGACCCGATGGCAGTTCCGGTAGGCGGAACAGAACCCTACTACGGAACCAACCCCATTTCCTTTGCGGCGCCGACAGCAGACGACAGAACCGTTGTCTTTGACATGGCTACCACGGTACAGGCATGGGGCAAGATCCTGGACAAGCGTTCCAGACATGAGAGCATCCCGGACAGCTGGGCAGTAGATGAGAAGGGCAATCCGGTCACAGACCCCAACCATGTAAATGCGCTGCTTCCGATCGCGGGAGCAAAGGGATACGGCCTGATGATGATGGTAGACGTATTCTCCGGTATCCTTCTTGGCGTACCGTTTGGAAAACACGTAAGCTCCATGTATCATGACCTTTCCAAGGGAAGAGAACTGGGACAGATGCACATCGTGATCGATCCGGCCCGTTTCGTGGGAGCAGAGGAATTCAAGAAAGCTATGTCTGCATCCATCGACGAACTGGGCGAGATGCCGACTGCTGAAGGATACGACAAAGTTTACTATCCGGGCGAGCGTGCAATGCTGAGAAAAGAAAAAGCATATGCGACCGGCGGCGTGGAGATCGTAGATGAGATCTATGAGTATCTGAAGAGCGATGATATTCATTTTGACCGCTACGACCATAAGAATCGTTTCGCTGAATAGATCAGGAAGATTCAGGAAGGAGAACCTATGTTAAAAACAGTTGTGAAAAAGGGCAGCTATCATGATTCTGTTGTTCTGATGCTTCTGACCAACCAGATTTCTACGATCGAGGGCGTTAAGAAAGTATCCATCATGATGGCGACACCGGCAAATAAAGATATTTACAGACAGAGCGGACTGGCTACCGAAGAACTGGAGGCCGCATCTGCAAACGACCTGGTTATCGTTGCGGATATCGACGATGACAGCCTTCTTGACACTATCGAAGCGGAGATGGAAGAGTTCTTTAAGAAGCAGTCTACCGAAAGCGCTGATAAGAAAGGCGCAGAGAGCGTAAAATCCTGGGAGAAGGCTCTTGCAAAACAGCCGGATGCGAATCTGGCAGTGATCTCTATCCCTGGCGCATATGCGGCTCTGGAAGCAGACCGCGCGCTGGACGAGGGATTAAATGTATTTATGTTCAGCGATAACGTAACGCTGGAGGACGAAGTAAAACTGAAAAACAAAGCACACGAAAAAGGACTGGCTGTGATGGGACCGGACTGCGGTACCGGCATTATCCAGAGTGTGCCGATCGCATTTACCAATAATGTGGCTCCGGGCTCGATCGGAATCATCGGGGCTTCCGGTACGGGTATCCAGGAACTGACAACGATCATCGACAGACTGGGCGAAGGCGTGACCAACGCCATTGGAATCGGCGGACGTGACCTGAACGCGGCTGTTGGCGGAATTACCATGATGGACATGATCGACGCAATGGAAGACGACGACGCAGTGAAGGTACTGGTGATCGTTTCCAAGCCGCCGGCAAAAGAAGTACGGGATAAGATCGCGGCCCGCTTAAGCAATTTCAGCAAACCGATCGTAACCCTGTTCGTTGGAGAGAAGCCGGAATATCACGAGGAGAACTTCTATCATGCTTATACACTGGACGAGGCTGCCCGCCTGGCAGTGGGCCTGGTAAGAGGCGAAGAGATCCCGGAGGCTTCCGTAGAAGTAGACGAGTCTTCCTTCTACAAGGCAGAAGACAAGAAGACCATCAAGGCATATTATTCAGGCGGTACACTGGCAAATGAGGCGGCTATGCTGATCAAAGACGCCATGGACGTAAAAGTTCCGCCGGAAGATATTGAAGGCTATATGCTGCAGCTGGACGGCAACGTGGTTGTGGACCTGGGCGACGACGCTTATACACAGGGCAAACCGCACCCGATGATCGACCCTGCAAAACGAATTGAGTGTATGCAGGAAGCAGTAGACGACGAGTCTACAGGAGCCGTTCTCTTTGACATTATGTTAGGATACGGTTCACACGCAGATATGGCAGGCGCGCTGCTCCCGACCATCAAGGAACTGATGGCAAAGGCAGAGGGACAGGGAAGAAAGGTATTCTTTGTCGCTACCGTCTGTGGAACCAGAAGAGACTTCCAGGGATACGATGACGCTGTCAATAAATTAAAAGAAGCAGGCGTGATCGTATGTGAAAATAATAAACTGGCATGCCGCACCGCGATCCGTGCCATCGGCAGAGACTTTAATGAGCCTGCAAAGGAGATCCGCCCGAAACAGGTGGTAGATTTCCCGAAGGCTGCTCCGTCCGAGAAGCTTCGTCAGCTCTTAAGCGAGAAGCCGAAGATCATCAACATCGGTCTGAAGAGCTTTGCAGAAGTGGTAGAGCAGTTTGGCTGCGAGGTGGTTCAGTATGACTGGATGCCGCCGGCAGGTGGAGATGTGAAGCTGATCAAGGTTCTGAATTTCCTGAGAAACTACGAGGGAATCGACGAGAAGAACCAGGAAGTGATCGCAAAGGTGGTTGCAAGCCAGCCGATCTTAAGAGACAATGTCCGTGCAAAAGAAGTCATTCCGGAACTCAATGAAGGAAAAGTCATCCTTCACGCAGGTCCTCCGGTAGAGTACAAGAACATGCCGGATCCCATGCAGGGCTCCTGTGTAGGCGCAGTCCTTTTCGAGGAATGGGCAGACAATGAAGCAGACGCAAGAAGGATGCTGGAGAACGGCGAGATCAAATTCATCCCCTGCCACCATGTCAATGCGGTAGGACCGATGGGCGGTATCACTTCTCCGAATATGGCAGTCTTTGTTGTAGAAAATGTAACCGGCGGAAACCGCGCTTACTGTACCATGAACGAAGGGATCGGAAAAGTGCTCCGTTTCGGTGCATATTCTGAAGAAGTTATCGATCGTCTGCGCTGGATGAGAGACGTCCTTGGACCGACACTTGGCAAAGCCCTTCGTTCCATGGAGAACGGACTTGCCATCAACCCGCTGATCGCCAAGGCTGTTGCCATGGGCGATGAGTTCCATCAGAGAAATATCGCAGCTTCTCTTGCATTCTTAAAAGAGATGGCTCCGATCATCACCAAGATGGATATGGACGAAAAAGACCGTTACGACGTGATCAAGTTCCTGGCTGATACCGATCAGTTCTTCTTAAATATCATGATGGCTACCGGCAAGGCAGTAATGGACGACGCACGTACCGGAACCGATGGTACCGTTGTAACCGCTATGTGCAGAAATGGTTATGAGTTCGGTATCCGTATCGCAGGTATGGGCGACGAGTGGTTCACAGGTCCTGTTAATACTCCGCAGGGACTTTATTTTACCGGATATGACGGCGAGGACGCCTGCCCGGATATGGGCGACAGCGCCATCACCGAGACCTTTGGCGTCGGCGGTATGGCTATGATCGCGGCTCCGGCTGTTACCAGATTCGTAGGAGCAGGCGGATATGAAGATGCACTTCGTACCAGCAACGAGATGATGGAGATCGTCATCGACAGAAACCCGAACTTTACGGTTCCGACCTGGAACTTCCAGGGAATCTGCCTTGGCATCGACGCAAGAAAAGTGGTAGAGAAAGGCATCACGCCTGTGATCAACACCGGTATCGCGCACAAGATCGCCGGATACGGACAGATCGGCGCAGGTACGGTTCATCCTCCGATCGAGTGCTTCGAGAAAGCGATCACAGCATACGCAAAGAAGCTTGGCTACGATCCCGAATAGAGAGTGACGGAGGACAAGGTTATGGAAAAAAAGAAAGTTGTCATTGCATTAGGCGGAAATGCTCTGGGAAATAATATCCAGGAGCAGAAAGAGGCGGTAGCAAAGACAGCGCAGGTGATCGTCGACCTGGCAGCCCAGGGGCTGGAGCTTGTGGTAACCCACGGCAACGGCCCCCAGGTGGGCATGATCCAGAAGGCGATGGACGAGCTGGCTACCAATTATACCGATAATTATATGGAGACTCCGCTTCCTACCTGTGTGGCCATGAGCCAGGGATATATCGGTATCGATCTGCAGAATGCGATCAAATATGAATTACACCGCAGAGGGATGGACGTAAAAGTTTCTACGATCCTGTCCCAGGTAGAGGTGGACAAAAACGACGAAGCTTTCCGGAATCCGACCAAACCCATCGGACGGTTCCTGACCGAGGAAGAGGCAAAGAGAAACCAGGAGAACGGTATTCCCTGCATGGAAGACGCAGGCAGAGGATACCGCGTGGTGGTTGCCTCCCCGATGCCAAAGAAGATCCGGGAGCTTCTGACCATTAAGACGCTGGTGGACGCGGGACATATCGTGATCACCTGCGGAGGCGGGGGCATCCCCGTTGTAGATGAGGACGGAAAATTATCCGGCGTCAATGCAGTCATTGATAAGGATAATGCCAGCAGCCTGCTGGCCGCTGAACTTGGCGCGGATTACCTCATCATACTGACAGCCGTGGAGAAGGTGGCGATCAACTTCGGGAAAGAGAACCAGGAATGGTTAAGTGATCTTACCGTTGACCAGGCGAAAGAATACATCGCACAGGAACAGTTTGCCAAAGGCTCCATGCTTCCGAAGATCGAAGCAGCGATCCGCTTCGCAGAGTCTGGAGAGGGAAGACGTACGCTGATCACCCTTCTCGACAAAGCTGCGGCCGGAATCGCCGGTGAGACCGGAACGGTAATACACAAGTAGTTTAGGAGAGAGAAAATGAACGTACCAACAAATCTGTTTATGTGGATAATGGCCTGTCTGCCGATTATCGTACTATTACTCCTTTTGATCAAGTTCCAATGGGGCGCCACTGAGGCCGCCCCTATTGGGCTTTTGATCACGATCATTACAGCGGTGGCTTTTTATAAGGCGGACTTTACCCTGCTGGCGTCCGAGACAGCAAAGGGGATCTGGAGCGCGCTTCCGATCCTTTTGATCGTCTGGACGGCCATCCTTTTGTACCAGGTGGCGGATGAAGCCAAAGCCTTTCTGGTGATCCGGAACGGCATGCGAAAGCTTCTTCCCAATGAGCTTTTGCTGGTGCTGGCACTTGGCTGGATCCTGGAAAGTTTCCTGCAGGGCATTACTGGATTTGGAGTACCGGTTGCTGTAGGCGCCCCGCTTCTGATCGGGATCGGTATGCACCCTATGTGGGCGGTGATCCTGCCCCTTCTGGGACAGTCCTGGGGTAATACATTTGGAACACTGGCGGCGGCATGGGATTCTCTTGCTTCCACCTCCGGCCTAACAACAGGAAGTCCGGAATATTTTGCTGCGGCTCTGTGGGCCAGCGCCTTCCTGTTTGTATGGGATGTGATCACAGGCCTCATCATGTGCTGGTTCTACGGAAAAGGCGCGGGCGTGAAGAAAGGTCTTCCAGCAGTTCTGATCCTTGCAGTGATTCAGGGCGGCGGAGAACTTCTGTTAAGCCAGGTAAATACTACACTTTCCTGCTTTATCCCGTCCTGCGTATCTCTGGTGGCATTATTCCTGATCGGAAGAATGAAAATGTACCGCGAGGAGTGGAAACTGGAAGACAGCCCGATCATGAACCGGGCCGGAACCACTGCCAAAGAAGAAGAGGGTCCCTCCGATATGTCCCTTCTTCAGGCATTTGTTCCCTACTTTATCCTGACAGCCCTGACCATTATTGTCCTGGTGGTAAAACCCATCAATGAGTTCCTGGGACAGTTCTCCATCGGATTTTCCTTTGCGGAGACCTCCACAGGTTACGGATTTGTCAATCAGGCGGTGGAGAGCTTTTCTCCGCTGGTTCCGTTTACCCATGCAAGCATGTTTTTGTTCCTGTCCTCCATCATCGGACTCATCTATTACGGCAGCCACGGATGGATCAAAAAGGGCGGCACAGGGCGTGTGTTTGCAAAATCCGTGGCAATGACCATGCCGTCAGGCATCGCAGTCATCGGACTGGTGATCATGTCCAGGATCATGGGCGGCACCGGACAGACGGACGTCCTGGCGGACGGGATCTCCCGTGTGCTGGGCAAGGCTTATGCGATCTTGTCACCGGTAGTGGGACTGATCGGAACCTTTATGACAGCCAGCAACATGTCCTCTAACATCCTCTTTGGCGCATTCCAGTCTACGACTGCGGGACTTCTGGGACTGAACGAGGCGGCAGTTCTGGGAGCGCAGACCGCAGGCGGCGCCATCGGCGCGGCCATCAGCCCCAGCAAGATCATTCTGGGTACAACGACAGCGGGGATCCTGGGAAGAGAAGGCGAAGTACTGAAAAAGCTGATGCCCATTTCCATCGGGACGACGATCGTGATCGGTCTGGTGGTATTTGCCACAGCGGTATTATAAGGATAGCAGGATAAAAGGAGGCAGATAAGGTGAAAAACAGTTTTTTTAAAACAAAAGAAGGCGGACTTACGATCGCATTTATCATCATCATGATATCCTTCTTCCTGATCCAGGGCGGACTTGCCGCAGGCATGAACGGACTGGCGTATCTGGGACTTGTTCTGGTGATCATTTCTATGTTATATTCACCGGTCAAGGTGTTTATCATAGACAGAAAAAAATAAGAACCGCAAAAGGAGCGGAACCTTTGCGGGAAAGGAAGGTAGCATATGGGAATTGAAGATGTAACCGGAAGAATTGCAAGAGATCTGGAGCATTTAAAACAGTACACGGCAACTCCGGGCAATGGCTGTACGAGACTGCCGTTTACCAAAGAAGCAAGAGACGCTGTGAACTATCTGAAGGAACTGATGACAGAAGCAGGTCTGGAAGTTACGGAAGATGCGGCAGGCAATGTGATCGGAACCCTCAAAGGGGAGGATCCGGACGCTCCCTGCGTTATGATGGGATCTCATTATGATTCTGTTGTAAACGGCGGAGACTATGACGGCATCGCCGGTGTGATCTGCGCCATTGAAGTGGCAAGAATCTTAAAAGAAGAAGGATTTGTTCCGAAGAGAAACTTTGTTGTGGTTGGCTTCTGCGACGAGGAAGGTATGCGTTTCGGAACCGGATACTTCGGATCCGGAGCAATGCTGGGACACAGAGACGTAGAGTACACTAAGAAATTTGCAGATACCGACGGCGTGACCATTTATGAGGCCATGAAGGGCTATGGCCTGGATCCGGAAAAGATCGGCGAGGCTGCATGGAAGGAAGGATCCATCGGGCACTTCCTGGAAGCGCACATTGAGCAGGGACCGGTGCTGGACGCAGAAGGCACAGAGCTTGGCCTGGTAGAAGGGATCGTCGGGATCCAGAGATACATGGTAACCGTTCACGGAAGAGCGGACCATGCGGGAACCACACCCATGGATATGAGAATGGACGCCGTAGACGCAGCCACAAAGGTGATTTCCAAGATCGCCGACTGGGCAAGAGAGAAAGCGGACGGAACCGTTTCTACAGTGGGGTATATCAACACTGTTCCGGGCGGAATGAACATTGTGGCAGAGAAGGTGGAATTTACCGTTGACATTCGTTCCATGAACAACGACAACATCAACGATATCACCAACCGGATCCGCAAGGCTCTGGACAAAGAAGTGGCAGAGTACGGCGGAAGCTATGAGATGGACAACAAACTGACCATCACGCCGGTACACCTGTCTGCCGAGATGCTGGACTTTATGGAAGAAGACTGCAAGGAGAGAGGCTATACATACCGCAGAATGCCAAGCGGAGCCGGACATGACTCTCTGGAAATCGGTCAGAGCATTCCGACTGTTATGATCTTTACGCCAAGCAAAGACGGCAGAAGCCACTGCCCGGTAGAGTTTACCAAATACAGTGAGTTTGCCAAGGCGTCTGTGATCATGAAGGATCTTGCGAAGCACTATCTGGAGAAATAAGACGGACCGGATCTGACGCCGGATTCCGGGAATCCGGGAATCGGCGTTACATGAGACACAGCTGGAGCGGTCGTACGGTTTTGTACTGTACGGCCGCACGTTTTTTATGTTATAATGGATAAGTAATCGGTAAGGGAGTTTTAGAAAAATGGCGGTGAGACAAAGAATGGCGTTGTATGTAAAAGACCTGTTAAAGGAAGAAGCGATCAACGGAGCACGGCTGATCAGCGGGGAAGAAGGACTGGATAATGAGATCAAAGGCGTAACCATCATAGAAGCTCCGGACATTGTAAAGTGGATCAACGGAGGCGAGGTGCTTCTGACGGGTCTTTATGCCTTTCGCTTCTGCACGATGGAAGAGTTTCAAAGCTATATCGACGAGCTGGAAAATAAAAAGATCAGCGCCCTGATCCTGAAGCGGGGTAAACCGGTAGAAGGAGCGGAGGAAAAGATCGGATATCTGCTGGAATTTTCCAGAAAACACCAGATCCCTGTGCTGGAGATGCCTTTTGAGATTTCCTTCCGGGATGTGATGAGCTGGCTGATGGAGCGGCTCTTCAACGAAGAAGTTACCCAGCTGAAGTATTTTAAGACGACTCACGACAACTTTTCGGCCCTGGTGCTGAATTCGGAGAATGTGGACGTGGCGATTGACCACATTCTGGAGGTGCTGGCCAAGCTGATCGGCAATCCCGTAGCTGCCTTTAACCGGCAGCTTAACTGCATCGGAGCCTCTGACGGGGCGGACCGGGAGGTTGAGATCTTAAGGGAGGCAAGACCCTATCAGCCGGATATTTACTCGAATTATGAATATCTGATCCAAAAAAGCGGGGACGGGGACAAAGACCAGTATATCATCAAAGTCAAGCTGAATCTCAGGGAACGGCTGTATCTTGTGATCACGGAACAGAACCGGCCCCTCGACGTGATGGACTGCATCGCTGCGGAAAGCGCGATCTGGGCCCTGCAGTTTGAACTGGTGCGCCAGTATTCGGTGGCGGAACTGGAAAAGAAGTTCCAGAACGATATTATGCACAATATATTGAACGGAAAGATTGATTCTGTCTCAGAACTGCAGAAAAACACTAGCCTTTTGGGCGTGCCTGTCAACGGTTGTTTCCGGGTGATCGTTTTTGGATTAAAGGGAGACGAAAGAGAGAAAAAGGACTTTAAGTCCAAGATCAGCGAGACGAATCTTCTAAGCGACGCCATCGCCTGTCAGGCAGGAAATGTGAAGATCTACAATGATCTGGATCGGATCGTGGTGATCAAAGAAGTTCCAAGAGAGCAGACACAGGAGGAGTACCGGGCAGAGATCCGCGCCGTGGTGGAGGAAGTGCAGGCTTATGTGAGCCGCTCGCACAAAGAGATGCAGATAAAAGCCGGTGTGGGAAAAGTGGTGGAAGGGATCATCAACCTGCCGGAAAGTTTTAAAGAGGCAACGGAAGCCTTCACATTTGTGGATATTGCCGGGGAGATCTCAGAAGACGGTAATACCCAGGTGACACTGTTTTCCGATCTTGGCATTTTCAAACTCCTGTGCCAGCTGGACGATCCGGAACAGCTGCTGGAGTATGTGCCGGAAGGGCTGCAAAAGCTGTATAACTACAAGAAGCCGCAAAGAGACGATCTTCTGGTTACTTTAAAGACCTACCTGGACAGGAACCAGAATCTGTCCAAGACGGCTCAGGATCTGTATGTACATTATAAGACAGCTTCTTACCGGATTGAAAAAATTGAAAAGATCACGGGCGTGGACTTCAGCAATGCCAATGAAGTGCTGGCTTTTCGGATCGGCCTGGTGGTCTACAAGATGATTGAGAAGTATAACCGGGACTTTATATAGGAACCCTGGAAGCCTGGCGCGAAGACAGCGCTTTGCTTTTCGGATCCTGATATCCCGCAGAAACGCGTATAAATATGAATGAGAAAGATAATTTATCCAAAATAGATAAATTGTCTTTCTTTTTTTTATCTCCATCCGCCGATGCGGATTGTTAAATTATTATCTATAATAATAGACAAAACAGAGAAGAAATCCAGAAATAGAGCGTTAGAATTGTGCAAAATGTTCAAACAATTTAAAAAATGGAGGGTGACTATGAAAGTAAACATCGAACGGATCCACTCCCGGCTGGAAGAAATCTATCAGTGTGGCAGAAAAGAAGACGGAACCTTTACCCGTATGGCGTATTCACCGGAAGATGTAAAGGGAAGAGAAACATTTATGAATTATTTCCGGAAACTCGGGATCGAACCAAGAGTGGACGAGGCCGGAAATATCCACGCCAGACTGGAAGGAGAGGACCCGTCCCTTCCGGCGATCCTGACAGGATCCCATCTGGATACCGTTCCGGACGGCGGAAAGTATGACGGAGTGGTGGGATGTGTATCCGGCCTGGAGGCAGTGGAAACTCTGGTGGAAAACGGAAAGAAACTCCGCCACCCCCTGGAAGTGATCGTATTTACCGATGAAGAAGGATTCCGCTTTGGAAGCGGACTTTTAGGAAGCGGCGCGATCTGCGGACAGGATCTGGACATCCGGGAGACAGACCTGGATCTTTATGGAAATGAGAGAGGCGAGGTCATCAAGTCTTACGGGATCACCGTGGCAGATGCACCAAAGGCCAGGATCAGACCAGAAGATGTACATTGCTTTATCGAGCTTCATGTAGAGCAGGGCGCTTCTCTTTATAAAAGCAAGACTCCCATCGGAGTGGTCTCGTCTATTGCAGGTGTGAGCCGGTATGAGATCACCATTACAGGCGAGGCCAACCATGCAGGAAGTACCATTATGGCGGACCGGAAAGACGCGCTGGTGGCTGCTTCCAGATTTATCGCACAAGTGCCGGAGATCGTAAAGACAAATGGCAACGATTACACGGTGGCAACCGTGGGAACTATCAAAGTCCAGCCAAACTCCGTAAATGTGGTTCCCGGAAGCTGTACCTTCAACCTGGAGATCCGCGATCAGGACGCGGCAGTGATCGGGTGCATTGAGAACCATGCGAAAGCATGTCTGGAACAGGTATGTAAGGAGATGGGCGAGGAGTACACATTTACCCAGATCTCCTATCATGAGCCGGCGCCCATGTCCGAATGGGTAAAAGCCGCGATTGAGACAGAGGTGCAGAAGATGGGCGTGGATTACAAGGTAGTCCCAAGCGGAGCCTTCCACGATTCTCTCATTATGACAGCTGTATTTCCTACCGGCATGATCTTTGTGCCAAGCGTGGACGGCATCAGCCACTCCAGGTATGAATTTACGGAAGACGCAGATATCGAACAGGGAGCGCAGCTCCTTTTACAGACCATTTTAGAAGTAGATAACATGGATGACCATGTTAAATAAAGAAGAAAAAGAAAGGCAGGTAATAGTATGGAAAAGAAAAAGATTGGTATTATCGGCGGAGGAATCTCAGGAGCATGTCTCGGATATCACTTAAGCCTCTATGATAACGCAGAGGTGATCGTATTCGAGAAAGATACCATCGGCGGAGCTTCCACAGCAAAATCAGCAGGAACCGTATGTCTGTTTGATGATTCTTTAAGAAACAGATACTGGGACGTAAGACTTTACGGCTTTGAGTCCTATCTGAAGATGGAAGCAGAGGAAAAAGGAAGCGCAGGATTTGACAAGACTGGTACCTTGGTTGTTGCCACCAACGAGAAGGTAGAGGCTACCATCAAGACCGGGATCGCGCTTGCAAAAGCAGCCGGCTACAGCGGCGAGTACATCACTGACAAAGACCGCATCAAAGAGATCCTTCCGGATATCTCCACAGAGAACATCCTGGGAGCAGGATACACACAGGATGACGGATACTTTGACGGAACCATGATCTCCAACACCTATGCAAAGAAAATGCAGAAAAACGGCGGCACGATCAAGACCGGCGTGAAGGTAACCGAAGTGATCAAAGAAGGCGACAAGGTTACAGGCCTGAAGACAGACGAAGGCATTACCTATGACTTTGACGTTGTAGTAGACTGTACAGGACCGTGGAGCAAATTCACAGGAGATATGGTAGGACTGGATGTTCCGATCTGGCATACCAAGGCAGAAGCCTTCTTCCTGTGTCCTCCGGGAAAGAAATTAAGCTACACCTTCCCGGTACTGAAATATCCTGAGTTCTACGCCTTAAGAGCAGGAGACAACATCTTCATCTGCAAGTCCCACCTGTCCATGGATCTGAACAACCCGATGCATGCAGGTCAGTGGGATCCGGACAAGCTGCCGGCAACAGGCGGAACCGATGACTACTTCATCGACTTCCTGTTAGACCAGCTGGAAGCAAAGGTTCCGGGCATCGTAGACAGCGGACTGGTTTCCTCCTGGCTGTCCTACAGGGCAGAGCCAAAAGACTTCCTTCCGATCCTGGGCGAGACTCCGGTAGAAGGATACTACCTGGCAACAGGATACGGCGGAAACGGCGTGATCGAAGCTCCTGCATCCAGCAGAGACCTTGCGAAACTGATCATGCGCGGAGAGTCTACTCCACTTCTGGAGGACTGGGCATTTAAGCGTCTGATGAAATAAGTAAAAGGGAACGGAGAGAAGAATAGATATGAATATAGCAGTTCTGATTAAACAGGTTCCGGTTTCAAACGATGTGTCTGTAGATCCCGAAACACATGCCCTGGTGCGCGCAAGCTCAGAAGGAATGATCAATCCTTCCGACTTGAACGCCATCGAGGCGGCGCTTGTCCTGAAAGAACAGACAGGCGGCAAGGTAGTGGTATTTACCATGGGACCTCCGGATGCGGAAAAATCATTAAGAGACGCTATGGCACTTGGATGTGACGAGAGCTGCCTGATCACCGATCGTGTATTCGGCGGTGCAGATACCATCGCGACTGCGAAGGTTCTGGCAGAAGGAATTAAGAAATATGGTACATTTGACCTCATCATGGGCGGAGCGCTGTCAGCAGACGGCGCTACCGGCCAGGTAGGAGCCATGGTTGCAGAATACCTCGATATTCCGCATGTCACAGAGATCCAGGCTGTTTCTTATGACGAGAGCGAGCCGGACAAGGTAACAATTATGAAGAAGTTCCAGGGACTGGATCTGACCATCAAGGCGGCGCTGCCGGCGCTGGTAAGCGTAAACTTCGGAGCCAATGAGCCAAGACTTGCCACCCTTCGTACCAAACGTGCGGCAAAGTCCAAACCGCTGGCTACCTATACCAATGCTGAGATGGGCATGGATCCTGAGGAAATTGGTCTGAAAGGATCTCCGACCATCGTAACAGACTCCTTTGAGCCTGAAAGCGACAGGAAGGCAGAGTTCCTGACGGGTACACCGAAAGAACTGGCTGAAAAACTGAAAGAGTTAATTGAGACGGAGAAAGGAAAAGAGTAATGGCTAAGGGAATTTGCGTATACGCAGAAAATTATAATGGAAAAATTGAGCCTGTCACAGCAGAACTGATCTCCGCAGCACACAGCATCAAAGAAACAACAGGCGAACCGATCCAGGTGATCGTTGCCGGAGAAAAGTGTGAAGCTCTTACAGATCAGTTAAAACAGTCAGGCGCAGATGAAATTTATGCAGTCAAGACAGACAGAGACTGTGCATTTCAGGATGACGCGTTAAGCCAGGTGATCGCCGATATGCTGAAGAAGATCGATCCTTCCAGCGTGCTGGTACCGGCAACACCCATGGGACGCTCCATCTTCTCCAGAGTGGCAGTGAAGCTGAACTGTGGACTTACCGCAGACTGTACAGAACTTCTGGTGGCCAGGAGAGAAGACGGCACTTACTATATCAAACAGAACAAGCCTTCCTTTGGCGAGAATGTATTCGTTACCATCGTGACCAAAGAAGGTTATTATCCCCAGATGATGACAGTAAGACCGGGCGTTTATACTCCTTATGAAGGAGAAGGATCTGCAGAAGTGACGTATTTTGATGATATCGCACTTCCGGCTTCCAAGGTTGAGGTGGTCGGAGCAGTTCCTGCAGAAGCAGAAACAGACAGCATCCTTGCGGCTGAAGTGGTAGTCGTAGGCGGAAGAGGGGCCGAAGAGCCGGAAAGCTTTGCACTTTTGAAAGCATTTGCGGACAAGATCGGGGCTGCCATCGGTGGAACAAGACCGCTGGCAGATACAGGCCAGATCCCATTCCAGAACCAGATCGGACAGACTGGATTTACCATCCGTCCGAAGATCTGTATCTCACTGGGAGTTTCCGGTGCGATCCAGCACACGGAAGGCATCAAGGATACCAGGCTGATGGTTGCCATCAACACAGATGAGAATGCGCCGATTTACAACATTGCCGACTATGGAATCGCGGCAGATTTAAATGAGGTGCTGAAAGCATACTTAGAGTTGTAGTCCCCCCATAATATATAATGCAAAAAAGAAGGATTGCTGTTATACTGTATATGACGGCAATCCTTCTGAACGTGGAAAAGGTCAGAAAGTAAATTATTTATATTCAATAGAAAGGAAGAATCATTATGGAATTATTAGACATCATGAGAAACCGCAGAAGCATCCGCAAATACACAGAAGAGGATATCCCGGAAGAGAGCCTTACCAAAGTGCTGCAGGCAGGTCTTCTTGCAGAATCCGGAAAAGCGATCCGCCCCTGGGAGTTTATTGTAGTAAGAGACAGGGCTATGCTGGATGAACTGTCCGGATGCCGGGAAGGCGGCGTTGCCATGCTCAAAGAAGCAAAATGCGCCATCGTTGTGATCGGAGACGCTGACAAGCAGGACGTATGGGTAGAAGACTGCTCCGTAGCTATGACCAACATGCATCTGATGGCAGATCATCTGGGACTGGGAAGCTGCTGGATCCAGGGAAGACTGCGTAAAGCTGACGCGGATACGACTACAGAGGAGTATGTACGCGCAAGACTTGGATTCCCGGAGAACTACAAACTCCAGGCTATCCTGTCTCTTGGTATGCCTGCTGCAAAACCGGCTGCTTATGAGCTTGACAAGCTGCCGATGGAGAAGGTACATTACGAGAAATTCTAAATCTTAGAAGTGCGAAACCGCTCATTTGAAACGGGGCAGGAAGCGACTGGAAAAAGCCGCTTCCTGCCCCGTAATCTTTGCAGGGGGAAAGTGTGGGAATTATCGGCCCGCTTCACCTGAGACAAGGAGCCGGTTCTTCCTGCGCCAGTAATAAGGCGCCAGCAAAAGCAGTGTCGCTCCCCAGGCCAGGGGATAGCTGTACAGCAGGGTGGACAATTCTCCGGTCATGGGGGTGACGAACAAGATCCAGGACAGGCGGATGATCAGTACGCCGCCCATGGTAATACATACCGGGATCAGTACGTCGCCGATGCCGCGAAGAGCGCCGGAGAAAATTTCCACAAAGATGTAGATTACATAACTTGGAGCGATGGTCCGCAGCATGAATACTCCGATATCTACTACGTTGGGATCTGTAGTAAAGGCATAGTAGAGGGGGCGGCAGCAGACGAAAAGGAAGACCAGAAGTCCGCCGCACAATGCCAGGGACATGCCAAGGCACACCCGTACACTTCGCTGGATCCGTTCGTATTTTCTGGCGCCGTAATTCTGGCCGGCGAAGGTGGCGATGGTGATGCCAAAGGAGCCGGTAATGGTCCAGAAGATGGCGTCTACCTTTCCAAACGCCGCCCAGGCCGCCGCCGTATCTGTTCCAAAGTTGTTGATGGCGGTCTGTATGATGATATTGGAGATGCTGTATGCGCAGGACTGGAGCCCGCCCGGTAGGCCGATGCGGAATTCTGCCCTGAGAAGATCCGGATGGATCCGGATGGCCCGAAGCCGCAGGCGCAGCATATCGTAAGATTTCATCAGAGCCCGGGACACTAGCCCCGCGCTTACTGCCTGGGAGATCACAGTGGCAATAGCGGCGCCTGCAATGCCCATGCCAAGGCCTACAACGGCAACCAGGTCCAGGATGATATTTAAAATACAGCAGATGATCAGGTAATAAAGCGGACGCCTGGAATCTCCCAGAGCCCGCATGATATAAGATCCCATATTGTAGATCAGGGTAAAAATGATGCCCAGGAAGTAGATCCGAAGGTACAGCGTGGAATCTGCGATGGTATCTTCCGGCGTCTTCAGAAGCCGCAAAAGGCCCGGCGTGGCAAACCATCCGATGATGGAGATCAGGATGCTTGCGACGATGGAAAAGGCATAGGCTGTATGCAGACCTTTATTCAGGTTTTTCTCATCTTTTGCGCCGTAAAACTGGGCGATGATCACACTGGCTCCGGCGGACAGGCCGGTAAAAAAGCCAATGACAAAGTTGGAAAGTACGGCGGCGGATCCGCCCACGCTTGCCAGGGCCTGCTTTCCCACAAAGCGGCCCACGATCACGGCGTCTACCGTATTATATAGCTGTTGGAACAGCGTTCCTACCATGATCGGGAAGAAAAAAATCAAAAGCTGTTTCCAGATCACGCCTTCGGTAATCGGATTCGAAGTCCTGCTCTCTGTGCTCATACCATAGTCCCCCATGTGTTTTATCTTCTGATAATTTCCTGTACCTTCCGGTTCCGGTATCAGAACCGGATATCTTAAGATATCATAGCATTATTAAATTGCTTTATAAAGAGATTTTTGCTAGAATAGAAAAGAAATGTGCCGCCGGGCGGCAAAGAGAAGAAAGATTGGGAGAGAAAGTATGAAAAAGTACGAAGAATCCCGCTATCAGTGGGAGGAAATCCGCGAGAAGATTTATCCGTGGATCAAAAAGGAACTTACAGATACCCATGCGCTGGGAGGGAAGCATTTTTCTGAAAAAGACGCCCCGGTCGTGGCATTCCTGGGAGATCTGAAGATTATATTTGTAATAAAGCGACAGGGGGATACTTACGAAGTGCTGAAGGATTCCATGCTGCCGCCGGGATGTGATATCGAGGAGCTTTATCACACAGCCTGTGAGAATCTGGTGCGGGACGTGGAGTTTGTGATCGGCAATACCTGGTACGGCGCCTTTGCGATCCTGGCAGACGGTCATAACGAAGCCACGGCCATCTGCTTAAAGCATATCTGGCAGGTTTGCGTAGATAAACTCAAAGACGATCTGGTGATCATGCTGCCTGCCAAGGATACGGTGCTGTTTGCTCCGGCGGGACAGCCGCAGGTAGTGGAAAAGATGGAAGAACATGCCAGGATGGCCTGGGACCAGAGCGCGGACCGGATCGGCATGGAGAAGTTCTGTTTTCTGGCAGACCGAAGAGAATTAGTGGTATATGAGGAGTAGAATAACGGAGGAAAAAAAGAAATGTTAGACATTATAAAAGTAATCATTCTGGGGATTGTAGAAGGTATCACTGAGTGGCTTCCGGTCAGCAGTACCGGTCACCTGATCCTGGTAGGGGATTTCCTGGCCCCCGGCATGAGCGATGCATTTATGGAAATGTTCAATGTGGTGATCCAGCTGGGCGCCATTATGGCGGTGGTGGTTCTGTACTTCCATAAGCTGAACCCATTTTCACCAAAAAAGACGCAGCGGCAGAAAATGCTGACCTGGCAGATGTGGATCAAGGTGCTGATCGCGTCCGTCCCGGCCGGCGTAGTGGGCCTCCTCTTTGACGACGTGCTGGACCGGCTGTTTTATAAGCCCCTTCCGGTGGCAGTGATGCTGATCGTCTATGGTATCCTGTTCATTGTTGTGGAAAATCACAATGCAGGGAAAAAGCCCGGTGTCACCAAGATCTCGGAGCTGACGGTGCGGATGCTTCTGTGGATCGGCTTTTTCCAGATGCTGGCTCTGATCCCCGGCACCTCCCGGTCCGGAGCTACCATTGTAGGAGCGCTGATCATCGGCGTGTCCAGAGAGGTGGCTGCAGAGTTTACCTTCTTTCTGGCGATCCCGGCCATGTTTGGCGCAAGCCTGTTAAAGCTGGCAAAATTCGGCTTTGCATTTACGGCGGAGGAATTCGGCCTGTTGCTTCTTGGCTGTCTGGTCTCCTTTGGATTGTCCATCGTAGCCATCAAATTCCTGATGGGCTACATCAAGAAAAACGACTTTAAGATCTTTGGCTATTACCGGATTGTTCTGGGCGCGCTGATCCTTCTGGTGTCTCTGGTGTCGGCGATTGCGGCTTAGGTCTTGCTTTTTGAAAAAAACGTGTTATAATTATGAGAACGGTTGCATGTTTATGCACCCGTATGCATCTGAAAGGAAAATGGAGGGACAGGAATTATGAAGAAGAAATTAGCATTAGGCCTGGCGCTGGTTCTGGCCTGTGGGACACTTGCCGGATGCGGCGGAAGTTCAGAGGAAGGAAAGGACGGCGCAGAAAGCGGAGCAACGACAGCCAAAGTGATCGATATTGATCTGACGGATGAAGAATATGCATTCGGCGTGGACAAAGATCAGCCGGAACTTCTGGAGCAGGCGAACGCATTTATCGCAAAGGTTCTGGAGGACGGCACCTTTGATGAGATCTGCGATAAGTATTTTGGCGACGGCGAGCCGGAAGCAGTGCAGTCTGCTGAGCTGGATACTTCCAAGGATCAGCTTGTGGTAGCTACCAATGCGGCTTTTGAACCCTTTGAATATACACAGGGCGATAATTATTACGGGATCGATATGGAACTGGCAGCCCTTTTTGCAGAAGAGCTTGGACAGGAACTGGTGATCCAGAACATGGATTTTGACGCGGTATGTCTGTCTGTCGGACAGCATAAATGTGATATCGCAATGGCCGGTCTTACCATCAATGAGGAAAGAGAAGAACTGGTAACCTTTACGGACTCTTATTATCAGGCATCTCAGCGTCTGATCGTGCCAAGCACAGATACTTCCTTTGATGACTGTGCAGATGCGGACGCGGTGGCAGCAAAGCTTGCAGAGCTTGACTCTTCCGATTCCGTTGGCGTACAGCAGGGAACTACCGGACAGTTCTATGTAGAAGGCGATGCAGACTGGGGCTTTGAAGGACTTCCGGCAAAATGTGTACCATATAAGAATGGTTCTCTGGCAGTGCAGGATATGCTTCAGGGCAAGATCCAGTATGTGATCATCGACGCGGCTCCGGCAGCAGCGATCACAGAAGCTATCAACGAAGTGCAGTAAGAAGCGTTTCAGTAAGAAGAAAATGAAAAGGAAGGCGGCAGTTGGTCTGACAGCGCCTTCCTTCTTTTAAGAAGGGAAAGCAATGGGCAATTTTAGTCAGAAAGTAGAGAGATTTATCGAGATATTTCTGGACCAGAACGGCTATGTAAGAGTTGTGGAAGGTCTGCAGAATACGTTGCTGATCGCGGTTACTGGCCTGCTGATCGGTATCCTGATCGGAACCTTGATCGCGACCGTGCGGGTGATCCCCAAGTATAAGCGGCTGCCCCGGATCCTGAACGGGATCTGCAGTTTCTATGTGGCGCTGTTTCGGGGAACGCCGACAGTGGTTCAGCTGCTGGTATTTTACTATGTGCTGCTGCCGCTGATCGGCTGGCAGATCACGGGAGTCCAGGTGGCGATGCTGGTATTCGGACTGAACAGCGGAGCGTACATATCTGAGATCATGCGAAGCGGAATCCAGTCGGTGGATCCCGGACAGATGGAGGCAGGCCGTGCGGTGGGACTCGGCTTTGGCACGACCATGAAGAAGATCGTGATCCCCCAGGCGGTGAAAAATATCCTGCCTACGCTGGGAAATGAATTTATCGCATTGATCAAAGAGACATCCGTAGTCAGCTTTGTCGGAGCGGCGGATCTGTATGTGGCGTTTAACTACATTGGAAGCAACAGCTATGAGTTCATGGTTCCGTATCTGGTAATGGCGCTGATCTACATTGCGCTGGTACTGATCATCACGCTGTTGATCAAATTATTGGAAAGGAGCCTGAAGAAGAGTGATCGAAGTAATTAACCTCAGGAAAAGCTTTGACGGCACAGATGTGCTGAAAGATATCAATATCACCATCAATAAAGGGGATATCGTGGCTGTGCTTGGACCTTCCGGCTCCGGAAAGAGTACCTTTCTCCGGTGCCTGAACTGTATGGAAGACCCGACCGGCGGAAGCATCATCTTTAATGGCGTGGACATTGCCGATATGAAGGTGGATATCAATGTGCACCGCCGCCATATGGGCATGGTATTCCAGCATTTTAATCTCTTTCAGAATAAAACGGTGCTGCAGAACATTATGCTGGCGCCTGCATACCTGAAATGTCAGGACCTGAAGAAAGCGAAGCGGAAAAACCGGATGATCCGTCTGAAAAATACATTCCGCGGCGCAGATAAACTGGAACTTATGCCGGTTGATACGACCAAAGAAGAGATCATGAAGGAGACGAAAGAGCAGGCCATGGAGCTTTTGCGGCGGATCGGCCTGGACGATAAGGCGGATGTTTATCCGTCTACTCTGTCCGGCGGACAGAAGCAGAGGGTTGCGATTATCCGTTCCCTGGCCATGAATCCGGATGTGATCCTGTTTGACGAGCCGACTTCCGCTCTGGACCCGGAGATGGTAGGAGAGGTGCTGGAACTGATGAAGGAGCTGGCGCGGGATGGAATGACCATGGTGGTGGTCACCCATGAGATGGGATTTGCAAGAGAAGTGGCGTCCAGAGTCATTTTCATGGACGACGGACAGATTAAAGAAGAAGCGCCTCCGGAGGAGTTTTTCGCTCATCCGAAGGAGCCCCGGTTAAAAGAATTTTTATCCAAAATCTTATAAAGTGAAAGTCTGTGAGACAATCATGCGAGGCGGCCGGATGTTATACAGGAGTCTGGCCATTTCACGCAAACGAAAGAGAGACAGCAGCATATGCCGCTGTCTCTCTTTCGTTTGCGCGTTCATTGAAAAGGGAAAATATGTCATAAAAAGGTATCAGTCCTGTTTATATCGGAAGCTCCAGATAGATGTCCTTTCCTTCTTTGATGGAAATAACGACTTTTCCATGCTGGATCTGTGCTACTGCGCCTGAGACACTGACCGCTGCCGGCTGAGAGGATTCGACAGGATCAGCTTCCGGTTCTTCTTCCGGTACGGAATCTTTGTATCCTTCAACATTGTCTGGGGTTAATGGGGATAAAGAATCGCTGGTTCTGGTCAACGTTGCGCCCAGTACCTGTCCGATCGTCAGGCAGCCGTCCAGGGTAAGGAGCCCGGAATCTACCAGTTCATCAAAGATGGCCGGATCCTCCAGATTGGCAGCTTCGATGGTGATGCCGGCTTCCGCGCGGCAGCACAATACGGCCGGATCATTTGCATGTGCTTTCGCAGTTTCTGCAGTAATAGACATGGTGATTACCTCCTTATTCATATCTGTTATTCAGTATAGTCTTTTGTCGTTTAGATGGCAAATTGCTTTTTCTAATGTACAAAGTCAGCAATAGAATATGTCTATAACTTCAGAAGCAGGATCCCTGCCGCTGGATTAAGAAAGCGGGTTAAGGTAGCCGGAAGCTCTGCTTTGTGTTATACTTCTGCCATGGGCATAGGGAGATGAAAAAGGAGGGCTTACCTTGGGAGAGATCAAAGATTTTAACTGTACCTATGATAATTCAGCCGGGATAAACGCTGAGGTGACGAAAGGTCTTGGCCTTACCTTTCCGGATGCCTATCTCCATGCGGACGCCATGGCGAAACTGTCCAGGGCTCTGAAAGCGCATGACGGCGCGGCTTTCTGTGAACTGCCTTTTTGCCATACAGTAGAGGCGGAAGCCATGGGAGGCCTGGTGAATTACGGAAATGATAAGACAGGGCCCCGGGCAAAGGAGTATCTCTGCACGAAGCCGGAAGAACTGCTGGAGCTGCAGCCCATAGATTTTAGCAAAGGAAGGATCCATGAAGTCCTGCTGGCCTGCCGGATGCTCCGGGAGCAGGGCGAGCATGTGGTGCTGCAGGTATCCGGTCCATTTACCATCCTGAACGTACTGATCGACGCCCGGTATGTTTTTAAGGCCATGAGAAAGCAGCCGGAATTGATGAAAGAGGTATTCTGGAAACTGGGAAAAGAAATACTAAGATTTATGGAAGAAGCGAAAAAATATGGAGTGGATCTGATCAGTTACGCAGATTCCACCGGCGGGGTGAATATTCTGGGGCCAAAGATGGCCGGACAGGTGGTAGAGGATTTCACTTATGAATTTTTAAAGCAGGCGGAAAGGCTGGCGGATGAACATACCATGATCCTGCTCTGCCCCAAGACCACATTTGCACTACTGGGAACCGGACACGGGAAACTGAAAGAGCATCCGGTTCCGCCGGGGATCCGCTACGGCGAGGCCTGCATCCAGATGACTGGCAAGGCAAAGTTCGCAGGCCAGATGTGCATCAAAAATGTAGGATATAAACTGGAAACCGGTGTTTTTAAAGAACTTGTATTAATCTAGGATCAGGAGGAACTGCGATGAGTTCAAAAGAAGATTTGTTGAAACGGCTGTCGGACGGCGTGTTTGAGATGGAGGAAGACGACGTGGCGGAAGCGGCCCGGGAATATCTGGATGCAGGTTATCCCGCTTTTGACGGCATCATGGACGGACTGGTAGACGGAATGAACCGGGCCAGTGAGATGTATGAGCAGGAGGAATATTTCGTAACCGATGTGCTGCTCTGCTCTGACGCCATGTATGTGGGCCTGGATATTCTGCGGCCTTATCTGCCGGAAACGAAGGACGACCACAAAGCGAAGGCCGTCATTGGCGTAGTGGAGGGCGATACCCACGATATCGGAAAAAATCTGGTGAAGATTATGATGGAAACCGCCGGTTTTGAGATGATTGATCTGGGAAGAGACGTAGAACTGCAGAAATTTGTGGATACAGCCAAAGAAGAGCATGCAGATATTGTATGTATGTCCACCTTGATGACTACCACCATGGGCGGTATGGAGACGGTGATCCATCTACTGGAGGAGGCCGGGATCCGCGATCAGGTCAAGGTCATGATCGGAGGAGGACCGATTTCCCAGAAATATGCGGATAAGATCGGTGCGGACGGCTACTCGCAGAATGCGGTGGAAGCCGTAAAACTGGCGAAACGCCTGATGAAGATTGCATAGGAGAAACGAGAAATGCTGACACCAAAAGAAAGACTAAAACTCATTTTTGAAGGCGGGCGTCCGGACCGGCCGGCATGTATCTGTCCCGGAGGCATGATGAACATGGTAACAAAGGATCTGATGGAAGAAGTACAGGTCTATCTGCCGGAGGCCCATACGGACGCAAGAAAGATGGCGGATCTTGCAAAGGCTGTCTATGAGAAGGGATGCTTTGAAAATGTCGGCGTTCCCTTCTGCATGACGGTGGAAGCCGGGGAAATGGGCGCGAAAGTGGATATGGGCACCAACATCTATGAGCCCCATGTGGTGGAATATGTGATCGATTCTGTCAGCGAGGTGGACAGGCTGACGCCGGTAGACGTCACCAGGGGCCGTGCCAAAGTGGTGACGGACGCGATCCGCATTTTAAAGGAAGAGACAAAGGACGTTCCCATCGTGGGAAATCTGACCGGGCCGGTGAGTACGGCAAGTTCTGTGATGGAGCCGGTTAATTTCTACAAAGAGCTGCGGAAAAAGAATGAAGAGGCCCACCGGTATCTGGAATTTATCACCGATCAGCTGATTGCTTTTGGGCGGGCGCAGATCGAGGCGGGCGCAGATGTGATCGCCATCTCCGATCCCAGTGGGACGGGAGAAATTCTGGGGCCGAAATATTTTAAGGAATTTGCGGTCACTTATATCAACCGGCTGCTTCAGGGACTTCAGAAGGAAAAGCTGGGGACCATCGTCCATATCTGCGGGCAGATGGGCCCGGTATACCAGGAGATTAACGAGGTAAAGAGCAGCGCCTTAAGTTTTGATTCCGTCGTGCCGATGAAGGAGGCAAGAAAACACCTTCCGGACCGCGTGCTGATGGGAAATGTCAGCACCTATGCTCTGGAGTTTGGCGATCCGGATCGGGTGAAGATGCTGACAAAGAGCTGTATCAAGAGCGGATCGGATATTATCGCCCCGGCCTGCGGCCTTGGGATGAAATCTCCGCTTGTAAATATTCAGGCGATCCTTGCCTGTATGCAGGAGGGCGAAAAGTAATGGCCAGGATTTGGATCAGACAGACAGAAAAAAGCATTTCCTGCCAAGAGGGCGCCAATCTCCTGGACGTTCTGCTGGAGGGCGGTGCATTTGTGGATAATCCCTGCAGCGGCAAGGGAATCTGCGGCAAATGTAAAGTGCGGATCTGCCAGGGGGAACTGCCTGCCATGTCTGAGACGGAGCGGGCGCTTCTGAAACCGGAAGAGATAGAAGCCGGGATCCGCCTGTCCTGCATGATCGATGTGAACGGGACCATGGAAGTGGAGCTTCTGAAAAAAGAACGGAAGCACGAAGTACTGACAAAGGGATATCTCCCGGCATTTGAAAAAGACCATTTTGACGAAGGATACGGCATCGTGATCGACATTGGCACAACAACGGTGGTGACGGCGCTGGTGGAGCTTTCCACCGGACAGGAGCTGGCAGGCGCATCCATGATTAATGCCCAGAAGCATTACGGGCTGGATGTGCTGACCCGGATCACCTATGAATATGAGCACCCGGAGACCGGAGTGAAAGATCTTCAGGAAGCAATCGTACAGTCCGTGAACGGCATGATCGGGGAGGTCTGCGAAGAGGCGGGCGTTTCCAGAGAAGAGATCCGGGAAATCGCAGTGGCGGCTAACTGTACCATGACACATATGCTGCTGGGAGTAGACGCAAGAGGCATCGGCAGGTCCCCGTACCGGCCAAAGTTTACGAAGGCGCAGGAGCTTCCTGCATCCCAGATCGGCATCGAAGCCGGAAAAGATACGGTTCTCTATTGTCTTCCCCAGGTGTCGGCTTACATCGGGGCAGATATTGTGGCGGGAACCTATGTGTGTGAACTGCAAAAGGAAAAGGGGCATGTGTTGTTTATTGATATCGGCACCAACGGAGAGATCGTTCTGGCCAGCAACGGGCGGCTCCTGTGCTGTTCCTGCGCGGCAGGACCGGCCCTGGAGGGCATGAACATCAGCGCCGGCATGCGGGCGGCGCAGGGCGCCATTGAGGATGTGAAGATCACAGAAGAAGGTGTGAAGATCCGGGTGATCGGCGACCGGGAGGACGACAGACAGGAGCCGGCAGGCATCTGCGGAAGCGGGATCCTGGCAGTGGTGAAAGAACTGTTGCGTACCGGACTGGTGAAAAAGACGGGAGCCTTTATCAAGAAGGACAAGCTCTCCCCGGAGGATTACCGGTTTCCGCTGCTTCAGCTGAACGGGACCAAACGGGAATTCATCCTTCATGAGAAGCCGCAGATTCTGGTGACCCAGGGAGACGTGCGACAGGTGCAGCTGGCGAAAGGCGCGATCCTGTCCGGGTTCACAGCTCTTCTTAGGGAAGCGCAGATCGGCATGGAGGATCTTGATAAGGTGATGATCGCCGGCCAGTTCGGCGCCCATCTTCCGGAGGATTCTCTGATTGGGACAGGAATCCTTCCGGATGCGGTAAAGGATAAGCTGGTGTATGTGGGCAACTCTTCCAAGACAGGAGCCTACATGGCGCTGATGTCCAAAAAGGCGAAGCAGGAGATGGAGAAGCTGGCAGAAGAAATGGAATATATGGAGCTTGCAGAAACGGAAAATTACGAGAGGATCTTTACAGACAGCATGATATTTCCGACGTTTTAACGAGAATACGCAGGGAAAACGAGGATTGCTATCATAGAAAGGAAGAAGAAAGGGATGAGAACTTTGAATCGTATATCTGTTTACATTCTGAAGCGGTATCTGCTTCTTTTTTTGGGCCTTTCTATCATGGCCTTTGGAGTGGCGTTTTCGATTAAGGCGGAACTTGGCACCTCTCCCATCTCCAGTGTACCCTATGTGGTGAGCCTGTTTGCCCCGCTGACGGTCGGGACGGCTACCATACTTATACACTGTGTGTTTATCCTGCTGCAGATTCTGATTCTGAGGAGACAGTATCACCCGATCCAGCTGATGCAGCTGCCGGTGGCATTTTTCTTTGGATATCTGACGGATTTTGGTGTGTGGGCTGTACAGGGGATCAGCTGCACCGCCTATTGGCAGCAGTGGATCGTCTGCCTCATCGGGATCCTGCTGGTAGCCACTGGCGTCAGCCTGGAGGTGAAGGCCGGCGTGGTGGTGCTGGCCGGCGAAGGCGTGGTACTGGCCATCTGCAAAACATTTCCAAAGATCAAATTCGGCTACATGAAGGTGGGGTTCGATGTGACGCTCGTCATTACGGCATGCGTGCTGTCGTTTGTATTTATCGGACACCTGGAAGGCGTGCGGGAAGGCACGGTGGCGGCGGCCGTATTGGTAGGACTGATCGCAAAACGGATCAGCAAAGTACTGGACCGGTGGGAGATAGAAAAATAGAATGGGGACGTAGACCTTTGCAAAAGGTCTACGTCCCCATTCACACTTTGTTCACATTTTGAAATGTTTTAATATCCTAAGATATTTTATAGTGCAGCAATAACTTCAATCTCACACAACGCATGCTTGGGCAGTGTTTTCACAGCGACGCAGGTTCTGGCCGGTTTTGAAATAAAGTATTTTGCATATACCTGGTTAAACGCGTCAAAATCATCCATGTCAGCAATAAAGCAGTTGGCTTTGATAACTTTGTCAAAAGAAGTACCGGCAGCTTCCAGCATGATGCCGATATTACGGCAGGCCCGGTCTGTCTGCTCTTCGATGGTGTGGACGTGAAGCTCCCCGTCAGAAGGTTCTACACCAATCTGGCCGGCAGTAAAAAAGAATCCATTATGTGTATATCCCTGTGAGTAAGGCCCGTTGGAGGCAGCAATTTTGTCTGTAGTAATGATTTTCATAGTAAATCCGTCCTTTCTTTATTGCTTTTGAGTATAGCGTAGCATGAGGCGGAGAGGAAAGCAACCGGTACCGGGTACACCCTGAAATTCAATTTGGTACACCCTAAAATGCAAATTGGGACGTAGACCTTTGCAAAAGGTCTACGTCCTATGTTAACATAATAACAAACAACAGAATGAGGAGTACGTGATGAAAAGAGAAATTGTTTTGCAGCATTTAACTGACCCGGAGTTTTTCCAGGAGAACCGGCTGGCTCCGGTTTCGGATCACTTCTGGTACGAGACGGAGGCGGAGGCTCTGGCGGGGATGGATATGAGGCTTTCTGTGAGTCTTTCCGGAACCTGGAGTTTTTTATATGTGCCGAATCCGGAGTCTGTGCCGGAAGGTTTTGAACAGCCGGGATTTTCCTGCCTGGGGTGGGACACGATCCAGGTGCCGGCCCACATGGAGTTGTCCGGATATGGCTTTCCTCAGTATACGGATACGGACTATCCATGGGATGGGCGGGAGGCTGTTGCGCCTCATCAGATCCCGGAGGAATCGAATCCTACCGGTTGTTATGTGAGAAGTTTCCGGCTGCCGGAACATATGAGGGAGAAACGGCTGCAGCTGCACCTGGAGGGTGTGGAGACGGCGTTTCACTGCTGGATCAACGGTTGTTATGTGGGATATAGCGAAGACAGCTATACGCCGGCGGTTTTTGATATTACAGAGAAGGTGCGGGAAGGGGAAAATAAGATTGCCCTGGAAGTGTATCGGTTCTCCAGCGGAAGCTGGCTGGAGGATCAGGATTTCTGGAGAATGGGTGGCATTATGCGTGATGTCACGGTCCGGGCGCTGCCGGATTTTCATATCCGGGATATGGATATCCGGGCGGGGCTGGCACAGGGGTATACCACGGGGACAGCCTGCGTGAAGCTTTCTCTCGACGGGACGGGGGCAGAAAAGGCAAAAGTTTCATGGGAGCTTTATGACGGACGGATCCGGATGGAAGCCCCGGCAGAGGAGAAATGTATCCTGTCCGGGGAGGAACGGATTTCGATGACGGAATCTATGGCCACTGTACAGTTTGCCCTGAACGTACCGGAGGTGAAACCGTGGAGTGCCGAGATCCCGTGGCTTTACCGTCTGGTGATCGCTGTCCGGGATGAAGAGGGACGGATCCTGGAGTCGGCGGCCCAGAACGTGGGCTTCCAGCAGGTGGAGATCCGGGATGCGGTTCTATATTTTAATGGGAAAAGGCTTCGGATCAACGGGGTGAACCGGCACGAGTTTTCTGCAAGAAAAGGCCGGGCCATTGGAAAAGAGGAAATGGAGTGGGACATTCGTTTCTTAAAGCGGAACAATATCAATGCTGTCCGTACCAGTCATTATCCCAATCAGAGTTACTGGTACGAACTGTGCGACCGGTTTGGGATCTATGTGATGGACGAAACGAATCTGGAAACGCACGGGACCTGGCATCTGGGGAAATATGATCACACTTTGCCGGGAGATTTCCCTAAGTGGCATGAAGCGGTCATGAGCCGGGCGGAAGCGATGCTGGAACGGGACAAAAATCATCCCTGCATTTTCTCCTGGAGCGTGGGAAATGAATCCTGGAGCGGCCAGAATCTGTATGACATGAGTATGTATTTCCGGAATCGGGATCAAAGCCGCCCGGTCCACTATGAAAATGTGTGTCACGACAGGCGCTGGGAGGCTACGACGGATTTTGAAAGCCGGATGTATGCTACGCCGGCGCAGGCGGAGGAGTATTTGAAAAATGATCCGAAAAAGCCGTATCTTTTGTGTGAATATTCCCATGCCATGGGGAATTCCTGTGGGAATCTGGACGAATATACGGAACTTTTGGACCGGTATCCTCAGTACTGCGGCGGATTTATCTGGGACTATATCGATCAGTCTCTTTATAAAAAAGATGGCACAGGCCGGGAGTACCTGGCTTATGGCGGGGATTTTGGCGACCGCCCCTGCAATGAAAATTTCTGCACGAACGGGATAATATGCGGGGACAGGACGCCGTCTCCTAAAATGCAGGAAGTTAAATATCTTTATCAGCCTTTCCGGTTGTATCCGGAGGCAGAAGAAATCCGGGTGGAGAATCTGCAGTTGTTTGAGGATGGCAGCAGATTCCACCTTGTGTGGCAGCTGGAAAAAGAGGGAGAGGTCATTGCGAAAGGCAGCTGCCGGTTCCAGGGGGCGCCCGGCCAGGTGACCAGAGTTCCCTGTGATATGGTGCTTCCGGAGGAACCCGGAGAGTATGTGCGGACCGCTTCTATGGTGCTGGCGGAAGACACGGCCTATGGAAAGGCGGGGACAGAGCTTTGCTTTGGCCAGAGCGTGGAAAGAGTGGACGAGCCGGAGAAACCGGGAATGCCGGCCGGGAAAGAGCAGCAGAAACCGGAAAGCAGGATCCGGATCATTGACGGAGACAGCAGTTTTTCCATAAAGGGCAATGGCTTCTTGATCATGTTCCAGAAGATGACGGGAAAACTCATTTCCTATCATCTGAACGGAAAAGAACTGGTCTACAACCTGGCGGATACGCTGCGCCCGGAATTCTGGCGTGCGCCTACAGATAATGACAGAGGAAATAAGATGCCGGAGCGGTGTGTGATGTGGAAGGGCGCGTCGCTTTATCCGAAAGTGGAACGTGTGGACTGTACCGCAAAAGGGGAAAATGCTGTAGTGGAAACGGTATACCAGCTGGGACAGGGAGCGCTCCTGCAGCTGCGTTATGAGGTGGACGCAGACGGTACGATGTCTGTGACAGAGCGGTATGAGGGAGCCAAAGATCTTCCGGAACTTCCCTGTTTTGGGATGTCCTGGAAACTGCCGGAAGATTTTCGGTATGTTACCTGGTATGGGCTGGGGCCGGAAGAGACGTACAGAGACAGAAAACGGGGCGGACGTCTGGGAGTCTGGAAGGCATTGCCGCAGGACGGTATGGCTGACTATGTACGGCCGCAGGAATGTGGCAATCATGCGGATACCCGCTGGATGGAAATAAGAGACGAAAAAGGAAATGGAATCCGCATCGAAAGTCCGGAGTTGTTTGAATTTTCCGTGCTTCCCTACACCTGCCATGAGCTGGAAAATGCAAAGCATCATTATGAACTTCCGCAGTCCTATGCGACTGTGCTGCGCCTCCTGGAGGCACAGACCGGGGTGGGCGGCGACAACAGCTGGGGCGCATGGGCTCATGAAAAGTATGTGCTGGACAGCGGAAAAAACAGAGAGTTTCAGTTTACAGTACGCAGAGTATAAACAGACCAGGAGGTTCATTCCGAATCACTTCGGAGTGGACTTCCTTTTTTTCCCATGCTATAATGTGCCCAAAGCATTATATTTCTGACAGTTCTTTTGCGGTTGATCCGTGTCTGATATTCTTTTTTCAAGAAATTTCAATGCTTTTATTCCAGGTAAACAGCAGAGAGATTTCTGAAAAAGGTAAGGGAAATCTCCTGCACAACAAAAAAAGGAGGAGATTTTTATGGGTAACACGTATACCACGGAATTGCCGTCAGCAAACAGGATTTTTAAATCCAGTGTTTTTACGATGCTGTACAGCGATCCCAAAGAGGCGCTGCAGTTGTATAATGCGGTAAATGGAACTGAATATAAGGATCCTGAACTTCTGGAAATTAACACACTTGAGTATCCGATTTGTATTCGGTCATGACCAAAGACCATGACCTGTATTCGGAGAAGATGATTTCCATTCCGGCGCCCCGGTTTGTGATCTTTTATAACGGGGAAAAGAAGCGGCCGGAGCAGGAAGTGCTGCGGCTGTCTGACGCGTATTTTATCAGGGAAGAGCACCCGGCGCTGGAACTGGAAGCTTTGCAGGAATTGATCGCAAAGAAACTGGAGAAGGGTCTGTCTGTTCAGGAGATTGCGGAGGCTCTGGAGGAAGAGCCGGATACCATCCGTAATTTGATCACGCATAAGAAAGAGGGATAATATGAGAGCACATCCACATCCGGCGGATCAGATGACGCCGGTGGAACGAAAGAAAGCGCTAGAGGAAGGAAGGGACTTTGACCGGTATCCGGCGGTCCCTTTTATGAGTGAGTTTAAATGTCTGTTTACCGGGATCGGCGTCTGGGATTTCTGGCATGATCCGGTTAAGATGGCGGAGGCGGAGCTTCGGGTATTTGAAAGATTCGGGCAGGACCGGATCGTGATCGGCCCTAATGCGCGTGGTATTGTGGAAGCGCTGGGGGGCGCATATGTTTACCCGGATAATGGCGTGCCCTATGTGGATCGACCGATCCTGACAGATTATGGGATGCTGGAAGGGATGGAGCCGGTGGATGCAAAAAACAATCCCAGGATCCGGGACTTTGCCCGGGCAGCGGAGCTTCTGATGGAAGCCGCAGGAGAGATTGTGCCGGTGGAGGCAAGCGTTGGCGGCCCGTTTACCAATGTGTCAAATTTACGGGGCGTCGAACTTTTATTAAGAGATCTTAGGAAATATCCTCTGGAGGTGCATCAGGCTCTGCGGCTTATGACCGACAGTCAGAAAAGCTGTATCGATATGGCTGCGGAATATGGGCTTGGCATTGCCATGGCAGATCCGGTGGCCAATCCGATGCTGATCGGGCCGAAGATCTACGAGGAGTTCGTATTTCCCTACACCAAAGAGCTGACCGATTACGCATATCATAAGACGGGGAAAAAGGTCTCACTTCATATGTGTGGCAAGACTAACAGCATCTGGAAATATCTGGCAAAGTATGAGTTAAATGAGATCAGCCTGGATAATATCGTGGATCTTAAGGAAGCGGCCATGGATCTGGGAAGGTTCGTGCCGATCGCCGGAAACGTGGATCCGGTAGAGGTGATGCTGAACGGAACAGAAGATGAGATCAGGGAGGCGGTTGATCGCTGTATCGGAGCGGGCGAAAAAGCGGAAAAAGGATATACCCTGACCACCGGCTGTGATATCCCGGAAACTACCAGACCGGAGCAGGTGGATCTCTTTATGGACGCGGCAAGGAGATACAGCCGGGATTGCCGTTTATAGAGAAAAGTAATAAATATAAATATATATTAAATTAATTGATTTGTTGCCACACTGCAATAGTGTTAAACTTGTGTCGTATGCGGAGAATCCGAGTAAATAGTACAGGAAGAACACAGATCCAAAAAACGACAGGAGGTAGTATGATGAAGAAGAAATGGCTGAGCGCCCTGCTGGTTACGGCTATGGTGACCGGTCTGGCGGCAGGATGCGGCAACAATGGAGAGGAAGAACCATCCGATGAAGGTGGCAAGACACTGGAAGTGTGGCTGGCCCCACTGGATGATGATACGGAGAAAAACTGGGGAGACCTGCTTGGCGACTGGGAAAAAGAGCATGACTGTACCGTTGACATTACAGTGATCCCGTGGGATAAATACGAGGAAACATATTCCACAGCCATGAGCTCCGGCGAGGGCCCGGACGTGGGGTATATGTATAATGAGATGTTTGCGACCTATATTGACGCAGGCGCGGTTGCAGATATGTCCGATTACGTTACAGAGGAAGACGAGGCAGAATACAAATATCTGCAGAACGGCTATATGATGGACGGTCAGTATGGATGGCCGCTGGTAACAGGCGTTCCTTTCGTGCTGTATTACAATGTGGACATTTTAAATGAGCTGGGAGAGCAGCCGCCGGAAACCTGGGATGATTTCGTAAGAATCTGCGAGAAGGCAACCCAGGATACCGATGGCGACGGCGAGATCGACCAGTACGGATACGCGGTTGGTATGAACACCTCCGATATCGGCCCGGCACAGATCCTGAACGCATATTATTTCAGCGCGCTGTGGCAGAATGGCGGACAGGTCTACAATGACGATCTGAAATCCGTAGCATTTGCGGACGAAGCTGGTACAGAGGCTGTGGAATGGATGAAAAATCTGACCCAGTACATGAACCCTGATTTCATGTCCTACTCCTGGTCTGACGCATTTTCCACCATTTTTGGAGAAGGCAAGGCGGCCTTTGGCGTAAACCGTTCCGCGCAGACAGACGAGACTACTTATGCAGAGTCTTATCCGGATCTGAACTGGGATTATGTAACTTCCCTGAAAAATGTTGATTACGGCACATTTGGAGCAACCGACAATCTGACCCTGATGTCTGACGCCGACGATCCGGATCTGGCTATGGACTTTATCAAATATGTGACCAGCGCAGAGTTCATGGAACAGTACCATGCAAAATGCCCGGGCGCAGCGCTGACCAACAGCGAGCCTTATGTTGGCGATCCGAAGATGGAGCGCATCTATACCGAGGATGCAGATAAATGGCACGGCACTCAGGTCGGCCCCTGCGGAAATGATATTCTGGCACAGTTTGCTGCAGATCTTCAGGGAATCATGACCGGAGAACTGACAGTGGAAGAAGGACTTACAGAGGCAGAGGAGTATGCAAACCAGCTGCTGGACGAATACTGGGCAGATAAAGAGTAATTGAATGAAAAATGTAAGACAAAAAGAAAGGCCCACGGTCTGTGGGCTTTTCTTTTCTCTGTATTATAAGGAATGGAGAAGATGAAGAAAAAAACAGGAATCAAAAAAATCGAACCATATCTGTATATTACGCCGATCACACTGATCCTGGTGCTGTTCGTGATCGGATCGGTGCTGATCTCGCTTGCGCTTGCATTTACCAGATATAATATCCTTACGCCGCCGGTATTCCGGGGCATTGATAACTATACCAGGCTTCTGGGGGACGCGAAGTTTTTAAAAGCCCTTGTAAATACCCTGAAACTGCTGGTCTATATCGTTCCGCTGCAGATGGCGTCCGGCATCCTGGTGTCGGTATTTCTGCTGGCAAACAGGAAACGGCTGCTGGGAAAGATCGCAAACTGCGTGATCTTCATCCCCTTCCTCTGTTCCAATGCGGTGGTCGGCGTAGTCTGGAGACAGCTTTTAAATGGCAAGATCCCGCCGGTGGAGTGGTTCTTCGGCCTGTTTGGCATCGAACCATCCATGCTGCTGGGAGATGCGAAACTGGCGCTGCCCACGGTGGCGATGGTGGCGATCTGGAAATGGATGGGGTATTATGCTGTTATTTATCTGTCGGGACTGATGGCGATCCCGGCTACCTGTTACGAGGCAGCCAGGGTGGATGGAGCGGGAAAGATCCGATGCTTCTTCTCCATCACGCTTCCGATGCTGAAACCAACGATCATACTGACACTGTTTCTCTGCGTGACCACATCGCTTAGGAATTTTGAGCTGATCTTTAACCTGACCGGAGGGGGTCCCAATAACGCCACCACCGATCTGGTGATGTATGCGTATACGCTGTGCTTCCGCTCCAGCGCTTCTGCCGGATATGCCATGGCGGTTTCCAATGTGTTGTTTGTGGTTGTGCTTATCATTGGTCTGATGCAGCAGCGGCTGCTCAGAAGAGATGTGTCAGAAGTATAAGGAGGGGTGAACATGCAGTTGGCAAAAAGATTGGTAAAAGCAGGTGTTTCAGATATCGTACTGATCGCGATCATCATTATGAGCATTTTCCCGTTCCTCTATATGTTCCTGATGTCCTTTAAATCTACGATCAATGCGTTTGACTTTGATTTTTCCCTGGACAAGCTGACACTGGAGCAGTATGTGAAGGTATTCCAGGTGGATCATTTTGAGCGTTATATTTTCAACAGTGTATTTGTGGCCGTGGCAGGCGTGATCCTGACTCTGGCGGTATGCTCTCTGGCAGGTTTCGCTTTCGCCAAGATGGACTTTAAGGGGAATAATAAATGGTTTATTTTCCTGGTGCTGACGCTGATCGTGCCTTCGGAAGTGATCATTGTGCCCTTATTCCTGATCGCAAGAGGACTGGGGTGGCTGAATATGTACCGGGCGCTGATCCTGCCGCTTCCTACGGCGTTTGGAGTGTTCATTATGCGACAGGCCATCCTGGATGTGCCCTCGGATCTGATCGATGCGGCAAAGATCGATGGCTGCGGCAATTTTAAGACGTTTATCCGGGTGGTGCTGCCCGTGGTGCGTTCTTCACTGCTTGCGCTGGCAATCTTTACTTTCGTGGGCGCATGGAACAATTTCCTGTGGCCGCTGGTTGCCTGCACAAAGGAGGAAATGAAGACCCTGCCGCTGGCCCTAAGCCTGATGAAGACACAGTACAATACCGATGTGGGACTGACCATGGCCTGCGCGGTGATCAACTTCCTGCCGCCTTTCCTGTTCTACATTTTCATGCAGAGCAAATTTAAGGAAGGCATGACCATGGGCGGAGTGAAAGGATAAATTTGGGGGTTGCGTTTTTCTGTTCTTCCAGTATGATGTAGGATAGAGAGGAATAGAGGAGGCAGTTCTATGCTGAAAACGCAGACAGAAATCAACTACGAGATGAAATTATTAAGCTCCCTGGACAAAGTCTTTCAGGATGAGGAGCCGGTCTACCGGCCGGAGTGCGTGAAGTTAAGCGCCCTGTGGGGAGAGACCGTGTCGTTCCAGGCGGCATATACCGGCGACGCTTTTGCGCGGGAGCAGCTTCAGGTACAGGTGGTATCAGAGATCGCGGACGCCGTGCGGGTGCGGACGGTGGAGCAGGTGCCGGTGGGACGGGCCACCAACGGGATCGTGGATGATAACTACTTAAAGACCACATCCGGGCTCTATCCGGATCTATTGCGGGATCTGCCGGAAGACCGGAACGTGATCGTGTGCTCCCGTCAGTGGAGAAGTCTGTGGATCGATGTAAAGGTAACAGACCAGATCCCGGCCGGAGATTATGAGATAGAGATCCGTCTTCTGAAAGAAGAGGAGCCGGTCTCATCCTGTACTGCCAGGCTTCGTGTGATCGCGGCCGCCCTGCCGAAGCAGGAGATCATACATACAGAGTGGATGCACGCCGACTGTCTGGCGGATTATTATCAGGTGCCGGTATTTTCGGAAGAGCACTGGCAGATCCTGGAAAACTTCTTCGCGGAATATGTGGAGCGGGGCTGCAATATGATGCTGGTGCCGTTATTTACTTCTCCGCTCGACACAGCGGTGGGGCTGGAGCGGACCACTACCCAGCTGGTAGAGGTGGAAGTACAGGACGGACAGTACAGCTTTGGATTTGAGAAGGTGAAGCGCTGGATCGACCTGTGCCGGAAATATGGCATCGAATACTTTGAGATGTCCCATCTTTTTTCCCAGTGGGGTGCGAAATATGCGCCCAAGGTAGTGGCAAAGGTGGAGGGAAAAGAAGAAAAGATCTTTGGCTGGCATACGCCGGCTGTGGGCGAGTACACGAATTTCCTGCACGCCTTTCTTCCGCGGCTGACCGAAAAGCTGAAAGAATGGGGGATTGCCGGGCAGACCTATTTTCATATCTCCGATGAGCCGGGAGAAGAGCATCTGGAAAGCTACCGCGCTGCCAGAGGATCTCTGGGAGATCTGCTTTCCGGTTTCCATACCTTTGACGCACTTTCCAGCTACGAGTTTTATAAGCATGGTCTGGTAGAGAAACCGATCCCGGGCAATAATGAGATCGAAGAATTTCTCGAACACGGCCTGACGGACATGTGGACCTATTACTGTACCGGACAGTTCTATGAAGTAAGCAACCGCTTCATGTCCATGCCTTCTGCAAGAAACAGGATTTACGGTATACAGCTGTATAAGTACGATATTATTGGAATCCTGCACTGGGGCTATAATTTTTACAACACCCAGTTTTCCATTGAGCATATCAATCCCTATGAGGTGACAGACGCTGGCAATGCGTTCCCGGCCGGGGATCCCTTCCTGGTCTATCCGGGAAAGGACCGTCATCCGGAAGAGTCGATCCGTATGATGGTACATTACGAAGCGCTGACAGATCTTCGGGCATGTAAGCTTCTGGAGAGCCTGACTTCTAAGGAGCATGTGATGGAACTGATCGAGGGAGATCTGGCGGAACCTTTGACCTTCCGGAAATATCCGAAGTCAGACATGTACCTTCTGACGCTCAGAAACCGGATCAACCGGGAGATCGAGAAGCTTGTAAAAGACACAGCTAAGGGAGACTTATAGATGAAGTATGAACATATCGAGCCGGGAATTTTCCATTCCCGGCCCAATCGCTTTATTGCAAAAGTAGAGATCAGTGGCAGGGAAGAAACGGTGCATGTAAAGAATACCGGGCGGTGCCGGGAACTTCTGGTGCCGGGGGCAAAGGTGTATCTGGAGCGCTCCGGGAACCCGGAGAGGAAGACGAAGTGGGATCTGATCGCAGTGGAAAAGGGAGAGCGGATGATCAACATGGATTCTCAGGCTCCCAATGTTCTGGTAAAGGAATGGCTGGAAGCGGGCAATCTCTTTCATGATCTTACCAGGATCCGGCCAGAGTATACCTATGGAAATTCCCGGTTTGACCTGTATGTGGAGGCAGACGGGCAGAAGATCCTGATGGAAGTCAAAGGCGTGACCCTGGAAGAAGACGGACGGGTGCGGTTCCCGGACGCGCCAAGCGACCGGGCGGTGAAGCATATGGAAGAATTAAAAGAGGCGGTCAAAAACGGGTATCAGGCTTACGTCTTTTTTGTGATCCAGATGAAAGGAGTCCGGTTTTTTACGCCGAATACAGACACCCATCCGGAATTTGCCAGAGCCTTAAAGGAAGCGGCGGATAGCGGCGTACAGGTGCTGGCTTACGATTGCCTGGTCTCTCCGGAGGAGGTTCATATCGCGGATCCGGTGCCGGTGGCTCTGGAAAATCCGGCGCTCTACGAGATGGCAGATCCGCTGGTGACCTGGTATCAGGAGCATAAGCGGGATCTCCCCTGGAGAAAAGATCCGGACGCCTATCGGGTGTGGGTGTCGGAGATCATGCTGCAGCAGACCCGGGTGGAAGCGGTAAAGCCATACTACGAGCGGTTTTTAAAAAGGCTTCCCACAGTCCGGGATCTGGCCGATGCAGAAGAGGACGTGCTTTTGAAATTGTGGGAGGGTCTGGGATATTATAACCGGGTGCGGAACATGCAGAAGGCGGCCAAACAGATCATGGTGGATTTCGGGGGAAAATTTCCGGAGACGTATGAGGAGATCTGCTCGTTACAAGGCATCGGAAGCTATACGGCAGGCGCCATCAGCGCCTTTGCCTACGGCCTTCCAAGGCCTGCAGTGGACGGCAATGTGCTGCGGGTGGTTATGCGTCTTACAGGAAGCCATGCGGATATTATGAAGCAATCGGTGAAGCGCAAGGTAGAAGAAGCCCTCCAGGAAGTGATCCCCAAAGACGCGGCCAGCGATTTTGATCAGGGGCTGATCGAGCTTGGCGCCATCGTCTGTGTGCCAAATGGCAGCCCCCGTTGTGAGGAATGTCCCCTTGCCACATTTTGTGAAGCCAGGAAGCAGGGGCTGACCGGGGAAATCCCGGTGAAGAGTAAAGCAAAGGCAAGAAGGATCGAGGACCGTACCGTACTGCTCTTTAAAGATCATAAAGAACTGGCTGTCCGCAAGAGACCTGGAAGAGGGCTGCTTGCCGGGCTCTATGAATTTCCCAATGTAGAGGGGCATCTGACGATGGACGAGGTGACGGCGTACTGCAAAGAGATCGGCCTTGCGCCGGTCCGGGTACGGCCTCTGGAAAAGGCAAAACATATCTTTAGCCATATCGAGTGGCATATGACCGGATATGAGATCCTGGTGGATGAGCTGGAAAAGACGAATGAGAAAGGCTTCTTATTTGCCCTGCCGGAAGAGATCGGGAAAAAATATTCCATCCCGTCTGCATTTGAGATTTATGTCAGACATGCAGGGATCGAGAAAGGGATCAGCAGCCAGGAAAACGAATTATAAAAGCATAAAAAAGAGGCTTTGCATTTTGTCTGCAAAGCCTCTCTGACATTTCCTTCGGATCAGGCGCAAGACGCCTTTCGCTTCTATAAGCGTTCGTTGTTTTCACGCATATTCTTGTACTCAGCAACGGAACGGTCGAATCCCTGGATATGGGTGTAGAACCAGTTTACGATATTTTCCTGAACCTTCTGTACAAAAGCATTGGACGGACCCTCTTCTTCCTCCAGCATCTCGTCTAACTCTTTGATGGTCTGGCGGAAGGCCTCGTGCTGTTCCTGGTGTTTGGCAAATCCGGGATATTCAATCTCTCTTTGCAGCTGTTCTTCTGCTGAGAAATGGAAATCCGTATAATCCGCCAGATAGTCCAGCGTCTTGACGGCAACAGCTTTGTCATTGCTCTGCTCGCAGCTTTCCAGCAGTTTGTTCATGCGGTCGATCAGCTCTTTGTGCTGGGAATCGATCATCTCATTTCCGGTTACCAGATTATCAGTAAATTCTGCGTACATAATTGCTCTCCTTCCTGTCACAGGTTTTTTCTGTGGTTATTATAACATGCTTTTTCTTTCTTTGAAACAAAAGACCTGGAATTTATGTGGGCTGTTTCAGAAGTCCGGGCGCTTTCTTTTCCTGGGTGACATAAACCAGCGGATAGATCACAAGAGCCATGGCAAAAGCGGCAAACACGTCGGTGGCAGAATGCTGCTTTAAAAATACTGTGGACAGAATGATCAATGTGGTCAGAAGCCAGGCCCCAATGCGGACGGCTTTTTTCTTTTTCAGCCGGCTGCTGTGGGCGATGGCGATGGCCGCTCCCAGCGAATTAAAAACATGGAGACTTGGGAGCACGTTGGTGGGAGTGTCGGTGGCGTATATGATCTGCACCATCCGGACAAAAATATTGTCGCGTTCAAAGACCGCAGGACGCAGATCCTGCCCGTTCGGGAAGAATGTGCAGATAATGAGAAACAGTGTCATCCCGGTAATGGTAAAAGCCGCCATCCGGTAAAATGTCTGCTTTTCCGTAAAGAAAAAGTAAAGGCCGGTGACGGAGATAAACAAGAACCACAGAAGATACGGGATCACAAAATATTCAACAAACGGAATATAAGGATCCAGCGGCGAGTGGATCATGGTGTAGCGCACGCCGGTCCGGTGTTCCAGCCAGGTAAACCAGGGCATATAGATCAGCGCATACAGAAACACCCATGCATGGCTGTATTTTTTCAGCAGCTTTCCGGTATTCTTTAAAGCCTTCATTTTGCATACTCCCTTTGCAAATATTTTCAGTATTTCCGGATTACTCAAGGATTATAACATGAAAAAAATGAATCAACAACTGAGTTCACTATTTATTAATAATTTTCATAAGAAGTTTTTCATTTTCCAGCCGCGCCTTGATTCTTGGCTGCCTAAGAAGTGGTTCGCCGTCTGTGTGGACCGCAAGGGGCGCCTGGCTTATGAACTCTGCGGACCGGCAGGTGAACCGGTATACGCCGGGGAGCCTGGTGTGAAGGCCGGCGTAGGCAAGGGGCAGCGCGAGAAGGAGCAGAGGCTTGGGAAGACCGCAGACAGCGATCACATCCAGGCGTCCGTCCAGAGGGCTTGCACCTTTGCAGAAACGGAAACCGCCCCCTTCGCAGGGCAGGTTCATGACTGTGGCAAAATAGACTCTGGAAAGGGAAATCTTCCGATGGTCGTCCAGGATCAGCGTCATATCCTGCGGATACAGAAGATACAATTGGCGAAGGGCAACCCCGGTGTAGGTAAGTTTTCCCAGATGCAGGCGGTTCAGCAAAGCTTTCAGAGGAGAAAGCATCACCTGCTGGCAGACGGCGGCGTCAAAGCCCATCCCGGCGCTGACAAGAAACCGGCGCTTTTTGTCGCCCCAGCGGACACAGCCCACGTCCAGCGGACGGCAGGGAGCTGACAGCGCCGCAAGGAGAGCTTCCGCTGGATCTGTGGGAAGCCCAAGCCCCCGGGCCAGATCATTGCCAGAGCCAACCGGGATATAGGCAAGCATTGTCCCGGCAAGATCGGAAATGCCGTTGATCACTTCATTGACTGTGCCGTCTCCGCCAACAACAATGAGCGTGTTCCTGCGACCGCCCGAGGTAAGTTCCCGGGCAAGCTTTGTTGCGTGCCCCTGGTATCTGGTGAAAAACACCTGGTATTCGATCTTTTGTTTTTCAATAAGGGGAAGAAGCCTCTGAAAGGTCTTTTCTCCCTGGCCCGATCTTGCGGCCGGATTGACGATAAAATAATACATACATGACTCCTTTTTCGGACAGGTCAGAACAGGCCGTCCAGATATACGCGAAGAGACCGTTCCATGTTCCCTTCAAAGTCGGAGTGGCCGTTTTGCAGACACCAGTCAAATACATTGCCGATGACAATGATCCGGATGTCCGAAGTTACTTCTTCCAGCGGAAGCGGCAGAGTGATCACACCGGCCTCCATGGCTTTTTGCAGATAATCATGGACCGTCACGATAGGATAGGACCGTTCCGTGCGGGTCAGCGGATTTAAGGACTGGTTCTTTGGCGTATAGTAATTGGCCATAAAGGCAACGCCAAGCTCCCGGCAATAGTGGACATAATTCAGATAGACCCGGACTATTGCATCCTTTGCTTCGTCAGGCGTGGCCGGGAGATCCAGATAACCGGGATCCATGCTGGGCTGCTCTTCAATGTAATAAGAGAGCAGGTCGTCTTTGGTCTTAAAGTGGTGATAGAAACTTCCGTTGGATACTCCTGCGGCATCGCAGATATTCTTGATAGACAGAGCTTCATAGCCCTGCTCCTGAAGGATCGTTTTAGCGGCCTGAAAGATCCGGGCCTTCGTCTCTCTTGATTTCTGCTGCTGCCTGGAAAGCTCCTGTGTCGTTGTCTCCATAAGAAAACTCCCCTTTTCTCAATGATCTCGATGAGTCAAGTATAGCATGAGACAGGGGCTTTTTCAAGAAAACAGAGTGAACTCGGTATAGGGAAGACGGTTGCGGAAGGGGGAAAGATTCGTTATAATTAGTTCCGGTGTTTTTAATATAAGAAAGGATTATCATATATGGATATCAGTCAGAAGATCACAGAAGAGCTGGGAGTAAAAAAATGGCAGGTGGATGCGGCGGTATCCCTGATCGACGAAGGAAATACGATCCCCTTTATCGCCAGGTACCGCAAGGAGGCCACCGGCACACTGGACGACGAACAGCTCCGCTGCCTTTATGAGAGGCTTACCTATTTAAGAGGGCTGGAAGAAAAGAAGACGCAGGTGCTGGGAAGTATCGAAGAGCAGGGGAAATTGACGGAAGAACTGAAAAAGCAGATCCTGGCGGCAGAGACACTGGTTGCCGTGGAGGATCTTTATCGCCCTTACCGGCCCAGGCGCAGGACCCGCGCTTCCATTGCCAGAGAAAAGGGGCTGGAGCCTTTGGCGGCGCTGATCCGTCTGCAAAAGGCTGAAACGCCGCTGCTTACACTTGCCGAAGACTATGTGGATCCGGAAAAAGGAGTGGAAAATGCCGGGGAGGCGCTTGCCGGGGCAAAGGATATCCTGGCAGAATCCATTTCCGATGAAGCGGATTACCGGACCTATATCCGGGCGCTGACCCGGAAAAAGGGCAAAATCACGTCAACGGCAAAGGATCCGGAGGTCGAATCTGTCTATGAAATGTACTACGACTTTGAGGAACCGGTGGCAAAGCTTGCCGGACACCGGGTGCTGGCTCTGAACCGGGGAGAAAAAGAAAAATTCCTGACTGTAAAGGTGGAGGCTCCGGAGGAGGAGATCCTAAGATATCTGCAAAAACAGATCCTAAGAGGAGACAATCTTCATACGGCGCCCATTCTGCAAGAGGTGATCCAGGACAGCTATCAGCGGCTGATCGCGCCGGCTATCGAGCGGGAGATCCGAAATGAGCTGACAGAAAAAGCTGAAGACGGAGCCATAGAGGTGTTTAAGAAGAATCTGGAGCAGCTTCTGATGCAGCCGCCCATTGAAGGGCATACGGTGCTTGGATGGGATCCGGCGTTTCGCACTGGCTGTAAACTTGCGGTGGTAAATCCCACCGGAAAAGTGATCGCAACCACGGTCATCTATCCGACGGCGCCCACAACGTCGGCCAGGATCAAAGCGGCGAAAGATGTTCTGAAAAAATTCATTGAAAAATATAACATTACATTGATCTCTCTGGGGAACGGGACGGCTTCCCGGGAATCCGAGCAGTTTATCGTAGAGCTTTTAAAGGAGATCCCCAGGAAGGTGCAGTATGTGATCGTAAGCGAGGCAGGCGCGTCGGTCTATTCGGCCAGCAAGCTTGCCAGTGAAGAATTCCCCGGGTTTGACGTGGGACAAAGAAGCGCTGCCTCGATTGCAAGGAGACTTCAGGATCCCCTGGCAGAGCTGGTAAAGATTGATCCAAGGGCGATTGGCGTCGGACAGTACCAGCATGACATGAATCAGAAGAAACTAAGCGAAGCCCTCACCGGCGTGGTGGAATCCTGCGTCAACCGGGTGGGCGTGGACCTGAACACAGCTTCTGCGCCTTTGTTGTCCTATATCTCGGGTATTTCCGGAACGGTGGCAAAAAACATAGTGGCCTTCCGGGAAGAGAACGGCAGATTTGAAAGCCGTCAGGCGCTTTTGAAAGTACCGAAGCTGGGACCGAAAGCGTTCGAGCAGTGCGCCGGATTCCTGAAGATTTCCGGAGGTAAAGATCCGTTGGATGCGACTGCGGTACACCCGGAATCTTATGAAGCGGCCAGAAAACTCCTGGAGAAGCAGGGATTCACACCGGAAGACATCAGGAATGGAAGGCTTTCCGGACTGTCCTTAACCATCCGCGATTACCGGACCCTGGCCGGAGAGCTTGGAACCGGAGAGATCACGCTTAAGGATATCGTAACAGAGCTGGAGAAGCCGGGAAGAGATCCAAGAGACGAGATGCCCCGCCCCATTTTAAGGACGGATGTGCTGGATATGAAGGATCTCAAAGAAGGAATGATCTTAAAGGGAACGGTTCGGAATGTGATTGATTTTGGCGTGTTTGTAGATATCGGAGTCCACCAGGACGGACTGGTCCACATTTCCGAGATCAGCGAGAAGAAATTTATCAGACATCCGCTGGAAGTGGTGCATGTGGGCGATGTGGTGGATGTGAAGGTATTAAGCGTGGATCTGAAGAAGAAGCGGATCCAGCTTACCATGAAGGGAATCTCCTAAGAAGGAAAGAGAGGTTATAGATATGGGGACGAAGAAAAGGAAACTTGCAGGGACCGTGATCGGCGTTGTGGGCGGAAATGCCCTGATCGCCTTTGCGGTAGCCGCGTTTATTGTGCCACAGGGAATCATCATGGGCGGGGCTACCGGTATCGGCCTTCTGCTTAGCAGGATCATTCCGCTGCCATTGTCCATGCTGGTGCTGTCCGTGAACGCGGCGCTGTTTATCTGGGGAACCATTGTGCTGGGGAAAAAGTTTGCTGTAACCACCATTGCAAGCACCTTTCTCTATCCTGTGCTCCTGCAGGCCATCCAGATGATCCCGGGGATTGACGTTTTGTCGGAGAATATTATGCTGTCGGCCCTCTATGGAGGTGTGATCCTGGGAGCAGGCATCGGTATGATCGTAAGAGTGGGGGCGTCCACAGGAGGTACAGACATCTTCGCCCTGATCTTTAACAAATGGTTCCATATTCCGGTGGCCGTGCTGTTGTATGTGGTGGACTTTCTGGTGCTGGGGAGCCAGATCTTTGATTCCACTTCAGAGCAGGTCCTTTATGGTATCATTACTCTGGTGCTGGAGACTTTATTTATGAATAAGGTAATGCTTTTTGGAAAGTCGCAGATCCAGGTGTTTATTATTTCTGACAAGTATGAAGAGATCAGGAAGAAGGTGCTGACAGAGATAGACGCGGGCGTGACTTTATTTTACATTGAGACCGGCTATGACGCCAGAGAGCAAAAAGGCGTGATGTGCGTGCTTCAGAACCGGAAGCTGTACGCCCTGCGGGAGCTGGTGCAGGCGGTGGACGCCAAGGCGTTTATTACTGTAAGTCAGATCAATGAAGTCAGCGGACGGGGATTTACGCTGGACAGAGTCTATGAAAAAGATGCGGCCCGGGCAGAAAAATAGAGGGCAAATGACAGAAAAGGGGTAGGAATCCTGTCTCTTTATCTATATAATGATAAGTAAGATATCAGGGGAAACGAAAGGAGTGTAGTCGTGAAACGAGAGGATGAAAAATATCAGGCCTATGTCCAGATATTGAAGGAAGAACTGGTTCCGGCCATGGGATGCACGGAACCCATCGCTCTTGCTTATGCGGCGGCAAAAGCAAGAGAGGTGCTGGGGGAGATTCCCGATGAAGTGAAGGTGGAGGCCAGCGGCAGCATTATCAAAAATGTAAAGAGCGTGATCGTGCCAAACACCAATCACCTGAAAGGGATCCCGGCTGCGGCTACGGCAGGGATCATAGCCGGACGGGCAGAGAAAGAGCTGGAAGTGATCGCGGAGGTAACAGAAGAGCAGATTGAGGCGATGAAGGAATTTCTGCAGACCAGAAAGATCACGGTAGAGCATGTGGATCACGGGATCACATTTGAGATCATCGTTACCGTAACAAAAGGAGATTCTTATGCAATGGTAAGGATCGCCAATTATCACACCAATATCGTACATATTGAAAAGGATCACAAGGTGCTTCTGGACATTCCGGTGGAAGGGGAGAACGAAGAAGGACTGACAGACCGGAGCCTTCTGGATGTGGAGGATATCTGGGACTTTATTAACACCGTAGAGATCGAGGATATCCGGGAAGTGATCGGTCGCCAGATCGAATACAATACCGCGATCGCAGACGAGGGTCTAAGAGGAGACTACGGCGCCAATATCGGACGGGTCCTTCTGGAAACATATGGCGACAGTGATGTGAAGGTTCGGGCAAAGGCCCGGGCGGCTGCAGGATCTGACGCCAGGATGAACGGCTGTGAACTGCCGGTGATCATCAATGCGGGAAGCGGCAACCAGGGCATGACCTGTTCCCTTCCGGTGCTGGAATACGCCAAAGAGCTGCAGGTCGGCGAGGATAAGACCTACCGGGCACTTGCGCTTTCCAATCTGGTGGCCATCCATCAAAAGACAGGGATTGGCAGACTGTCTGCATACTGTGGGGCAGTCAGCGCCGGAGCTGCGGCAGGAGCCGGTATTGCCTACCTGTGCGGCGGCGGATATGAGGAAGTGATCCACACCGTTGTAAACGCGCTGGCCATTGTGTCCGGCATGGTCTGTGACGGAGCCAAGGCGTCCTGCGCGGCCAAGATCGCAGAGTCTGTAGACGCCGGCATCCTGGGATACAATATGTATATCCGCGGACAGCAGTTCTACGCAGGAGACGGGATCGTTACCCGGGGTGTGGAGGCAACCATTCATAACATCGGACGGCTGGGGAAAGATGGTATGAGGGAGACCAACGAAGAGATTATCAAAATGATGATTGAAGAATAAATGATAACAAAAGGAGGTTTTCATTATGGAAATCAGGGAAGGCTATATGCCATTTAAGGAGTACAAAACGTATTATCGTATCGTAGGAAAGAAGACAGGAAATAAAAAGCCGCTGGTTCTTCTGCATGGAGGACCGGGATCCACGCACAATTATTTTGAGGTGCTGGACCGTCTGGCAGAAGAGGATGGCCGCGAGCTGGTAATGTACGATCAGATCGGATGTGGAGAGTCTTATGTGGACAACCGTCCGGATCTGTGGAAAGCTGAGACCTGGATCGAAGAACTCAAGGCGATCCGGGAGCACCTGGGTCTGGATGAGATCCATCTTCTGGGACAGTCCTGGGGCGGTATGCTGCTTCTGGATTATGTCTGCAACTATAAACCGGAGGGGCTTAAGAGCCTGATCCAACACGCGATCTAGTG
>NZ_CAWVHE010000019.1:0-100529 GCF_963929015.1 uncultured Merdimonas sp.
ACACTAGATCGCGTGTTTGATTTCCTGCAAATAATAAGGTATGATATTTCTAACAGCAAGAACCGGGCCCGGAAAACCGGCGCCTCGTCGATATTATATACCAAAAATAAAAAGGAGGTCTCCTGTGAGTTACAACGGCATCCACCTGGAAAATTCCATTTCCATTGATAAAATTTTCAGCATCCATTATTTTGAATATATGAACGACTTTTCTTTTGAAGGGGAATCCCATGATTTCTGGGAATTTATCTTTGTAGACAAAGGAGAGGTGGAAGTGACGGCAGGCGCGGACACCCTGCTGCTCAAAAAGGGAGATCTTCTCTTCCATCAGCCCAACGAATTCCACGCGGTGCGGGCGGACGGCAAGACCGCGCCCAACCTGATGGTGGCTTCTTTTTGCTGTGTGGATGAGGCAGCCATGGATTTTTTCCGGCGCAGGCAGCGTTTTCAGATCGACAAAGAGGGCCACAGTCTGCTGGCGTCCATCATCGCCGAAGCCCGCTGGTGCTTTGACTGCCGCCTGGACGACCCCTATCTCCAGAATATGCCCCTGAAAACGCCGGACCTGTTCGGCGCGCCCCAGATGATCCGGCTCAACCTGGAACATTTCCTGATCCATCTCATCCGGCGTGCAGACAGCCAGACAGCCGCCCGGAAGGAAACCTTCCCGGAGCCGTTAAAAAGCACAAAAGAAAAAAATGACATGGAAACACTCCGGCGGATCATCGAGTATCTGGAAGCCCGCCTGAACGGGCATGTGACCATCGAAGAGATCTGCCGTGACAACATCATCGGCCGCTCCCAGCTCCAGAAACTTTTCAAAGAGCGGTGCGGCCTTGGCATCATTGAATATTTTTCTCATATGAAAATCAATGCAGCCAAGGAAATGATCCGGACGGGCCGGATGAATTTCACCCAGATCTCCGAACACCTTGGCTACACGTCGATTCATTATTTTTCCCGGCAGTTTAAGAAAACCACCGGTATGACCCCCTCGGAGTACGCCTCGTCGATCAAGGCCATGGCCGAAGGACATTTTGAAGAGGATCGGTAGATCCTATACAGGAGATTTGGACAGCGCGGCCTCGTCTGCCACTACTGTTACATCCGGGTGCATCTGCAGGATGGACGCCGGTACCTGCGGAGTAACCGGGCCGAAGAACGCTTTTGCCACAGTCTCTGCCTTGTCTTCTCCGCTGACAACCACCAGGATCTTCTTTGCACGCATGATCGTGCCGATGCCCATGGTATATGCCTGGCGCGGCACATCGTCTGCGGAAGCGAAGAAGCGCTTGTTGGCCTCGATGGTGCGCTCCTGCAGATCTACGCAGTGGGTATCTTTCTCAAACACATCCGCCGGCTCGTTGAAACCGATATGTCCGTTATGGCCAAGGCCGAGAAGCTGCAGATCCACGCCGCCCAGAGACTGGATCAGCGCCTCGTAGCGCGCGCACTCCGCCTCGCTGTCTTCTTTGGTGCCATCCGGAAGGTTGGTGCTTGCCGGATCAATATTCACCTTGTCAAACAGGTTCTCGTGCATAAAATAGTAATAGCTCTGGTCATTTTCTCTTGGCAGTCCCTTATATTCGTCCAGGTTCACAGTGGACTTGTGACTTTGGAGAAATCCAGGTCGCCCTTTTCGTATTTCTCTACCAGACGGCTGTAGGTACCGATGGGCGTAGATCCCGTGGCAAGTCCCAGCACGCACTCCGGCTTTAACACCACCTGAGCGGCGATGATATTTGCCGCCTTCTGGCTCATTTCCTCGTAATCTTTTGCTTTGTAAATTCTCATGTTGACAGTTCCCTCCTATTGTTCTCTCTTCACAAGCTTTGCGGATGCAAAAAACTCCGGCAGATGGAAGCTTGGGATCTCGGACAGCACCGGGGAATAAGACGCATAATGCTCATTGGACGCCGTCTCGCATATTTTATAAAAGTTGCAGCGGAACTTACTTCCCTCTTCCAGGTGGATCGGGCCGTAAACACTCTCCAGGATCCTCTGGGGAATCTTCAGCGTAAAACTCCAGCGGTCTTCTTCGATGCAGGCCCGGCAGCCGACCTCCTCCAGATCCTCTTTGGAAAAATAAGACCGGTAGATGCGGGACGTCCCGTAGCCCGCCAGCAGCGCGCCGTTGGCATTCACCTCGAAGTTCATGTAGATGGGGGATGCCTCCCTTTCCCTGGCAGACTCAAACTGCAGAAAAGCTTCCATCGCACTGTCCTGATAGACCGGATCCTGATCCGCTATGTAAGTCCGCAGAGGATCCTTCTCCACGCACACCATCTTCAGATAAAACCCTTCCCCAGGCACATAGCCCAGGTACCCGAACGTCTCCGGGATCTTCTTTGTCCCCCACAGAAGATTCTCAATCCGAAAAGGCTTCGTCCCCTCCAGTTCGTCTCTGCTTCTAAGGATTTCCACTTCCACAAGCATTTCCTCTCTTTCATTTCAATTGCATTCTTGTGTTAATTAGTACCAAAAAGCAATTTCAAATACAAGAGCAAACAATTTGGGACGTAGACCTTTTGCAAAGGTCTACGTCCCAAACTGCATTTCAGGGTGTACCAAAATGAATTTCAGGGTGTACCCGGTTGTGTTTTGTGCCTGATTCGATTATAATGGCATACGGATTATTGACACGATGAAACGAGGGATACACATGATTGCAGATGCTAAAGAGAAGGATATGACATCGGGCCCTTCTGGCCGACAGATTTTTTTCTTTGCCCTTCCGCTGATGCTGGGCAATATTTTTCAGCAGGCCTACACGCTTGTGGATACGGCTGTGGTGGGCCAGGTGGTGGGCGTAAACGCCCTTGCGGCCCTTGGTTCTTCCGACTGGTTTAACTGGATGAGTCTTGGCGTATGTTCCGGGCTTACCCAGGGCTTCTCCATCCTGATCGCCCAGCAGTACGGCGCCAAAAATGCCAGGGAAATGAAGCGGTCTCTGGCAGTGTCTCTGGCGCTCTCTCTGGCGGCGGCGGTGGTTCTTGCAGCTTTGTTCCTGCTGCTCTCAAGACCGGTACTAACCTGGATGGGAACCAGGGAGGAGATCATTGGCGACGCTCTGGTCTATGTGCGGATCATGTTTGCGGGCATCCCCATTGTTATGATCTACAACTGGCTATCCAGCGTGCTGCGCGCTGTGGGCGACGGTAAAACGCCTCTGCTGGCCATGGGCATTGCCTCCATTGTAAATATTGTGCTGGATATTATCTTTGTGGCCGGCTTCGGGCTTGGCATCCCCGGCGCGGCCGCGGCCACGCTGATCGCCCAGGTGTGTTCCTGCCTGTTCTGCGCCCGCCACATCCGGAAAACACCCATCCTGCATTTCTCCAGGCAGGATTTTCAGCCGGACAAAGCCCTGGTGGGCAGACTTTTCCGGCTGGGGGCTCCGGTGGCTCTTCAAAATACCATTATCAGCATTGGCGGCATGATCCTTCAGTCCATTGTCAACAGCTTTGGCGTGATCTTTGTGGCCGGCTTTACCGCTGCAAACAAACTGTACGGCCTGCTGGAGATCGCAGCCATTTCCTTTGGCTTTTCTGTCTCCACATACACCGGACAGAACCTGGGCGCCGGCGAGTATAAAAGAATCCGCACCGGCGTGCGGGAGGGCGCCGTTATGGCTGTCCTCACCTCCCTTGTGATCAGCGCCTGTATGTTCCTCTCCGGAAATACCCTGGTCGGCCTGTTTGTAGACGGCGGCAACCCGGACGCCGCGCAGGTGATTACCTATGGCCGCCACTTTCTCCGCGTCATGGCGTCCTTCCTCTTCATCCTCTATGGACTGCACATTTACCGCTCCGCCCTGCAGGGCATGGGAAATACTTACATCCCCCTGCTCTCCGGCGCAGTGGAACTGGTGATGCGTATCTCAGCCGCGCTGATCCTGCCTCATTTTATCGGGGAATACGGGATTTACGCCGCAGAAGTCCTGGCCTGGACCGGGGCGCTGACGCTTCTCTATCTGTCGTACCGGAGCGCAGTCCGGAAACTGCCGGCGTAGGCGGCCGCGACAATACATTTTTTCAAACCAAAAACGCCCTGACAGATATCTGGTTTTACAAATCTGTCAGGGTATTTCTGATTTCACAGCTGGTAATCATAGACACTATCGCCAAGCGGCTGACTACTAGATTCCAGTGCATATTGCGCCTCCACCTTATCCATATCTTTACACACCAGAAGTCCAACCGTCGGCCTGTCCTCGTCCATTTTAATCTGTTATTTCTATTTCACGGGTAGCAATCTTGCTGGGAACTCTGCCTTCTCATACCTGCATATATCCGGCTTGTGATTGAAATCCCCGCAATAATCCAAACGACCGATCAGATCATCCAACTGGACCCTGAGTTCATTGAGACAATATTTCTATCGCCTGTCTCCTTTGAACCTCAAAAAAGCCCATCGCAATAGCACAAAATGAAAGCTGTGAACGATATTTTTATTCTACTCCCTTTTCATATTTCTTGATCTTTCTCATCAAACCTCAATGCATCAACTTCCCTAATTAAATACCACAGATGTAAACACAGCGGACCAAGAGCATTTCACTCTCAGTCCGCCGTCTTTATGTCCGTCAGATATTCAAAAATTCTGCCGGCGTCATAATCATCGGATTTTTCACGCCGGACTCTAAGAAATCCTTATCACCGGTCAGCAGAACATCTGCTTTCGCTTCAATGGCTGCCCTCAAAATGGGACGGTCATCGACATCTCTGATTTGTGTTTCGGTCATAACTTCCTCTACCGGAACTGGAATCAATTCCAGAGTAAGCAGTGCAACGGAAAGAAATTTGTCCAGCGCTGCAATCCGGTTCGGAAATTTCTTGTTAAATATCCGCTTCATTTCGTCCACATTCTGCTCGCAGATCAGGCCGTGATTCGGATAAGAGGCTGCTTTTACATATGCCTGATAAGGTGTGCCGTTTGCACTCAACGCGGCAGAAATGAGGACATTGGTATCAATCAAAACTCTCATACTTTCTTATCCTCATTTCTCAATTCCCCGACAAGCGCCATAACATCATCTTCCGAGGTCAAACCGGTACGTTCCGCTTCACCGGCCATTTCCTGCTGGAGCACCTGCATAGCATACACAGCAGAATTAACAATGCGGACAGTATTTCCCTCAACGATAAAAGTAACCCGGTCACCATTTGACACGCCTAACACCTCGCGAACATCCTTCGGAATTGTGACTTGCCCTTTTGCCATTACTTTGGCGTTGTCCACAAACGCATTTATTGACATGATTTTGCACCACCTTTCTGAAACATGGAAAGTAGGGATTTTCCTACTTCTATTATACGCAGAACAATTAAAAAAATCAACGGAACTGTTGAATTTTATACTTTTCGAAATTCCTGTTCTTCTTTTATTTTGCTTTACTCCATTCTTCTTCGTTATTCTTTATACCACGCTTATTCCATACACCAATTTTTACACCATCTCCTTAAGAAATTCCAAGCTCTTTTAAGAACCTGCAAGACTTTCCCGGATACAGAAAAAAGCCTCTAAACACCGGATTCCCGGTACTTAAAGGCTTTTCTTCATTCACTCATATCTGACTAGATCAATTAGTCCTGAACGTACGGCATCAGGGCGATGTGACGAGCTCTCTTGATTGCTACAGTCAGCGCTCTCTGATGTTTTGCACAGTTTCCTGTGATTCTTCTGGGCAGGATCTTACCTCTCTCAGAGATGTACTTTCTTAACTTTGCTACATCCTTGTAATCGATCTCGTTGTTTTCCTTACCACAGAATACACATACTTTTTTTCTTCTGCGTCCGCCCGGTCTCTTTCTGAAACCGCCTTCCGGACGAGCTGCTTTATCGTAAGCCATGATTGCTTCTCCTTTCTAATTAAATGGTAATTCCTCATCAATTCCATCTGGAATGTTCATGAAGCCGTCTCCTGCGTCCGCTGCCGGAGCCGGAGCCGGTGAGGGGGCCGCTGCGCGGAAACCGCCCGAGTTAGCGTCGCTTGCCGCTTTACTCTCTGCGAACTCCTGATCTTCTACCACAACGTCTGTTGTGTAGACCTTCTGTCCATCCCGGTTGGTATAGCTTCCTGTCTGAATCCGTCCGGTCACAACAACCTTCAATCCCTGATGAAAATATTTCTCAGCAAACTCTGCGCTTCTTCCGAACGCCACGCATCCGATGAAGTCTGCAGTCTGCTCTCCGTCGCCTCCGCGGCGGAACCGGCGGTCAACTGCAAGCGTATATCTTGCCACCGCTGTCGGGTTGTCACCCTGGGAATAACGGATCTCCGGGTCTCTTGTTAAGCGTCCCATCAAAATTACTTTATTCATATCTTACCTCTACTTCCTGGTTATGCATCCTGTCTAACGCATAAGTATCTGATTACGTTGTCCATGATACGGATTCTCTGTTCAATCTCGCCTGGAACTGTAGCATCAGCCTCGAAGTGGATGAAATAGTAGTATGCTTCTCTCATCTTCTGAATCTCGTAAGCCAGTCTCTTCTTACCCCATTCATCAACGTCAGAGATCTGGCCGCCGAAACGCTCTACTAAAGCTTTCACTTTTTCGATGACCTGTGCTCTTTCGTCATCTTCGATCTTTGCACTGACAACAACCGCTAATTCGTATTTGTTCATCGTCATCTGCACCTCCTTCTGGTCTTTTGGCCCCCGCTTTTTCATCCGGGAGCAAGGATTACCGCCGGACAGACTCCGGCAGAATTCATGTATCACGGTTTAACATGATAACACACTTCCGCGCCTGTTTCAAGCCTTTTCCTGCAAATCTTCTGCTTTTTTCTTCAAATCTTTTGTATTTTTTTCCACAATCCTGCGGGCGATCATAATCTGATGACCGCAGCCCGTACATTTCAGGCGAAAGTCCGCTCCCACCCGGAGGATCTCCCACTCTTTACTCCCACAGGGATGCGGCTTTTTCAGGGTCACCACATCTCCAACTTCATAAACATAATTTTTCTTCATCACTGGTTCAGATTCACCTCTTTTTCCTTAACTCCCCGCACCACAAACCGGTGCTCGTCACTGGCGCTGGTACAGGTGGACAGCGTTACGATCGTGTCCGCCGTTGTGAGCTGTACGCCGGTGTCATACAGTGACACTTCCTTTGTCATATTTAAGAAATTCTGGTACTCCTCGTCCGACGCAAACGCGGTCAGGTATGTATCTGATGTGTCCTCCACCTGTCCGGCAGAATAAATGTGATACGCAATCTCCCTGCCATCCGGCGTGTAAATGTAAAAATACGGGTTGCTCTCCCAGAACGCCTTCTCTTCATAATCCTGCAGATAGCGGAACATGGAGCCATCCTTCATCCGGTGTCCGTAAATGATGGAATTGCGGTCGGAAAAGTCCGGACTGTTCCCCGCATTCAGGAAAATCGCTCCCAATGTATTTTCATTGGCAGAAAAAGTCTGGTGTAAATATTTATCGTTATCCGCGCCCTGAACGATGGGATAATTGATCACGGAGGGCTCCGGTGAAAACCGGATCCACCCGATGGTATCCGGATTGATGGCCTTAAGCTTGTCAAAATCCACCCGGAAACCAGTTCCTTCCGGGGCTTCCTCCTGCCCGTCCTCCTCAACGCTGTCGATAGCCAGCTCCCGGATTTTTTCATATTCATTTCTGCCGTCCAGATAGCCCTTGCCGATCCGGATCAGCTGATACGCCGACACCGCAAACACAGCCAGCGCCAGAAGAAGGATCAGATTCAGAAAAAGATTGCTTTTCCTGCCGCTCTTTTTCTTTTTATGTCTGCCTCTGTGATATTTTTTCTCTGTCATAAATATTATTCCTGTTTTTGTTTTCTGATGTTTTTACTGATTTTTACGTTCCATGATCTCCACGATGGTCTTCTCCGTGCCGGTCATGCCGGGGGATGCGATCATGCCCATGTATTTCATGGTATCTTCCGGCGTCCGGCCATTGATCCCGTGGATGGCCTCAATGCTGATCCCTGCCAGCGAAAGATCCACCGCGCGAAATGCCGCGTCCACCGCCACAATTCCTTTTCATGGCGCATCCGTGGTTGCCGCCATCGCAGATCATGCCGGTCAGGCCGCTTGCCATATTCCAGATCACCCGGGAAATAGCCGCTTCATCGGCGCCCCTCATCCAGGCAAGACCGCAGGCCATGCCTGTCCCCGCCGCGATGCCGCAGCCGCAAAATGCCGACAGTTTTCCGGAATACTCCTTAATATACATGGTGATCAGATAGCTAAGAGCCGTAGCCCGGATCCAGGACTCTTCCGCCAGTCCTTTCACCTGCCCCCAGGCATAAATGGGCATGGTGGCGATGATCCCGTGGGCGCCGCTGCCGGTAATGCTCATGGCCGGCCGGCTAAGCCCCAGCACCCTCGCCTCGATGGCGCCGCTGCACAATAGCTGTGCCGTCTTCAGTGGATCCCCGGAGATCAGCTCGCCGCCATTTTCCTCCAGAAGTTTTGCGGCGATCACAGCCCTCCCCGAATCCAATCCTTCCCGCAAAAGTTCCAGGTTCATGGGAAATGCTTCCCTGATAAATTCGATTTCATTCACAGGAACCGTCTCTATGTAATGAAGGATCTGCTTAAGCGTATACCGGTGGATCACCGGCCCCTGCAAAGTCTCCCCGTCCTCTGGCAGCCGGGCCGCGGAATCCTTTTCCTCTGACTTCTCTTCCCTGCGCCAGATGACCTGTCCGTTTTTCTCTATTTCCACAATATTTGTATGGCTTCCCCGGATCCGCACGGTGCAGGTATCCTCTGCCGTCGTCACCGTAGCGTCGATAGTGATCTCAGAGCCCACATGATCCATAACCACCTCGACCATGCCTGCTTCCACCATCCGGGCAGCCTCTTCGTCATCTTCCGGCCGGACCGCATCCAGAGATTCCAGCCCTTTTTCCTCATTCGCAGCCACGGCTCCAAGCGCCCGCCGCGTAGAGATTGCCAAACCTGGCAGAATTCGGGATCCCGCAGGTAAACGCATTTTTATACATGCCCGAATTCAGCGCCACCTTTACACGGATGATCTCTCCTTCGGTATATTTTTTCGCGCTGGCCACAGCAAAGGCAATGGCTCCCGGCTCTGTCACACCCAGCGCAGGCTTCATATCCTCCCAGATCAGTCTGGTCAGTTCTTCCATGGTTCTTCCGCCTTTCTTCTATCATCCCCGCAAATGTTTTTCCGCAAAGGTCTCTCCCCATTATAACACGGGGACCAGGCCCTGCACAGAAAACTTTATATAATTTTTATCCGCAGTTTATTGACTTTCTTATGGTATGTTTTATCATGGAAAATAAGCGGCGGGCGGGCGATCATCCCGCCCGGCAGTTATCATGAGGAGTGTGACAATCTTGAAAGAAAAATTTTTACGCTTTATGTACGGAAGATACGGCATTGATTCCCTTGGAAAATTCCTGGTAATCGCCGGCATCATCGCCATGCTGATCTCCGGATGGACAGACAGCCTGACCCTGGTAACCTTATCCTGGGCGCTGATCATCTACGCTTACTTTCGGGTATTTTCCAGGAACATTTACAAACGCTCTTCCGAGAACCAGTGGTATCTCAACAAAACCTACAAGCTGCGTACATTTCTACTAAAGCAGAAAAACCTGATGCAGCAACGCAAGACCCACCACATTTACAAATGCCCGGTCTGCAAACAAAAAATCCGTATTCCCCGCGGAAAAGGACGTATAGAAATCCGCTGTCCCAGATGCAGCGCCACCTTCATCAAGAAAAGTTAATTTATGAAACAGAAACAGAAAGGATGTTTTCATATGTTAGATTATCTGGTTTTATATCAAAGCGAAACCGGCAACACCAAGAAAATCGCAGCCGCCATCTTCTCCCGGCTCCCCGGCAATTCCAAAGATCTCATCGACCTGGACGCCGCAAAAGAGATCCCCGAAGCCCGAACCTATTTCATCGGATTCTGTGTACACCGGGGCTCCTGCAGCATGGCTGTCAGCGATGTCTTAAGCAGTCTCAGCGGCAAAAACATCGCTCTCTTCGCCACCTGCGGAATGGGAAATTCCCCGGATTATTACCAGGCCATCGAAAAAAACGTAAGCGCCTGGATTGAAAACGACAATCAATACCTGGGCGCATTCATCTGCCAGGGAAAAATGCCAAGAAAAGTACGCCAGAAATACGAGGCCATGCGGACAGAAGAAAACGCCGCGCAGATGGACATGTTCATCCGCAACTTCGACGAAGCCCTGACGCACCCGGACAGCCTGGACGAAGAACACGCGAAAGTATTTGTGAACAAACTGTTAATGGGGACGTAGACCTTTTGCAAAGGTCTACGTCCCCATTTGCGTTTTGCCCTGTACCAAATTGAATTTCAGGGTGTACCCTGTATAGAAAAAAGGGACAGAACTTTCTCGTTCTGCCCCTCTTCTATCCTTACTTTTTGCCGGATTACTTCACGGCCACAGCTCTATTGACAGTATCGTCAGACCGCCCGGTCTCCAATCATTCTGCGGATCGTCTCTTCCTCTTCCTCCAGAGCCTCCGCAATCTCTGATGGCGACAGGCCTTTCGCCAGCTTCTTTTCAATCTGTAATCGTAAAAGCTGCTCTTTTCCCTGCTCAAGGCCCTGTTCAAGTCCACGCTCCAGCCCTCGCTCCAGCCCTTTTTGTATGCCTAATTCTTCTACATAATCACTTAGATTGCACATCTGGTTCAACTCCTCTCCCATCTCTTCGTTTTTCGTCGGTATCGCAAACTCTTCTTCCAATTGACGGATCTTATTTTGAGCTTTTATTTTTGGCGACAGCAGTACTCCCAACATCCTTGTCAATGGATTTCCTTTTTACGATTCTGCGTTCAGACAGATCATCACTACTGTCAGTTTATCATACGTCCGCTTTTCGTCCGGTATCCCGGGAAGCGGATCTTCTTTTGTGATCCTGTACGTTGAAATTGCATTTCCGATATAGTCCGGCGCATTCATGCAGATCCAGATACTGTACACCTTGCAGATCCTGTCGTAATCACTGCCGGTAAACTCTGTCCCTTTCTGGGCCGAGATCATCCGCGCCCCATAAAAGACTCCTCTTGTAGTAAGGGAATATCCGGGATAAAATGCTTTCTGCGCTTCCACATTGATCAGCAGCCTGATCCGTTCCTTCCGGGTTTTGAGATAAGCAGAAAACCGGATGTCATAGTAAATCTCACCCTCACCCGGACTGCATCCTCCTGCACTTCTCCTCTGATCTTTTCCCTTTCACGCCAATTGGTCACGCCAGGCATCACTCCAACTTCAGACACCTCTATGTCCGGACCGATACAGGATTTGATCTCATCCACAGACAGATCCGAGAACTCTTCTGTCACATACTTTAAGATCCATGCCAGGATTCTTTTGTTGGCAAGCACCCGTTTGACGCTGTTGTCGTACTGGATCTTGCCTTTCGCCAGAGAAAGATCTCTGGCCAGCTCGTTCTTCATAGGCTTCTTCCTTTCTTCATTATAACGAAATTGTCTTTGGGTTACAAGCAGTTGATTTTTGCCTCTGAAGACGAGGCACAGGAACTACCAGATTCTCTGACGGATTTCAGATACGGCGAATTGCCTGCCGTCTTAGATAGGATAAATCTAGCATGAAACCAGCCGAAAGACAAGAATATTTTTCCTCCCGCAGCAATTTGGGACGTAGACCTTTTGCAAAGGTCTACGTCCCAAATTGCAATTCACGGTGTACCTAATTGAATTTTGCCCTGTACCCGAAAATGTTCTTGCTGTTTTTTTCTTTTGGCGGTATTCTGTTTTGTGACATGATTTTGACATGGATTTGTGCTTTGGAGGATGACAGGATGTTTCATTTGTTATTGGGAATTATTTATCTGGCTTTTATTAGTCTTGGGCTTCCGGATTCGCTGCTGGGATCGGCCTGGCCGGCGATGTATCCGGAGTTTGGGGTTCCGGTGTCTTATGCCGGAATTGTTTCTATGATTATTTCCTGTGGAACGATTTTTTCGAGTCTGCAGAGTGATCGGCTGACGAAGCGTTTTGGCCCCGGATGGGTGACTGCTGTCAGTGTGTTGTTGACTGCGGTGGCGTTGTTTGGCTTCTCGGCCAGCCCTTCGTTTCTGGCGCTGTGCCTGTGGGCGGTTCCTTATGGGCTGGGCGCCGGCAGTGTGGATGCTTCTCTTAATAATTATGTGGCTCTTCACTACGCAAGCCGCCACATGAGCTGGCTGCACTGTATGTGGGGCGTTGGTGCTTCGGCCGGACCTTATATTATGGGATATGCGCTGACCGGCGGGCAGAGCTGGGGCAGCGGATACCGGTATATCGCTTTTTTACAGGTCGCTCTGACTGCGGTTCTTTTTATCAGTCTGCCCCTCTGGACAAAGGCTGCAAGGATGGCTCCTGCTGCCTGTACAACCGGCAGCGCCAACAATGGCGCTGACAATAGCGCTGACAATAGCGCCCACGGTAGCGCCGGCGGTGACGACCACTGCAACGCCGGCTACCGCGCGCTCTCTCTTCCGGATATTTTCCGTATTCCGGGAGCAAAGGAAGTAATCGTTACGTTTTTCTGCTACTGCGCGCTGGAGCAGACCGCAGGGCTGTGGGCCAGCAGTTATCTGGTGCTGCGCCGGGGGCTGTCCACGGAGGAGGCCGCCGGATTTGCCAGTCTCTTTTATGTAGGGATCACGGCAGGCCGGGCCCTTAGTGGATTCCTGACCCTTCGCTTCAGCGACACCCGGATGATCCGTCTGGGACAGTGGGGCATCGCAGCCGGCATTTTGTGTATGCTCCTGCCGCTTGGCACAGAAGCGCCTCTTCTGGGCCTGATCCTGGCCGGTCTTGGCTGCGCCCCCATTTACCCGTCCATCATCCACTCCACACCGGCTCATTTTGGCGCGGACAGATCACAGGCCATGATCGGCGTGCAGATGGCCTCCGCCTATGTGGGCAGCTGCCTGATGCCGCCAGTGTTCGGATACCTGGCCAATCACATCAGCGCCGCCCTTCTGCCGTTTTATCTGCTGGCGATCCTGGCGCTTATGATCGGAATGCACGAAAAAATGCTAAGAAAACTTAGAGTGCGTTTCCCTGCGCGTCCGCGGGCGGAAGCCGGATTATAACGATCCCTTCCCCTGTCTCTTCCCCGGCCTCTTCCCCGAATCCTTCCGCGGCCTCTTTCTTCATTGCTTCCAGCTTCGCTTTCCAGGCGGTTTCATTCCGGATGTCCATCGCCTCCACCTGCTCCGCCCACAAGAAATACCGAAAGACATAGCACACTTCTCCATCTGACACCTGCCCCTCTTCATCAGAAGCCAGCACCAGATACTGTCTGGGGTCTGGCTTTCCGTCTTTTGGCCAGGCGTCTCCCGCCAGCGCCGCCGCCCGCCCCGGCAGAGAATCCGGGTATTCCTCCCGGATCGCCAGCAGCCCGTTGAACTCAGAATACAGAAAATTGATCCCCAGAAGAAAGGTGACAAGAACCGCAGACTGATACCGGCGCTTGGCTGCGGGCGAGGAGTAGGCCCGGTACGGCCCTCTCTCGTCAATGTCTACTGCGAAGGAACCCTCGATTTCTTTTTCCCCGCACAAAATCAGCATTCCTGCAAAGAGCGTCATCCCGCTGCAGGCGTACCTGGAAAATCCCGCCAGTCGCACGGCCTCTTCTTCTGGCATGGCGTAAAGATACAGATACAGGAGGCCGCCGTAATAGACCGCCAGCAACAGGATCCCCAGGAAATATACCTGCAGAAGGTTCCAGCTTTTCTTTCGTACTCTGAAATATAAGGCCGCCGGAACCACCAGCGCGGTGCACAGCACAAAAGTCTGAAATGCCCTATCCTGCGGATCGACGGCTGCTTCCAGGAAGCTGCGCCCAATCTGCCGGCGCAGCGTTTCCTCCGGCAAATCTCCCTGGGGCGTCGTTTCTTTCCCGAGGGAAGCAGTGATCTGAAATTTTCCCTCAAACCCGGCAAGATCTGTCCGCACATGATCCTGCCACAGAAGAAATGGAGACGCCCCGCCGATCACCATGGTTGCCGCCGCTGCTGCCAGCCAGGATCTGCGGGCCACTTTCCCTCCCGGATCCCGGCCGCCGGAACCATGTTTTGTATTCCGGAGCATCCGCCAGATCCCGCAGATCCCGGCTGCCCCGGCAAAAAAGATCCCGGTTCCTTTTACAATCCCGGTAAATCCAAGCAACAGGATCTGTACAGCAAAGAGTCGGACATTTTCCCGCTCCCGGCAGGAATATGCGATAGAAGCAAGGGCCAGCAGAGGAAGCAGGAAGTCTACCAGCAGGTTGTTGATGCGGATGGTAAGATTCAGATACGAGAGCATGGCGCATCCCATTCCCAGAAAGGAATAAAGCAAAAATCTGCGTCGTTCTTCTACAATCCCGAATAAGGCGAAAAAGCAGGCCAGAAGCACGCTGTTCTGAGCCAGCAGCATCATCCCCTGGGAATGGCCCAAATATCGGCAGATATAGAAAATAAATACGCTGGTCCCCGGTGGATAATCCCGAAAGGGGATCAGGCTCGTATCCGCCCCCGGCAGCTCCCCGGTCAGAAGCAGGTCTTTTACCACCAGCGCCCAGTGAGAAAAGTTATCGTAATGGGTCAGCGACATCTGCAGCGTAAGGAATGCAAATCCCGCCATTCCGGCAGCCATGCACCATTCTTCCGGCCTAAGCGGCCGGAACCGGACGTTTTGGCCAAAAAGCTGCCTTACAAAATATCCGGCTCCCGCAAGCCCTGCCACCAGCAGAAGATCTGCAAAGAAGGAAAGTTTCCCGACCAGAGCTCCCACAAAAAGCACAAGACTGATCCCTGCCATGCCGGTCACCGGCACAAACCAGAACGGGATCCGGCAGATCCTGTATAAGAAGTAAAAGCATCCCCACAGAGAACACACCAAGCCTGTTCCCGCCATCTTTCATCCCTCCTGTCTTGCAGCTTTCCTGACCAGGCTTTTTACCGGCTTCCTGCCTGCACTTTCTGGCCCCGGCTTTTCGCCCCCGGCTATTTACCGGCTTCCTGTCCGCACTTTCCTGCGCGCCCGCACATTGTCCCGGATCTCATCGTAAATGGTCATCCACGGATCCAGTTCTCTTGGCAGAGAGTGGGCCCGGTCGTGAATGATCTGCAGCCAGTTGCGATAACTGGTTTCATCGACCGCCTCCACGGTTGCCGTAAGTTTCTCCTTCCCCGCATAGACCAGAGTCGCGCGCAACTCTGCCCGGTAGTGTCCGGTGGTCACCGTGACTGTGAACCTCTCGCCTTTTTCCGGCGCGGCTTCTCCCGGCGATGGCGCGGCTTCTCCCGGCGATGGCGCGGCTTCTCCCGGCAACGGCGCGGCTTCTCCCGATGGAGCAGCCGCATTAAGGCGCAGGGCGATCCCCTCCTCGGACACGTCTTCTGTCACTGCTTCCAGCGTCCGGTCAGCAAACCGGATCCCGGCCGGTTCTTCTGCCGCAATCCGGTCAGAGATCCGTCTGGATTCCCGTCCCATCATGAAAAATGCAGCATACAAAAGCAGGGTCAGATTGTAACCCAGCCAGTAGAGGATCACGCTGCTGTATACAAGTGCCATGCCATATTTCCCGCGGGCAAAACGGATCAGAGCCGCCACAGTCAGCAGGAGCAGGAAGCCGTGCGGGATCAGCCAGCGGAAGGAAGCCGTATTTTCCCGCCGCTTCTTTTTCTCGGTCACCTGAAACTGCCGCCTGTGGATCCCCAGGGATTCCAGCAGCACCGGCGCAGCCAGATATGGCGCCAGGATCGTATCGATGATGTGGCTCCACCTGGCATTTCGGATGTTGGTGCTTAAGTACCCCATGGCCAGCCGGGACAGAAGGTGGGATGGCAGCCAGAAACATAAGAGCTCCCAAAACCCGCACTCCACCAGTTGTACGTCGAACAGGGCGAACAAAACCGGCGCCAGCAGAAAGATCAGCCGGCACAGAAAAGACCACCAGTACAGCCAGGCATTGAGGTAAGAGATCCGGGCTGCCAGGGAGAGCTTCCTGGTGAAAATGGCGTTGGTATTCTGAATGCTCTGGATCACGCCTCTGGCCCAGCGGATCCGCTGCAGGATCATACTCTCCACCGTGGTTGTGGAAAGACCCGCGGCCAGCACTTCGCCAGTCGCATAGGTGCGGTACCCTGCCTTCTGAAGTCTTAGGCTGGTCTCAAAATCCTCTGTCACCGTCCCGTAGGGAAATCCGCCAATCTCTTCTAACGCCGCGCGCAGGAGAATGGTATTGCTGCCGGTATAAGCCGCGGTATTGGTGGCATTTCTTAACAGATTGATCTCCCGGGAAAAGAAATCCTGCTCATTGGGGATCCCTTTCTCCGCGTACAGATTGAATTGGAACAGATCCTGGTTGTAAAAGCTCTGGGGCGTCTGCAAGAGTCCCAGCTTCTGGTCCGGTACAAGGAAATAAGGCACGGTCCGCAAAAGAAAGGTCCGGCGGGGGATCATGTCTGCGTCAAAGGTTGCGATCAAAGGCGAGGTCGTCTGTTTGAGCGCATGGTTATAGTTGCCGGATTTTGCCCGGGTATTTTCCTTCATGCCGATATACCCGGCTCCCAGATGTTCCGCCATCTTTTTTACGCTGTCCCTGCCGCCGTCGTCGCAGACGTACAGGTGGACTTTGGCCGGATCGGGATATTCCAGAAATGTACAGGCATTGACGGTCTTGTATAAAAGTTCCGGCGGTTCGTTGTGGGTGGCGATCAATACGTCCACATCCGGATATGCTTCTGGCCGGATGTTCTCCGGAAACGGAAGTTCCCGGACGTCTGCCCGCATTCTGCTGATCATCAGTTCCATGGTTCCGAATGTGGTTACGGCCTCGGCCAGGACAAGGGCCACGCCCCCGGCGGCGGACGCCGGCCCTTCCTGCCAGGGCAGGGTGAAAAAGATCCTCCAGAAGAGATAGACGCCCGAGGCTGTGATGGAGGCAAGAAATACGATGTTTCTTTTTTTCTTTTCTCCAAAAGTCATCGCTTCTTCTCCTCGTTTCTTTTTCTGCTTCTTCCGGAACATTTCCGGCATCTCCGGGACCTCCGGGCGCAGACAGCCAGCACCTGCAGGCTGTCCCTTACCGGGTGGAAATGGGATCCTGCATTTGCATTGATATATATCGTAGAAATGTTCCGGCTCCGCACCGGGACGCCTTCTCTTACACAGGCAATAAGGACCTCCATCTCGTAGGCGTAGCCTTCTCCCGGCGTCCGGAGCATAAGGGGAAGAAGGCTATTGTCAAAGGCGCGCAGGCCGGTCTGCGTATCCGGGAGCCAGATCCCGGCCGCGTGATAAAAGATCCGGGATATGATCCGGTTGCCCAGCCGGGATCTTAGGGGCGTCTGTCTGCCGGTAAAGTCCCGCGCGCCAAGGATAAGGCTGCCGGGATATTTTTCTGCCGCATTTAGAAGATTTACGCCGTCTGCAACCAGATGCTGACCGTCACAGTCCATACAGAGGATCCGCGTCCGCTTACGGGGTAATGAGCCGTCCGGTTCTTCCACCTCCAGGATCTGTTTTTGCAAAAAGGCAAAGGCTGTCTTAAGGGCCCTTCCTTTTCCCCGGTTCTTTCTGTGGCGCAGCACCTGGCAGCCCGGCAGATCCTCTGCCCGGTCAAAGGCCATCCGATACTGCGGGCCAGAGCCGTCGTCCACCAGAAGCATCTGGCAGGGGGTCGCCCGGATGACTGCCCGGATCCTTTCCGGCAGGTCCGGCTCCGGACGAAATGCCGGTATGATCACGCAGACCGGTTCCTTTTCTTTTTCTTTGGATCTTACAGTGGTCGGATCCATGGTTCTTCACCTTCCTTCTCCGTTCAGGATCCGGCTTCTCGGACAGTCTGCCCGACAGCCGATACATTCCCGCCTCATGCAGCGGATCTTTTTTTCGTTGAGATAGAGGCGCCCCTTTCCCTGATATTTGGCGATATAGAGCGCAGTGTCCGCGCAGGCGTACAGTTCTTCATAATCCCGGACGGATCCGTCTGCCAGCACCGCTCCCGCGCTGACGCAGAGCCGGTATTTCTTACTGCTTTCCGGAAAGGACGCACGAAGCTTCCCGGAAAGAGTCCGGAATTTCTCTTCCAGTGTTCCTGCAGACACCGGGCTTTGTATCAACGCCACAAATTCATCCCCGCCCAGACGGCCGATCACATCCTCTCTTCGGAAGGTTTCCCTTAAACACCGGGCGAACCCGGCCAGCAGCCGGTCGCCTGCCGGATGGCCTTCCCTGTCGTTGACCTGTTTGAAATTATCCAGGTCGAACAGTAAAAGCGCGCCTCTTTTTTCTTTTTGCTCCAGAAATGCTTTTGCCCTGCGCTGAAAGCCTTTTCGGTTGTACAATCCGGTCAGGCTGTCATATTCCGCCTCATTTCTGGCTGCACTTAATTCTCCCTGGATCTTGTGCATTCCTTCGGCTTTTGCCACATAGTCCTGTTCCAGCCTAAGGATTGTTTCCACCAGAGGCCTTAACTCCGGGATCTCGCTGTCGTCTTCCGGGAGGATCCGCTCTCCTTTCAGGACGCGGCAGATGCCCTCCTGGATCTGCAGGAAATGGTCGAAGAGATATTTCCGGACAAAAAAGCGTATCATCAGAATGGTCAGGATGCTGATGAGCACCGCAGAGGCCAGGCTAAGCACCAGTGTGGCGCCTGCATTTTCTGCGATCTGATCCATGGCTGTGAACGCAGCCAGGTACATATCCTGCCGCTCTCTGACCACCACGCTTTGCCAGGTGCCGTTGATCTTGAGCACCACCGGCTTTCCTTTCGGGAGGCCGGACATAAATTCCACCATTTCCTTTCCTTCCCTGACCCCTTCGATCTTTATTTCCTGCCGGTTGTTTTCGGTAATCCCTATGATCAGGCCTCTTGCTTTGCCTGCCGCCAGGATGCTGGTGCTGTAGTCTGTGGTGGCTTTTTTTAACGTCTCCCGAACTCTCTGTGCGCCGCTGGTCAGGGGAAGTCGCTCCAGATCTTCATCCACCCGCACGCCGGTAAACCGCCGGTCTTTTGCAGGCGCCACCGCATACAGGTAGTCCGGCCGGTCCCAGAAGTCCGGGGTGTCCACACGCACTATGGCTCCGCCTGCTTCTGCATTTCCCGTGGCTTCTGCGTTTTCTGTGGTTTCTACGTTTTCCGTGGCTTCTGCGTTTTCCGTGGCTTCTGCGTTTTCCGTGATTTGTGCGGCCAGGAGTTCTTCCATGACTTGCGGGTCTTCTCTGGTTCCCTGCAGACGGTCCTCGGTGGTAAGTATCACCTTCCCTTTGGCGTCGATCAGTGAGACAGCCCCTGTGTTCATCAGCCCGCGAAGGCTCTCAAGGGCTGCAAGGTCTGGAAGCTCCGGCTCGTTTGCAAGCAGGAGGGCTGCCTCTTTTGCATGACTTGTGCAGGCCTGGCAGCGGCGGTCCATTTCTTCTTCGTATTCCCCGGCAGCGTCTTCCAGGTGGCCGTCCACAGCCTGCAGAAGCTGGTAGAGATATTCTCCGTTTTCTTCTCTCTCCCTGTGGTAGAGACTAACTGCGAAGATCAGGACGAATAAGGCGGCGGAGCTTAGATATACCAGCGTCAGCCTCTGGTATAATCTCCTCATTTCCTGACCTCCGGGAGATGCCTGTCTTCCTGGCGGTATCTAAGATACCGGGCCTTGCGAAGGGGCCGGGCGTAGTAGTATCCCTGGGCCAGGCGACACCCCGCTTCCAGGAGGAATCCGATCTGCCGCCGGCGCTCGACGCCTTCTGCCACGACTTCCATACCAAGTTCCTTTGCCATGGAAATGGTGGATCTTAGAATGGTCTCGCTCTTGGCGTCGCCGATCCGGTTGACAAAGTACCGGTCCAGCTTCAGAATATCAAAGGGAATCTGACAGAGCATTTTCAGGGTTGAGCTGCCCATCCCGTAATCGTCCATGGCGATCCGGAAGCCCTCGTCCTGCAGCTTTCGGGCAAATTGTCGGATCTCCTGGTCCTCTTCTTTTTCTCTGGCCGTTTCCGTCAGCTCAAATAAGAGTTCGTTTCGGTCAAATAAGAGTTCGTTTCGGTCGGCGGCGTCTTCTCCCAGAAAGTCCGGACAGAGGGAGCCGGCATATTCTTCGGCGCAGCGCATTTCCCCGCGGCCGGCGTGGAGCCTTGACAGGTTGACGGACACCGGGCCGAAGGGAATGCCGCTTCTCTTTGCCTCTTTTGCATCTTTGCAGACCAGCCGCAGGACTTCCTGATCCACCGCCGGCATCAGCCCCCGCCGCTCCAATGCCGGAAGAAACGATGCCGGCAGGAGCAGGCCCCGCCGGGGATGCCGCCAGCGCACCAGCGCTTCCGCGCCGAAGATAGCCCCTGTCCGCATGTCCACCTGTGGCTGGTACCACACCTCAAATTCTTCCCTGGCGATGGCGGCGGTCAGCTCCGCCTCACTCTGCCCCTGCAGACCGGCGCGGCCCTGCACCCCGCCGCTGTCCCGCAGATCGCCGCTCCCCTGCACCCCGCTGCTGTCGGAGGTCCGGCCGTCAAAATCATACTCCACATCCTTCTGGCTTCGCTGCATACCATTCCCACTCCTTCTCCGGATCTTTTCAGAAATAGCGTTCCAGAAAAAGACGGGAGTTATACATGACAAATAGAAAAAGAAGGTTGGGGACAGGGTAAATGACGATTTGGGACAGGGTAAATGTCAATTTGGGACGTAGACCTTTGCAAAAGGTCTACGTCCCAAATTGGCAAGACAATGTAAAAAACACAAAAAAAAGCCCTTGATTTTCAAGGGCTTTGAAGAGGCGCAGACCGGATTTGAACCGGTGAATCGAGGTGTTGCAGACCTGTGCCTTACCACTTGGCTACTGCGCCGTTCTGCTGTCCGTAAGATTTCTCTTACCGGGCAACTCCACTTGTGTATTATAACAAATACACTTCTTTGCGTCAAGCGTTCCGCCCCGATTCTCAGATTTTTCTTATGTTCTCCCTGGAACTGTTCTCCCTGGAATGTAACTCCACAAAGCATTTGCCGCTTCGGCTGCCCGTTTTATTCCGGATGTTTTTAGAATCCCAGTTCGTCATTTACGAGGATTACTTTGATCCGGCCGGGGATCTTGGAAAAGCGTGTGAGCAGGATCTGACAGCAGATGGTGTCCGGGCTTTTGCAGTCATAACACATGCCGTTTTTCGCGCAGGGCGTATCGATTCCAAATCGCTGTGCGTTGATGGGCGCCGCCTCATTTCTTGCTCTGGAGAATGCGTCCTCTACCTGCTTTACTACTTTGTTCATTCCCACGATCATCAACACAGTGCGGGGACCTGCGGCGATGGCAGACACCCGGTTGGCGTAGCCGTCAATATTTACCATTACGCCGTCTTCTGTGATTGCATTTGCGCTGGCAAGATACACGTCGCAGTCGTAGGCCATGAGCTCTGCCGCCCGCTTTTCCTGCGGATTGGCTGCCGCATCCCGGTTATAAACCTGATAGTTGCCGGAACAAAGCGCGTCTTTGAGGCCAATCTCGCCCGCAGACATCGTGCCGCCCCAGGAGACCGAGCTGCCCTCCGGAATCAGCTCCAGCGCCTTTTTCAGAGCCTCTTCCCTGGTTTCCGCATAATATCCTTCCATATTCCGGGACTCAAGTCCTTTGATCACACGGGCGCCCAAAAGCGCATTTCTTTTTCTTCTGTTATCGTTCATTCGCTTCTCATCCTCCTTCTTCGATCCTTCCAGTCCGGCAAAAAGCCGGTCATCAGCTCCTGAAATCTCCGGTTGTGACTTGGCTCCAGCAGGTGGCACAGCTCGTGCACGACAATATACTCCAGGCTCTCATCCGGGTAAAAATACAGCCGGGTATTGATCCTGATCCGCCCGGTATTCACCGTGCAGCTCCCCCAGCGGGTCTTCATTTTGCGAAGCGTCCAGGCGGAGGCGTGCACGCCCATCCGGGGCTCCCATTTTGCCGCAAAAAACGCGACCCTCTCCCGCAGACGATCTCGCTGCTCTTTCGTCAGCTCCGGCTCCTCTTCCCTTCTCGCGGCGGCATTTTTCATGCGCTCCTGATGTGCCCGGATCCAGTCCAGCCGGCCTGCCACAAACTCCCGGATCCCGGCGGCCGGCGCCTGCCGCGGGGCGGTCACAAACACCCGCCCGTCCGGCGGTTTCAGATAAAGATTCACGTTCTTCACCTTGCGATATTCAACTGTAACCGGAATCTCCTCAACAAAAAATATGTTCCTCATATCATAATCATACCAGAAAAAAACGGAGTTGGGTACAGGGTAAATGACGATTTGGGACAGGGCAAATGTCAATTGGGGACGTAGACCTTTGCAAAAGGTCTACGTCCCCAATTGCAGCTGCATGATATAAAATGCTACCATGATCCGTACCCGGTTTTCGTTTGTCAGTATGTCGTACCCCAGTATTTCTTTGATTTTGCCAAGTTTGTAGGTCAGTGTGTTTTTGTGGCAGTACACGGCTTTTGCGGTGCATATGGTGCTGCAGTCGTTTTCAAAATAGGCTTTCAGGAGTGTGGTGTAGTCTGTGCCGTGGGCCTTGTCGTAGTCCAGCAGATCGCCGAGTACTTCTCGGACAAACAGGGGGTAGATGGCGGTTTCTTTGACGTCGGTGAGGATTTTGTATATGCCAAGTTCATCGTATGACAGGAAGTTTTTGGGAATGGTGGTCTTGGTCAGCTGATAAGCTGTATATGCGCTTTCGTAAGAGCGGTGGATATCTTTCATCCGTTTTACGGTGGATCCAGCGCCGATGTAGAGATTGGGGTCCTCCCGGCACAGTTCGCAGAATTCCCTTCGGATCCACTCTCCCCGATACCCGGCGGCCAGGATGGTCAGTCTTCCTTCTTCTTCGTACATCAGCGCTTTTTTCAATTTGTGCCGGAGCGTTTTCTGGATCCCTGTCAGAAGCTGGTTGCCCCCTTCGGCGTCGTAGGCGTGGCAGCTTAGGATCACCACGGTATAGGCAAGATCTCTGGAGAATCCGCTGCGTTCCAGATAATTCAGGTACAATTCTTCATTTTCGGGAAAATATATGGCGTTTTTCAAAGCTGCGATCAGGTTCGTCTCTCTTTGCTCATTTTTCAGGATGATCTCGGAAAATTTACGCATGATGTCAATGTACGGGGTTTTCCAGGAAGCCGAAAACAGGGGCAGCTTTTTTTCGTTGCACCAGTCGATCACCTCTTTGGGAAATGTTTTTCCTTCCCGCAGGGCAATGATCACGCCGCCGGCCCCCGCCTCGTTCATCGCCTCCAAAAATTCCCATAGCCAGGCCTGCGACGTATAGTTCAGTCCGGAATTAAATACCAGCTCATCACCGTAGAGAAAGGTGGACAACTCGCTCCCTTCCACGGTATGGATCCAGCTGATCATCCTGCCAAAACACGAAGTCGTATGGATCTTCACCTCATATTCCGGCCGGATCGCCTGGTATAACTCTTTTAATTCAACTGCCATCTTCTTCTCCTTTCCTGCCTGTCCTCTCCCGCCAAACCTGCTCTGTCTGCAGCTTCCTGTCATTCTTTTTATCAAATCATAACAAAATTGTGCTCCGAGCACAATATTTTTGCCAATATCTGTATGCAAATAATATTTTCAAAGCGCAAACTCTGTGTTATATTGGAATCGAAATACAAAATGTTTCTTTTTACCCCGATATTTTTGTATTTCCATCACAATCTCTAGATTATAAAAAGCAGCGTGTGAAAGCACGCTGCTTTTGCGTAACCCGAAAAAGGATCCGCCGCAGGGAAAGTGATTATTCCCGCGGCGGATCCTGTCTATAGATAAAAAAGGGGTTACAGATAACTTTGCATTGCGTGGAGCAGCTGCTCCGTGGTTGGCGAAGGGTTAGAATAAATCCGAAGGGAAAGCCCTTCCGCCTGGCTGATGGCTATGGTGCCCAGCAGTGATTTTGCGTCTACTATGCGGTTTCCGCTGGCGAGATCCATCTGGAACGGATATTCATTGGCAATTTTTACGAACTCTACCGCATCATCCGCATTCTGAAAATTAACGGGAACTTTGATCATCGGTTCACTCTCCTTTCTGACATTATTCTACAAAATCTTCAGCCGGAAATTTAGAACGGTGTTTGCTAAGATCCTGTTAATTTTTGCACCTTTCTCTCTCCCACCGCTAAAATAGCGCTCTATCCTGCAAAAAAAGCAAGGATTTCTGCAAAAATATGGTATAATGATTGCACATGAGTGCAATCCGGCCCAATTGTATTGGGCCGCCCCGCTGCGCGGGGATTCTACCGGAAATCCACTGCTTGGGAAGTAAATGCCGCCTGCGGCGTCGCTTCCTTCCCTGCGCGTGTGGTATAATGATTGCATAACCCGATGTTTTCTGCTTGCAAGAGGGATGTGAGACATTTGAATAAGGATTTATTGGAGTATCTGGAAAAAGTAAATGCACAGGAGGAGAAACTTCTCAAAGGGGAGAAGCCTGTGCTTTCTTATTTTACAAAGGACGCGGACAGCCGGATCTTTGATGCGGAATCTGTCATGACGCCCATGATTATGATCGACCTTCTGAAACAGCCCCGGTTTGTGCCGGTCCCGGCTCACACCCACAACTATCTGGAGCTGGTCTATGTGTGTAGCGGTACTTCGACCCACACCATTGACGACGGCCCGGAGCTTACCCTGGCAGAAAATGAGCTTTTATTTCTTCCTCCCGGCGTCTCCCATGCAGTCAGCGCGGCCGGTTTTCACGACATTTCTCTGAACTTCCTAATCCTGCCTGCTTTTTTGCAGTACCCCTTAAGCATGCTTCGGGAGGACACCTTGCTGCGTCGTTTTATCCTGCAGGTGTCCCGGCACGAAACGGCGGAATGTAATTTTCTGCATTTCCATCTTCAGGATATGCCGGAAGCCAAGAATCTCCTGGAAAATATGACCCGGATCCTTTTGAACCGCCGGCGCAACAGCCGCCAGATCCTTCAGGCCACCATGGGCGTGCTGCTCCTGGATCTGTCGGGCCGGGCGTATAAAATGACGGTGGGCTCGCCTTCATCCTACGAGCAGTCCATCGTTATGGACGCCCTGAATTATATTGAAACAGAATATAAAACGGCCAGCCTCGCCGATTTCTGCGATCGACAGGGCAAGCCGGATTATTATATCAGCCGCCTGATGAAGCGGTACTTTCCTTATACATTTACGCAGTATCTGCAGAAACGCAGGCTTTTGCAGGCTGCCTATCTCCTGACCGAGACAAAGGACCCTATTGAAGCCATCATTGTGGATATCGGCTATGAAAATTCCAGCCATTTTCACCGGCTCTTTAAGTCTACCTATGGCATGACTCCCGGCGAATACCGCAAAAAATTCACTATGAAGGAGTGGCCCATGTTCGAGGGCCGCGCCTGATATGGCCGCCGGTCGGGCCCGTATGAGTTCGACCGGTTCTGACCGCGCCCGGGAGAGATTGCCCGGCCGCGCCTAGGAGAAGTAGTCAGGCCGGGGGAATTTCTGCTCTGCCCCGTCCCTTTTCTCCACCGCCTCATGGCTTCGCACCTGCATGGTAATGCTGCAGTCGGCCACCTTGTCTCCGTTGACGTCCAGCTCATAGAGAATGTTCACATCGATCCTTTCTTCCGTTTCCTGCAGTTTCAGCTCTCTGGTGTGGATCCCTACAAGGAGTTCTCCGTAGGGCGTTTCATACTGGGTCATATTGATCTTGTCTTTTTCAAATGTCATATGGGTATTGGCCAGGCCGGATTTCATGATCTCCAGCATATGACTGTCTGTGATCTTGATCTTGTTTTTGATCGTTCCGGGCACGCCCTCTACCACTTCATCATACAAAATGTAATGCTTTCCATTTTTAAAATAATAGGACGCCGGAGTGATCACCTCGATGGGGCCGTCCCCGGCTTCCTCGCCTTCCTCGTCCGGGATCCCCGTCATATCATAATGAAGGCCTGATATGCTTAACAGTACGTCTTTTGTCATAATCTCACCTAATATTCCTCGATGTTGATCTGTCTGGTCGCCGCCACGTCGTAAGGCAGGATGGAGCCTGCAAATGCGGTGAACTTTTCCGCCGCGTCGCTGACATAAAACTGATATTCCCCCGGACGGCCGGAGTCGTTTAAAAGTCCCTCTTTTCCCAGGATCTCCTTTAGATCCATGGCCGTTTCATAAGCCGGATTGACAATGTGGACGTTCTCGCCAAAATATGCCATGATCCGGGAACGGAGCAGTGGATAATGGGTGCAGCCAAGGATCATGGTGTCAATGTCCGTATCTTTCATTTCCCGCAGATAGATATCGATCACTTCCTCGGTGATATGATGTCTGGCAAAGCCTTCTTCTACCAGCGGAACGAACAACGGGCAGGCTTTGCCGATCACTTCCGCATCCGGGCGCAGCCGTTTGATGACTTTGGTATAGGTCTCGCTTCGGATGGTGGCCTCTGTCCCCGCCACGCCGATGCAGCCGTTCGCCGTCTCCCGCACCGCCGCTCTGGCGCCGGGCTCGATCACGCCGATCACCGGGATCTCCACTTCCTGCCGGACCGTATCCAGCGCCAGGGCGCTGGCCGTATTGCAGGCGATCACGATGGCCTTCACTCCTTTGGTCTCTAAAAACCGGATGATCTGTCTGGAAAATCGGATGATATTATTTTTGGATTTGCTTCCGTATGGCACCCTTGCCGTATCTCCGAAATACACCACGTTTTCCTCCGGGAGCTGGCGCATGATCTCCCTGGCCACAGTTAATCCCCCTACGCCGGAGTCAAAGACTCCCACCGGCGCGTATTTTCTATCGATATTCCCCACGTTATCTGTCTCCTTCTGATCCTTTGTCCTGGTGTGTCCTGAATCTTTTCTATCCATTGTAAATGTTCGGGCGCAGAAATTCAAGCCATTCACCAAAGAAAGGCAGTACAGTTTCCTGTCTCTGCCTTTCCATACTCTGCATGACTGACGCTCTTACGGGCGCGCCGCCCGCGCTGTTCTAAAGAGCCAGGGCCTTTGCCACGTCGTACTGGTACTGTGGAATGCTCTTTTTCATGCTGAGCGCTTCATTAATATCAAAGTCTACATATTCTCCGTGACGGTATCCTACCACCCGGTTGGACTTTCCTTCCACCAGAAGGTCTACCGCCATCGCTCCCATGATGGACGCGTACACACGATCCTTGCAGGTGGGGCTTCCGCCGCGCTGCATGTGGCCGATGATGGTGGCTCTGGTCTCCATGCCGGTGGCTTCCTCAATCCGCTTTGCCATGTTGATGGAGTCGCCGATGCCTTCTGCATTAATGATGATATAGTTTTTCTTGCCGCGCTTTCTGCACTCCTGGATGTCCGCTACGATCGCGGCCTCGTCATAGTCGTGCTCCTCCGGCATCAGGATCCTCTCTGCGCCGTTGGCGATTCCGCACCACAGGGCGAGGTATCCGGCGTCTCTTCCCATTACTTCGATGATGGAACATCTCTCATGGGAAGTGGAAGTATCGCGGACTTTGTCGATGGCTTCCATCGCTGTATTTACCGCCGTGTCAAATCCGATGGTATATTCGGTACAGGCAATGTCCAGATCGATGGTTCCCGGGATCCCTACGGTATTTACGCCCAGATGCGCCAGCTTCTGCGCTCCGGCAAAGGATCCGTCTCCTCCGATCACCACAAGCCCGTCTATCCCATATTTCTTACAGATCGCCGCCGCCATCTGCTGCCCTTCCTCGGTCCGCATCTCATCGCATCTTGCGGTCTGAAGGATGGTGCCTCCGCGCTGGATGGTGTCAGATACATCTCTGGCGGACAGATCAATGATCTCTTCATTCAATAATCCCTGGTAGCCTTTCCGAATACCTCTGACCTTTAAACCTTTTCCTAATCCGCTCCTGACTACCGCGCGGATGGCTGCGTTCATTCCGGGCGCGTCGCCGCCGCTTGTCAGAACTCCGATTGTCCGAATTATTTTCTGTGCCATGGTGAATTCCTCCATTGTATTCATTCTGATAATTACTACCGATATCGAAAATATTTTATCGTAATTACCTGTGGTTTTCAATGGGTTTTTCTATCAGTTTTACACAAGCTTCGCCCAGATAATTCGTCAACCTGCTCAACAATATCTTGTCTGCCGTTACATTTCTCCCTGCCGGAAGCCGTTTGACCGCCTTTTCTTTTTTGCAGTAGATGATCACCGGATCATTTCCTTCGGAATCTGCCAGGATGTCAAACAGGTCCTGTTCTTTTGCCAGATACTCCGCCTTGTCCGGGTACTGGAGCCACAGTTCCTTCCTGGTCTGGTCAAAGGGGATCACCCGCTCGCAGATCAGTTTGGCCGGGGCGTCTTCTTCTTCCGAGACCCTTCCCCGGATAAAGACTTTTCCGTCTTCTTCCAGATATTGCTGGTAAGCTTCGTAATCTTTGGGAAATACGATGACTTCCACACTGCCTGCCAGATCCTCCAGGGTGAGGAAGGCCATGACCTTGTTGTTCTTGGTGTATTTGATAGTCTTGCCCGTGATCATGCCGCCCACCGTTTCTCTTGCGCCGTCGCTGACTCTGGCCCTGCCTGTCTCCTCATCCAGCTGAAACTCCAGGGTGGTACGGCTGATGTTTTTCTTCCATTTTTCCTCGTATTCTTCCAGCGGATGACCGCTTAAGTAGACGCCCAGCACTTCCTTTTCAAAGGCAAATCTGGTCTCTTTTTCGTATTCCCCCACATCGGGAAGGGGAATGTCAAACTCTGCCTTCTGGTCGTCAGAGACCATGTCAAAGAGGGACATCTGCCCGGTCATGGAGTATTTCCGCTCCCGGTTTACCTGATCCATGATCTGGAGATAGATGACCATAAACTGTTTTCTGGTGCCTCCCAGGCTGTCGAAGGCCCCGGACTTGATGAAGCTTTCAATGGTCCGTTTGTTGACCTCTTTTCCGGAGAGTCTCTCTATGAAGTCTTTGAGATTCTTGTATTCTCCCCTTGCCCCTCTCTCCTCGATGATGGCTCTGATCACCGGCCGGCCGATGCTCTTGATGGCCGCCAGGCCGTAGCGGATCCTTCCCTCATCTACAGAGAAGTTGCCCACCCCTTTATTGATGTCCGGAGGCAGGATCTCGATGCCCATCTGGCGGCAGGTGTAAATGTATTCTGACACTTTGCCGGAGTTGTCGATGACAGAAGTCATCAGGGCCGCCATAAATTCCACCGGGTAATAATACTTCAGCCAGGCGGTCTGGTAGGCTACCACCGCATAGGCCGCAGCGTGGGATTTGTTAAAAGCATATTTGGCAAAGTCGATCATCTCGTCATAGATCTGGTTGGCGGTCTTTTCATCGATCCCGTTGGCGATACAGCCGGGCACGTTCTCCTCAGGATTGCCATAGACAAAGTTCTGCCGTTCTTTCTGCATGACATCGCCTTTTTTCTTGGACATGGCCCTTCGCAGAAGGTCGCTTCGGCCCAGGGTATACCCGGCCAGATCCCGGACGATCTGCATGACCTGCTCCTGGTAGACGATACAGCCGTAGGTAGGCGCAAGGATCGGCTCCAGCTGGAGGCAGTCGTAGGTGATCAGCTCCGGATGGTTCTTTCCTTTGATATATTTGGGAATGAAGTCCATGGGGCCCGGCCGGTACAGGGAGATCCCCGCAATAATGTCCTCCAGGCTCTGCGGCTTTAATTCCTTCATGAAGCTTTTCATGCCCGCGCTCTCCAGCTGAAATACGCCGTCTGTCTTTCCGGAACCTATGGAGGCAAGAACTTCTTTATCGTCATAGTCTATCTTGTTGACGTCAATCTCACGACCGCTGCTAAGGGAGGCCAGCTTCTGGGCGTCCTGGATCACCGTCAGCGTCCGAAGCCCCAGGAAATCCATCTTGAGAAGCCCCAGTTCCTCCAGTGTGGTCATGGTAAACTGGGTGGTGACAGAGCCGTCGGATCCCAGGGAAAGGGGGACGAATTCATCAATGGCCTTCTGGCCGATGACCACGCCCGCCGCGTGCATGGAGGTGTGTCTTGGCAGTCCTTCCAGCCGCCGGGACATATCGATCAGCTCCCGGACCTGCTCGTCCTCCTGATAGAGCTTTTTCAACTCCGGGTTCATGGTCAGCGCCCGGTCCAGAGTGATATTCAGTTCTCCGGGAACCATCTTTGCGATGCTGTCCACATATCCGTAAGGCAGATCCATGACCCGTCCCACATCCCGGATCACACCCTTTGCCGCCAGGGTACCGAAGGTAACGATCTGCACCACCCGGTCGGATCCGTATTTTTGCACTACATAGTCGATGACTTCCTGCCTGCGCTCAAAGCAGAAATCCACGTCAATATCCGGCATGGACACCCGTTCCGGGTTCAGGAACCGCTCAAAGAGCAGCTGATATTTGATGGGATCAATACTGGTGATCCCCAGGCAGTAGGATACGATGCTGCCGGCGGCGGATCCTCTGCCCGGCCCTACCATGATGCCCCGGATCCTGGCATAATTGATAAAGTCCCAGACGATCAGGAAATAATCCACATATCCCATGGAGCGGATGGTGGACAGTTCGTAGGAAAGTCTCTCTTCCAGTTCGCTTCCTCCGTCCGGATACCGGTTTTTCAGCCCGTCATAACAGAGTTTCTTAAGATATTCCCAGGAAGTGTAGCCTTCCGGCACGTCATATTTTGGCAGCTTGGTCACGCCAAATTCAATCTCTACCTGGCACCGGTCGGCGATCCGCTGGGTGTTCTGAAGAGCCTGCAGGGCATAAGGGAACAGCTCCCGCATCTCTTCTTCGGATTTGATATAATACTGGCCGCCCTCGTAGCGCATCCGGTCTTCATCTGCCAGTTTTTTTCCGGTCTGGAGGCACAGAAGGATGTCGTGCGGCTTTTCATCTTCCGCATAAGTGTAGTGGACGTCGTTGGTGGCAACCAGCTCGATCCCGGTCTCCTGCGACATCCTTAGCAGGGACTGATTGACCAGCCGCTGCTCGGGCATGCCGTGATCCTGCAGTTCCAGGAAGAAATTGCCCTCGCCGAAGATCTCCTGATACCGAAGGGCCGCCGCCCTGCCTTCCTCGTACATTCCCCGGAGGATGTTCTTTTGCACTTCTCCGGCCAGACAGGCGCTAAGGGCGATGATCCCTTCGTGGTACTCCTTCAGCAGTTCCAGATCCACCCTGGGCTTATAGTAATAGCCCTCTGTAAATCCCCGGGACACGATCTTCATCAGGTTGTGATAGCCCTGGTTATTTTCTGCCAGGAGCACCAGGTGATAATACCGGTCTTCCCTGGCGCTTCCCGGTTCTTTGTCAAACCGGCTCCCTGGCGCCACATAGACTTCGCAGCCGAGGATGGGACGGATGCCGGCCGCCCTGGCCGCCTTGTAAAAGTCGATGACTCCGTACATAACGCCGTGATCTGTGATGGCCACACTGTCCATGCCAAGTTCTTTGACTCTTGCGATACATTCTTTGATTTTATTGGATCCGTCCAGAAGACTGTACTCCGTGTGGACGTGAAGATGTACAAAACTCATATCTTTCCTGCTTTCCCTGTCATTTGTCGGCGGCCTTCCGGCCAGGCCTTTGCTTTCTTTTCTGGTATCATCATAACAAAAATACGGTCTGCGGTCAAAAAAATCCGCCGGAAAACAGGATCTTTTTCCAGCGGATCTAAGGTCTTATGCTCTTGGATGTTTCCGGTCGTTTCCCGGCGGCTCTGCCTAGCCGTTCACCATGAATTTCACCAGTTTGTCGATATCCTCGCTCTCATAGGCAACGATCTCCAGCTCCGGGATCTCTCCGCCGGAGAAGATGTTTGCCATGGACACATACTGGGACAGCTTGGACTTCAGGTTCAGTCTGTCGCCCTCTCCGGTTACCAGTTCTACTTTGCCTTTGCAGGAATCTACTACTTGAAAAAACTTATCAATGTCTGTAATATTCTGTACTTTCATGTAATTGGTCTCCTTTCCAATTCTTACCTTTCGCCTTTATTATATCTTATTTATGCAGAATTTCAATCCTTTTTTCTGTGATCCTGACCCTGCCGGCTTTCAAAAGACGCCCCACAGCCCGCTTGAACGCGTTCTTACTCATGCCGAACTCTTTTGTGATCAGCTCCGGGTCCGCCTTGTCGGTAAATGGCAGGCTTCCCCCGTATTCTTCCATCCTGGCAATGATCTTGTCTGCGTCTGCGTCCATCTGCAGATAGGCTTTTTCCCGGACGCTTAGATCCATCTTTCCGTCTGGTTTTACCTGTACCACCCGGCAGGCAATCCTGTCTCCTACTTTCAGGTCTCCAAAGGCCTCTCTTCTGGGGATCAGAGCGCTGTAACAGTCATCCACTGCCACAAAGACGCCGAAGCGGTCGCTGATCTCATAGATGATGCCCTCCACATGGTCGTCTTTCTTATAGGGCGAATCTGTGCGGAGCAGGTCGTAGACCTTCATGGTCCCGCACAGCCGGCCCGACTTGTCAATATAGAGGCCCACCAGCACCTCATCGCCTTTTCTGACCCTTGCGGTCTGTTCTTTAAAAGGCAGGAGCAGATCTTTTTCCAGTCCCCAGTCAAGGAAGGCGCCGATCTTTCCGGTATCCGCCACCTTCAGGGCCTTCACCTCTCCCAGGGTGATCTTTGGCTCCCGGGTGGTGGCGATCAGGCGGTCGCTGGAGTCTTTGTAGAGAAAGACCTCCACCGGATCGCCGATCTCAAGACCTGCCGGCACCTGCTTTGCAGGAAGCAGGACTCTTTCTTCCCGATTCCCCAGGTACATGCCGAACTCTACTTTTTTTACTGCCATTAATCTTTGCTTTTTTCCTAATCCGTCTGCTAATGCCATACTTATCTCCTCTTAAACTCTACCAGGGCGTAGGGACTTCCTTTTGCGTCGCACAGCTCCACTACCTCCCGGTTCTCTTCTTTCGCGTATCTGGGGTAGATCCGGTCCCCGAAAACGGCTGATTTTTTGTACTCCGCCCGCATTTTGACCACTTCCTGCGGCGCGGGGATAAATTCCAGCGCCATCTGTACATACTGGCAGTTGTTGACGTGTTCGTTGGTGTCAATGTGATAGCGGCGCACCGGGAAATCCGGCTGCTCTATGGCTTCTTTTGGAAGCCGGATCTTGCGGGGCGCATATTCTTTTTCCAGAGGTTCTCCATACCCGTAGCGCTCCGCCTCTTCCGGGTCCACCCTGGCCGGGCGGCCTTTTTCCATATCCATGTAGACCCACACGCTGTATGCCCAGGCAGCGATCTGTCCGTCCGGGGTCTCCATGCAGAAGTTCCGGTAGCCGTAGAGGCCTTCAAAGCCGCAGGCCCAGGTTCTGACCCGGATCTCTTCTCCAAGCTTCGGGTAACGCTCCACTTCTACCTGCCAGGAGGATAATACCCAGCCCCTTGCCCGCTCCCGGCAGGCGTCGATCCCGCACCCTAAGGCATCGGACTGAAAAGTGCTGCAGTCCTGGAAATAATTGATGATCGCCGGCAGTGTGATCCTCTGGTGATGATCCGCCTCACTGAACCGGATCCTGCTCGCAAACTGGTATTCATTCTCTCGTCTCATTTTCCTATGTAACTCCTTTCCACCGTGATCACACACTGATAGTTTTCTCCGGTCAGCTTAAGAAGGCTGGACACGGATCGCTTCAGGTCTTCCTGTTTCTTTTCATCATACTCAAAAGGCACCACCATGTCAAAGATCAGGTTGTTCTGTTCTTTGCCGCTGACCATGCGGAAATCATGGATGGACACCGCCGGATCCAGGGCCTCCAGGATCTGTACCACTTTCTGCCGGACTTCCAGTACTTTTGCGTCTCTCGTCTCTACCGGATCCATGTGGATCACCAGAAAGATCCCCAGCTTTTTCGCCGCTTCCCGCTCGATCCGGTCAATGATCTCATGGGAGATCTCCACATCCACGTCATTTGGCACCTCGGCATGGATGGACGCCATGCTCCTTCCTGGCCCATAATTATGTACGATCAGGTCGTGGCTTCCCACAACCCCGTCATAGCTTTCTACAAACCGGCTGATCCGGTCGTACTCTTCCGGCGTGACCGCCTCTCCAAGCAGAGGCTCCAGGGTATCTCTAGCGATGCCGACTCCAGCCCACATCACCACCAGTGATACCAGAAGTCCCACCACGCCGTCCACATTCTGGCCGGTAAAATGAAAGACCAGAAGGGAAGCGATGGTGGCCGACGTGGTGATCACATCGCCCATGGCGTCTGTGGCTGTCGCCAGCATGACTTTGGAATCGATCCGTTTTCCCAGCTTCCGGTTAAAATACGCCATCCACAACTTGACCCCGATAGACAGGATCAGGATCGCCACCGAGAGCATCTGAAACTTCATTTCCTGCGGATCCAGGATCTTGCCGACAGCCTCTTTGAAAAAAGTAAATCCGATCTCCAGCACCAGAAAGGCCACCACCAGAGCCGCGATGTATTCGAGCCTTCCGTGGCCGAAGGGATGCTCCCTGTCCGCCGGTTTTTCAGCCATTTTTACACCCACGAGCCCTACCACGGAGGAGCCTGCGTCCGACAGATTGTTAAAGGCGTCCGCCGTGACAGAAAGGCTGTGGAGAAACATGCCGATGCTGCCCTTTACCAGAAAGAGCAGCACATTACAGAAGATGCCTGTGACGCTGGCCAGTACTCCGTAAGCGGTACGGACGGACACCTTCTCTACTTCTTCGTAGTCTTTTACGAATTTTTTTACTAAAAAATCAGTCATTCCAACTGCCTCCAAAAAAGAACCATTTGATCTTAAACTTCGTGGATGCAGTGATCATCTCGTATTCTTCCGGGGTCAGAGCCTCTCTTAACTCTTTTTTCCCCTCTTTATCCACCACCGCACACACGGAATCTGTAAAACATAAGCCCGGATACAGTACGCACCACCAGTTCTGTCCTCTGCCTTCTCCCAGGCGGACCGTAAGGGCCCGGTATGTCCCCGCCGGAAACAAAAGATCGCCGTAACGCTTGTCCGGGAAATAACATGCGCCCACCCGGGCGCAGGCGCCGTAGGCGTAGCCTTCTTCTCGGATCACCTTTTCTGCCGTCTTCTCAATCTCTCTTAGGTGGGAAGCGGCCCATTGTTCCGTGGCTTTGGCGCTTCTGTGGTCCATTCCCCGCATGTCCTTTTTCATCTCCTGCAGGATGGCGTCCCGCACCTTCAGCTTGACCTCCTGGTCCTCTCTGCGGTCGCTGTCCGCCACTACATGAAAGCGGAAAACCTCTTCTGCCAGCGCTTCCCGGGTCTTTTCCATCCCGGCCTCCACCTCGCCGGCTCTTAACGCCATGACCGCCAGGAACGCGATCAGCACCGCGGCGGTGATACATACTTGTTTCTTCATCAGCTTCTGTCCCCTCTCTGGATGATCTATCCAGAGTTTTGACCGAAGCTTTGCTCTTTATACACTTATTCTCCGTGTTTGGTCCGGATCACATCGGTGACCACCACCGCCTGATTCTCGATATGGCGTCCCACGATCTTTGCCGCCGTCTCCTTATCCTTTTTTTCGATCTGGCGGATGATCTCTTCATGCTCGGCGATCAGACGGTCGTGCGCTTCCTTTCGCTTCAGACACTCTACCCGGTAACGGTACATCTGCTCTCTTAGGTTGTTCAACAGCTGGATGAGCTTCTGATTGCCTGTGGACATGTAAATGATATCATGAAACCGCACGTCTGCCTCTGCCACTTCAGTCACGTCATTGCTTGTCTTTAAGATACGCTGAAATTCATCCGCCGCCTCATGAAGCCTGCGGATCCCTTCCCCGGAGATCTTTTCACAGCACAGTCTTACGGCCAGTTCTTCCAGGGCTTTACGAACCTCCAGCACGTCGTTCAGACTTTTTTCGGTAATATCCGCCACCTCTGCGCCTTTTCGCGGGATCATCAGCACCAGGCCTTCCAGCTCCAGCTTTCTGATGGCCTCCCGGATCGGCGTCCGGCTCACGCCCAGCTTGTTGGCCAGCTGGACCTCCATCAGACGCTCGCCCGGCTTTAACTCTCCCCTTAAGATCGCCTGGCGCAGTGTGTTAAACACCACGTCCCGCAGGGGCAGATATTCGTTCATATTTACAGTGAAATTAGTCTCCATGCTACTTCCTCCTCGCATTATGTACATTGGTCACATACACCTGCTTTGCAAGTCCTGCTTCTCTTATCTTCTGCGCCGCCTTCTTTGCCCGGCTTTTTTCCGTAAAGATCCCAAAGACCGTAGGCCCGCTGCCGCTCATCATGGCATTTAAGGCTCCTGCTTCTTTCATGCTGGCCTTGATCTTTTCGATCACCGGATACTCCGGCACTGTCACCTGTTCCAGTACATTTCCCATGCAGGAGGCGATCTTCCTTAGATCCCCCGCTTCCAGACCGCTTACGATTCCGTCGATATCGGGGTGAACTGCCACCGGTGTTTCATCCAGTTTATCGTATACCCGTCTGGTTGAAACGCTGACCGGAGGCTTTGCCACCACGATCTGGCATCTGGGCATGGCCGGCAGGGGCGTCAGCTTTTCGCCGATCCCCTCTGCCAGCGCCGTCCCCCGGAGAATACAGTAGGGAACGTCCGCGCCCAGCGAAACGCCCCGCTTCATCAGTTCTTCCGTGGAAAGACCCAGGCCGAACATCCGGTTGAGCCCGTAGAGTACAGCCGCTGCGTCTGAACTTCCGCCCGCCATTCCCGCGGCCACGGGGATATGTTTGGCAAGCGTGATCTTTACGCCCTCCCGGATCCCGAACTCTTCCAGCAGAAGATCGGCTGCCCGGCAGGCCAGGTTATTTTTATCAGTAGGAAGATAAAACAGATTTGAAGAAAGTTCTGTACCTGGAGTTTCCTTTTTTTCCAGGCGGATCTGGTCATAAATATATACGGTCTGCATGATCATCCGCACCTCATGGTAACCGTCCGGGCGTTTTCCCAGAACGTCCAGTCCCAGATTGATCTTCCCAAGTGCATTCAACTCGATATTATCCATCCGTTATTCTCTCCTGTTCTTTATCTTATGCTGTATCTTGTATACAGTGTACTCATAGTATACTCATATTCTCTTTAAAAATCAATAATTTGTCTCCGGATTTTATTTCCTCTGTCTGAAGGTCGTTGACCTTGCGGATATTTTCTTCTGTGGTCTGATATTTTTTCGCCAGATCCCAGAGGCAGTCCCCGGGCTGCACCAGATACCCCACCAGCCCCGGACGGTTTTCCACCTCCTGCGGATCTGCAGGACTGATCCCGATCTCTTCTACCTGGCAGATGGATACGGGACGCCTGAACATACAGTGAAAGCCGAGCAATGCGCGGATCTCCATCTCTTCGCCGCCCAGGAGGCTGACGGAGAGCTGCTCCACCGTCTTTGTCAGATGATACCTTCCTTCGTTTTCCAGATGGGCGCACTCCAGCACATGGGAGAAGGGGATCATGCCCTGCCAGCTGTCAACGGGGCAGAGGACGTCGTCCTTAAGGTAGAGCACGCAGACGTGAAGGACCCCTTCCACCAGAAGTCCTTCTTGGGTCTCCCGGATGGTCTCTGTCTCTATCCGTCCGCTGCTGTGGCACACTTTCAGGATCTGGTCTTTGATTTCGGGAAGGGAGAGGGTTTCGGACACCTTGCACCTGGAATCGTTCTGGAGCAGCAGCTGCTCTGCGCTCTCTTCTCTTTTCTTCGGCGTGCAGACTGCGCCTGTGGCGTAGACGTCCGCCAGATAGCGTACCGTTCTCTCCCTGCTGACCACAAACCGCACTTCCAGGGCTGCATCCAGGGCAAAGATCCGCATTTCCCCGTCTTCGTCCATTTTTAATTCTATGTTCCCCTCTGTAAGCTCCGGCCAGACCTGCCGGTACATGGACGCTTCCCCTCCGGCGCAGGCAAGGCTTCCTTCAAAGGGAACGGCTCTCCTTACAGCGTGAAGCTCTCCTTCCGGCCCTGCATAGAGGCAGAACACCAGAAGTTCTCCTCTGACCCGCAGCGCGTCCTGCTCCATCCTGGCGTCAAATTTCTGAAGGGAAACATCGCTCCACAGAAGCGCCTCGATGGGTTCCCCGGAATCGTCCGCCCTCACCTCTTCCCGGATGCGGAGCAGGTCTTTTTTGATGGTATGTACATCCAGCACCTGTGTTTCCTCGTATTTTTTACAGAGGTCTGTCTGTGCCTCTTCGACGTCTGTGGTGATCCGAAGCTCTCTGCAGCCTTCACTGTACGCCTGAAGGGTGGCCGCGCTTCTGATCTCCAGTTTGCGGGAGTGGATCACGGACGCGGTCACTTCCAGGCCAGCTACGGCAACGCGGATGTTTTCCAGATCCTTTCTCTTCATCCGGATTCTTTCCTCAAAGGGAAATGCTCCTTTTACCTGTGCCGCCGGATAGCTGCCGCCTTCCGCCAGATACAGGATCTTTACCTCCAGCTTCCCGGTCACACGCAGATCCTGTTCTTCCATCTGCAGATCTTCCACGCGGATCTTTCCTTCTGCCAGGATCACTTTTTTTACGTCCGGCTCAGCATCCGGCACGTTGAGGTCAAAGTCCAGATAGAACGGATCCTGTCCGGCTTCTTCCTGCTGATACGCCTGTATGTTTTCTGTCTGATATTCCATGTTGTTTCCCTCCTCACTGAAATAGAACCGGTTTGTCGGTATACTCCATTTTTAATGCGATCCAGGGCCAGGTGGACGCATCCGCGGCCGTTTCGTCCTTCTCCGGTCCCAGAAGAGTCGTCTCCACCACCACTGCCGTTTCAGACTCGTAGCAATCTGTCACCTGCACGCTGTACCCGCCTGTGTCCTGCTCCTCATAAGCTTTTACGGCATAGAGGATCCCCTGATCCCCGTATGAGAATTCTGCCGGCTTTCCTTCTTCCTCCCGGATCATTTCCCGCAATTCTTCCGGCAGCTTTTCTTTGTCCGCCAGGGTATACTCTATGTCCCGGATCCTTTCTGCATCCATCCTTTGCAGGGAACACCCGGCCAGGACCGGGACCAGCAGAGAAACCCACAGAGCCGCAACCGTTATTTTTCTTCTCATCCGGCCTCCCGGAACTGCTTTTCTCCTTATTATCATACACACTGCTACTAGGAAAAATACCAGAAATGTGTTATCATAAGCAGGAAATATCTGTTGAGAAACAAAAGAATATATGTGAGAGGTTTACCAAATGATAAGATTTCTGATCATCGCTATTTTATTATTTCTGTACCTGATCCTTGGCATCCCCGTGCTCATCGTGGAGCATTTTCTTGCAAAGAAGGATCAGGAGGCCAGCGACTACCGGTGCCTTAGGCTGGTCCAGTGGATGTTCCGGGTCATGCTCAGGGTGTCCGGTGTGGAGGTGACGGTCATCGGGGAAGAAAACGTGCCGGATGAACCGGTGCTGTTTATCGGCAACCACCGCAGCTACTTCGACATCCTTCTGACTTATTCAAGATGCCGGCGCAGGACCGGATATATCGCCAAAAAAGAGATGCTGCGCTATCCGCTTCTTAAGGACTGGATGAAACGGCTGTACTGCCTCTTCCTGGACCGGTCTGCCCCCAGGGAGGGCTTAAAGACGATCCTGACCGCCATCGACTATGTAAAAAACGGGATCTCCATCTGCATTTTCCCGGAAGGGACCCGCAATACCGGCGAGGAGTTAAGTCTCCTTCCCTTCCACAGCGGTTCCTTTAAAATCGCGGAGAAGAGCGGATGCCCCATCGTCCCCATCAGTCTGAACAATACGGCGGAGATGTTTGAAAACCATCTCCCCAGGGTAAAAAAGACCAGAGTCATTCTTGAATACGGTACCCCGATCCGCCTAAGCGAGATGGACAAAGAACAGCGGAAACGGATCGGCAGCTACTGTCAGGATCTGATCCAGGAAACGATCCGCAAAAACCAGGCTCTCCTCTAAAAAGAGTCTGGTTTTTCTTTTACTTTTGTCCCGACTGATGCTATAATAAACGAAATGTATACGAAACAGCTTCCCTGCTGTAGAAAAGGAGGGTTCAATCATGAATAAACAGGATCTGACTCTGTTGACAGACTTGTATGAATTGACCATGATGCAGGGATATTACGTCAAAGGCCAGAATGAAAAAGTGATCTTTGACGTATTTTTCCGCGCCAATCCATGCAACAACGGATATTCGATCTGTGCCGGGCTGGAACAGGTGATCGACTATATTAAAAACCTGAACTTTACTTACGAGGATGTGGACTATCTGAGAGGTCTTGGCATCTTCAGCGAAGACTTTCTTCATTATTTAAGCGGCTTTCATTTCAGCGGCGACATCTACGCCATCCCGGAGGGAAGCGTGATCTTCCCCAAAGAGCCGATCTTAAAGGTGATCGCCCCCATTATGGAGGCCCAGCTTGTGGAGACTGCCATCCTGACCATCTTAAACCACCAGTGCCTGATCGCCACCAAAGCTTCCCGCGTGGTCTACGCGGCGGACGGAGACGGGATCATGGAATTTGGGCTCCGCAGGGCCCAGGGGCCGGACGCCGGTCTTTATGGCGCAAGGGCGGCTATCATCGGCGGCTGCGTAGGCACTTCCAACGTACTGGCCGGGCAGCTCTTTGACGTGCCGGTCATGGGAACCCATGCCCACAGCTGGATCATGAGTTTCCCGGATGAATATACGGCTTTCAAAGCCTATGCAGACCTCTATCCGGATAACTGTACGCTTCTGGTGGACACTTACGACACATTAAAGTCCGGCGTTCCAAACGCCATCCGTGTCTTCCGTGAATTTAAAGAATCCGGCCGGAAATTCGGCAAATACGGCATCCGCCTGGACAGCGGCGACCTGGCTTATCTGTCCAAACAGGCGAGAAAGATGCTGGATGAAGCCGGTTTTACGGACGCCACGATCACTGCTTCCAATGATCTGGACGAGTATCTCCTCCATGATCTGAAGATGCAGGGCGCGGCCATCAATTCCTGGGGCGTGGGCACACACCTGATCACCTCCAAGGACTGCCCGTCTTTTGGCGGCGTCTATAAGCTGGCGGCGATCCAGAACAGCGACGGGGAATTTATCCCCAAGATCAAGATCTCTGAAAATACAGAGAAGATCACCAACCCGGGAAATAAAACCATTTACCGTGTCTATGAGAAGGATTCCGGCAAGGTAAAGGCAGACCTGATCTGCTTCGCAGACGAGACCTTTGATCCTTCTAAGGACATGCTCCTTTTCGATCCGATCGAGACCTGGAAAAAGACGAAGATGCCCGGCGGTTCCTATACCCTGCGGGAAATGATGGTTCCCGTTTTCCGAAACGGCGAGTGCATCTACCAGTCTCCCAGTGTAAAGGAGATCGCCGACTACTGCCGGCAGGAAAAGGAAACCCTGTGGGAAGAGACCAAGCGCCTCTTCTACCCGCACCAGATTTATGTGGATCTTTCTCCCCGTCTCTATGACGTGAAGAAGAATCTTCTGGATCAGGTGAACAAAGCATAATGATATAAGATAACGAGATTTGGAGGAGACTTATTTATGAGAATCATTGTACTTGCAGGCGGCTTAAGCCCGGAAAGAGACGTATCTTTATCTTCCGGAGCCGGTATCTGTAAAACACTGCGGGAAAATGGCCACAAGGCTTTCCTGCTTGACATTTATTTTGGACTTCCCTACGATCCGGAAAAGCTTGAGGAGGTTTTTGACCTTCCGGGCGCCGGTCTTGAGATTGCCGAGGGCATCAAGACCACCATGCCGGACCTGGAAGCTCTGAAACTCTCGAGGCCCGACCAGTCGGACTGTTCTTTTGGCCCCAATGTGATCGAACTGTGCCGCATGGCCGACATCACCTTTATGGCTCTTCATGGTTCCATCGGTGAAAACGGCAAGATCCAGGCCACTTTTGACGTGCTGGGGATCCGTTACACCGGACCCAATTCCCTGGGCTGCTCTTTGTCCATGAACAAGCTGGTGGCCAAACAGATCTTCAAGATGTCCGGCGTACCTACCCCCCGCGGAACTTCTCTGACGAAGCTTACCAAAGATACGCCGCTTGACGCCCTTGGCTATTATCTGCCTCTGGTGATCAAGCCCTGTTCCAGCGGATCCAGCATCGGCGTCTACATCGTCCACACAGAAGAAGAGTACAAGGAGGCGATCCGCCGCTCTTTTGATGAGGACGGGCAGGACGAGGTTGTAATCGAGCCTTATATCAAGGGCCGGGAGTATGCCTGCGGCGTCTTAAGAGGCAAGGCCCTTCCTCTGGTGGAGATCATTCCAAAAGACGGGTTTTTTGACTATGAGAATAAATACCAGGACGGAGGCGCCAGAGAGATCTGTCCGCCGGTATCCCTGGACGCAGACACGCAGAAAGCAATGCAGCAAGCGGGAGAACAGGCTTTTGAAGCGCTCCGGATGGACGTTTACGCCCGTGCAGACTTTATCGTGGACGAGACGGACGGGCGGTTCTACTGCCTGGAGGTAAACGGCCTGCCTGGCATGACCCCCGCAAGCCTCCTTCCCAAGGCTGCTGCGGCCGCTGGCCTGGATTACGGCAGTCTCTGCGAACAGATCATAGAAGAATCCATCCGGGCCCGCTATTAACGCCCGGTGTTTGAAAGGAATTACCAGACATGAAGAATCTTACATTGGAAAATATCACTCAGGCATGCCGCGGTGTTTACCGCGGCGACGCTGCTTTTCTGTCTGAGGAAGTTACCGGGGTTGTCATTGACAGCCGGAAAGTGGAAAAAGGAAATTTATTCGTAGCCATTGACGGCGAGCGTTTCAATGCTCACCGTTTTATTCCCGATACGATTGAAAAAGGAGCGTTGTGCGTGGTCTCCCACGAAGACCTGGGAGAGACAGACTTCCCCTACATCCTGGTGGAATCCACCGGGCAGGCTCTTCTGGATATCGCCAAGCTCTACCGGGACTCCTTTGACCTTAAGGTCGTAGGCATTACCGGAAGCGTCGGCAAGACCAGCACCAAAGAAATGATCGCATCGGTGCTTTCCCAGAAATACAAGACCCACAAAACCCTGGGTAATTTTAATAATGAATGGGGACTCCCCCTTACGATCTTCCAGCTTAACGAGGAGCACGAGGCCGCAGTCCTGGAAATGGGCGTCAATCATTTTGGCGAGATGCGCCGTCTCTCTTCTGTTGCCAGCCCGGACGTCTGTGTAATCACCAATATCGGCGTGGCTCACCTGGAGTTTTTTAAGACCAGAGAAGGCATCCTGCAGGAAAAATCCCAGATGATCCAGGACATGAAGGCCGGAGGCTCCATTCTGTTAAACGGTGACGATGACCTGCTCTCCCGGATGGGACCGGTAAAAGGTGTAACGCCTGTCTTTTTCGGCACCGGCGACAATTGTCAGTTCCGGGCCGATAACATTCAGGCTCTCGGGCTGCGTGGAACCGCCTGCACCATCCATCTGCCGGACGGTTCTTTCTTTGCCTGCGTGGTACCGCTTCCCGGCGCGCACATGATCTCCAACGCGCTGGCCGGCGCGGCTGCCGGCTACACGCTGGGACTTACCCCGGAGGAGATCAAGGCGGGCATAGAGGGGCTTCCTTCCATTCCCGGCCGGGGCAATATCATCCGCACCAGCCATCTGATGATCCTGGACGACTGCTACAACGCCAACCCTATCTCCACCCGGGCAGCCATTGACGTGCTGGACATGGCCATCGGACGCAAGGTCGCCGTCCTTGGCGATATGGGCGAACTGGGAACGGACACAGACACGCTTCACCGGGAAGTGGGCGCGTACTGTGCGGAAAAAGGGGTAGATGTTGTCTGCGCCATCGGTTCCCTCGCCAGACATCTGGCAGAGGGCGCAGCCGCTAATCCACAGACCGAGGTGCACTGGTTTGAGACCAGGGATGATTTCCTGGATTCCATGAAAGACATCCTGGCAGAGGGAGACAATGTCCTGGTAAAAGCCTCCCACGGAATGAACTTCCCGGAACTGGTGGAAGCGCTTCAGCAGTTCTGATTTTTATAACGCAAACGGGGACGGGGGATTTTTAAAAATCCCCCGTCCCCGTTTGCGTTATTTTTTAATCTTCTGCAATCTTGATCACGGCTTTTACAATATCTGCTTTGTCATGGATGCTGTGATCCATGGCTTCCTGCGCCTGATCCAGTGTAAAGATATCGGTAACAATGCCTTTTAAGTTTACCTTGCCCTTTGCCACGGCGTCAATCGCCAGCGGGTAGATATGACGATACCGGAATACGGTCTTGAAGGTCAGCTCTTTGTCCAGAGCCAGGCTCATGGGAAGCGTCATCTCACCGCTCTTGCTGTAGCCTACCAGTACGATCGTGGAGCCCTTCTTTGCCGCGTGGATCGCCTGTACTGTGGTGGGCTGAGATCCTGCGGTCTCTACGATCAGATCCGCTCCCAGTCCTCCGGTCAGCTCTTTGATCTTCGCTACCACGTCTTCTTTTCCGCCATTGATCACGCCGGTAGCGCCAAGTTCCATGGCCTTTTCCAGACGCTTGTCCATCAGGTCTACCACATATACCTCGGATACGCCTCTTGCTTTCAGCGCCATCATGGACACCAGGCCGATACAGCCTGCGCCCATTACCACTGCTTTCTGTCCCAGATGCGCGTCTCCCTGGATAGCCGCGTGGAATCCGACAGCCAGAGGCTCGATCAGGGCGCCCTCCAGGGTGCTTACATTATCCGGAAGCTTGAAACAAAGGGCCGCTTCGTGAGCCACATACTCCTGAAATACACCGTCCACCGGCGGGGTCGCAAAGAAGATCACATCCGGGCAGAGATTATACTTGCCTTCTTTACAGAATTCACATTTTCCGCAGGTCTTGCCCGGCTCCAGAGCTACGCGGTCGCCTACTTTTAAGTGGGTAACATTCTCTCCCACTTCCACAACCGTACCGCCCGGCTCATGTCCCAGTACGAACGGCGGTTCTACCACATAATCTCCGATGGCTCCGGTCTCATAATAGTGCATGTCGGATCCGCAGATTCCCACATACTCCAGCTTTACCAGCACTTCGTCCGCTGCCGGCTTCGGGATGTCCCGCTCTTCAAATCCCATCTTGCCAATGCCGGTCATGACTGCTACTTTCATTTTTCCTTCCATAGAATCCAAACCTCCTGCCACTTTATTAAGGTGTTTAAAAAACTTTCTATGGCTATTATAATGCAAAATCTCTGTTAAAACAATGCCTTATTTGCAAAATATATTTCTTTGAAGCGCTGAAATTCTTCTTCGTATTTTTTTACATTTTCCGGGATGGGTTCTGTCACCTCCGGACTTAGATGCACCATCCGGGCGCAGGCTTCTTCGTAATCTTTGTAATAACCGCTTCCCACTGCCGCCGTCATAGCCGCGCCGATGCTGGCCTGCTCTTTTCCCTGATTGATATAAATGGGGCAGTCATACATATCTGCCTGGATCTGCCGGAAAAGCGGGCTCTTTGCCCCGCCTCCCGCCGCAATGATCCGGTCGCCTCTGATCCCCAGGGAACGAAAGATCGCATAGGATTCTTTCATGCTGTATACGATCCCCTCCATGGTGCTGCGGATCATGTGCCGCTTGTCATGGCGCAGGGTCATGCCCAGATACACCGCCCTGGCATTCGGGTCGTTGTGGGGCGTCCGCTCTCCGTTCAGATAAGGCAGGAAGAGAAGCCCTTCGCTGCCGGCGGGGACTTCCGAAGCAAGGGCAGTCATGGCATCAAAACTCTCCATGCCGAGGATATTGTTTTTCAGCCACTTCAAGGCTACACCGCCGCTTAAATGGGCGCCCATAATGCTCCAGAGATCTTCTCTTCCATGGCACCAGGTATTGGTCCGAAGCAGCGGGTCGTAGGTAGGCGCGTTCAGGGCGCAGGTCAGATGGCAGGCCGTACCGATGGTGGACGCCATAAGGCCTTCCCGGATCATGCCATTTCCCAGCTCCATCATCAGGGAATCCCCGCCGCCAAAGGCCACAAAGGTTCCCTCTTTCAGCCCGGTCTGTTCCGCACATTCCTTTGTCACGGTTCCGGCCTTCTCGTAAGACTCGTGGCTCTCCACCAGATACTCTGCCGGGATATCCAGCTTCTTTAATATATCAAAGGCCCAGGTCCGCTTCTTCATATCCCACATACCGGTACTGCAGGCGTCCGAAGCATCCGTGCCCAGTTCCCCGCAGATCCGGTAACGGATGTAGTCTTTGGGAAGCATCACCTTGTAAATCTTTTCATAACGTGCAGGCTCTTTTTCCCGCACCCAGACAAGAGACGGCAGGAGAAATCCGGTGCTTAACCTGTTTTCAAACACTTTTGCGAATGTCTCTTCCGGCACGGTCTCATAGATATGCCGGATCTGTTCTTCGCTTCTTTGATCTGCCCAGATGATGGCGTTGCCCAGAGGCCTTATGTCTTTGTCTGTCATCACCAGGCCGTGCATCTGACCGGAAAATCCGATCCCCCGGATCTGTTCCTTTAGCTCCGGCTTTCCGGCAAGCATCTTCCGGATCGCAAGGACCGTGGCCTCCCAGAGCTGCTCCATGTCCTGCTCTGCCCGGTTAAGCGCCGGTTTCCTGATGTCATATTCACACTGTCCGGCAGACACCGCGTTTCCCTCCGGGTCCACTGCCACTGCGCGCACACTGGATGTGCCAAGATCAATTCCTGCAAAATATTCCATTTTTTTCACCCTCTATGATTGTTCCTTTCCCTGTCCTTTGCGTTCCCCGTTCCTGTGATACCTTCCTTTTACAGGAACGACCCCGGCCTTCCATCCGCTTTTCTCTGTGCTCTGACGTTCCAGACACCGGTAGATCTCACAGGCGGCTGTTTCCAGATCCTGGCTGTAAACGGCTGCCGGACATCGCTGTGCCCCTTCAAATTCATCGATGGACGCCAGGCGGATTTTCTGTTCTCCGCCGGTTTTCTTCTGTTCTCTGCCCCAGATCACTTCCGCCGTCTGTCCGGCCAGTTCTCCGGTCCCGCACAGGATCAGGGCGTCTGTCAGGTCCTTTGCCAGTCGCCGGATCTCTTCTCTCGAAGCGTCGTCCATCTGCCGGTTCCTCTTCCAGGGCACATGAATGACCTGCCCCTGCGGGCAGAGCCTTAGAAATGCTTCCTCCCGCTTTCGGATGTTGGCAATGGCAAGATTGTCCCAGCCTACATACAGATACTGGCCATACCCTCTTTCTTCTTTCTTTAGCAGGGTTTCCACCGCGTCCTCATTGTCCACAAAAACACTGTCTGCATAAGGGCCTGCCGCGTCGGTGTCAAAGAATACCAGGTTCATGCCAATACTGCGAAGGCGCAGCAGCTTTTCCTGATCCACGCCGCGGTCGTCCGGCCAGACCACAGCGCTGCGGATATTTTTGGTATACAGCCGGTAGAGGCAGTCCTCCAAAGAGGTGTTCTCCGGCGCTTCCACATACAAAAGCAGTGCGTCGTGCTCCCAGACGCACTGCTGAAATTCTGCGATAAAGCGCGCAAAAAAAGGATTTCTGGACGGCGCCGCCAGGGCGATCACATCCGGCAGTGTCTCATTGCCGTAATTGTTCAGCGTTACGATGGTTCCATTTCCCACTTCCCGGAGGATCAGGCCCTCCGCCTCCAGAAGTTCCAGCGCCTTACGCACTGTGATCCTGCTGACCTTATAATCCTCCGACAGCTGACGCTCGGAAGGGATCTTTTCCCCGTTCCGGAAGATTCCTTTATAGATCTGCCGGCAGATCTGATTTTTCAGTTCCATATAGCGAAGCTCTGCAGTCTCCATTTGTCTTCCTCCTGTTTTTCTATTGGTATTGTATCATAATACCAATTGGAAGTCAAAATAAACTTGCAGCATTTTTTGCAGCCGGTGGTTTTCAGCCGCCGGCTGCAAAAAACAGGCTCTGCAGTCTTTACACCTTAAATCGGTATCCCACTCCCCAGATTGTCTCAATATACTGGGGGTTGGACGTATCCATCTCTATTTTCTCCCGGATCTTTTTAATGTGTACCGTTACCGTAGCGATATCGCCGATGGATTCCATATCCCAGATCTCCCGGAACAGCTCTTCTTTGGTGTACACATGGTTAGGATGCCCCGCCAGGAAGGTCAGAAGATCAAATTCCTTGGTGGTAAAGGTCTTCTCTTCCCCGTTGACCCAGACTCTTCTGGCCGTGGTGTCGATCTTCAGCCCACGGATCTCGATGACTTTATTGACTTCTCTTGCGCTTCCCGTCAGCCGGTCATACCGGGCCAGATGGGCTTTTACTCTGGCTACCAGCTCGCTGGGGCTGAAGGGTTTTGTCATGTAGTCGTCCGCCCCAAGGCCCAGCCCCCGGATCTTATCAATATCGTCTTTTTTCGCAGACACCATGATGATCGGTGTATCTTTTTCGCTTCGGATCTGGCGGCAGATGTCAAATCCGTCCACACCCGGCAGCATCAGATCCAGAATGTATAGATCAAAGTCCTCCTCCATGGCTCTTTTAAGACCAGTCTCTCCGTCTGTGGCTACTTCTACCTGAAATCCGCTCAGCTCCAGATAATCTTTTTCCAGATCAGCGATCGTTTCTTCATCTTCTACAATCAGTATTTTACTCATAAATCGGCACCTCCTGATATTTTCTAAGGACAAAATACATGGTAGTTCCGGTCTCTTCCCGGCTGGTGGCCCAGATCTTTCCTCCATGCTCTTCAATGATCTTTTTTACAATGGACAGCCCGATCCCGCTGCCCCCTTTAGAGGAGTTTCTGGACGCGTCGCTCCGGTAAAAGCGGTCAAAGATATTGGGCAGATCTTTTGCCGCGATTCCTTTCCCGTTATCCTCCAGCTCCACCTGGACAAAGTCTCCTACGTCTTTGACCCGCAGATTGATCTTGGCTCTTGGCTTGTCCATATATTTCAGTGAATTGTTGACAATGTTATGGATCACCCGCTTGATCTGCTCCGCATCGGCGATTACTTTTACATCTTTTTCTACATAGTTAAAATAATCAAACTCTACATTTTTGGCTTCCAGCTCCAGAGACAGATCTTCCGCGCAGTCTTCAAAATAGTCGTTGACTGACAGGGTATTGAAGTTATAGGGAATACGGTTGGTATCGATCTTGGAGTAAAAGGTCAGCTCGTTGATCAGGGTATTCATTTCGTCGGCTTTATTGTAGATCGTCCGGACATATTTCTGCATCTTTTCCGGCGTGTCCGCCACCCCGTCCATGATCCCTTCCGCATAGCCTTTGATCGCTGTCACCGGCGTCTTTAAGTCATGGGAAATGTTGCTGATCAGTTCTTTGCTTTCTTTGTCGTAGCGAAGCTTTTCTTCCACATTATCCCGCAGGCGCACCCGCATTTCCTCCAGGTCCTGTGCCAGTCTTCCCATCTCGTCGTCCGCCACGGGACGGATCTCAAAATCCAGGTTGCCTTCCTTGATGTTTTTTGCCGCCAGCTGCATTTTCTGCAGCGGCTGCATCACCGACCTGTAGACCCAGTAGGTTAAGGCGCAGGCCGTCAGGATCAGGATGAATACGATACATACGCCGATATCCACCACCAGTTCTTTTAGCTCCGGAATCATTTCCCGGACGTCTGATACGATGAATGCGCTGCCCTCTTCTCCGTCCGGATATCTGAAATCCACCTGTTTTACCAGGGCCTGGGCATCGCCGCCCAGATAGATCCCGTTTTCCGAAGTGGTCTCGGCCCCGCCGTATCCGGGCAGTTCCCGGATCACGCTGTCGGAGCTGTCCATGTCCGCGCCCACATAGATCATGGTATAGCCTTTGCGGACCAGAAGATAGGCATTTTTCCCTTTGAGCATCTGGTTGAACTCTCCGAGGGCTGTGGCGTCCTCCATGGCTCCCGGCGTACTCCGGGCCATATCCTGCAGCTGATGATAAGATTCTTCCGTCATGGTAGAAATGGTCTGCATGGAGTTGGAGAGGCTCTCCACTGTCGTCCCGCTGATCTGATAGGTCTTCTCTATGGTACTGATCTGATAGCTTCCCAGAAGAAAGATAAAGGTAGTCCCCAGAAATATGGGAAGCAAAAGTACCGTTAAAAAAGCGATGATCAATTTTGTCTTCAGCTTCATAAAATCATTCCTCCGACAAAAGTATAGCACGAAAAAGGGCGCTCCTTAAACAAAGCGCCCATAAATTTTTATAAAGTTTTTATAAATATTTTTTCAGTATATCCACTTTATCCAGTCTTTCCCAGGGGAGATCTGTGTCTGTACGCCCGAAGTGGCCGTAGGCGGCTGTCTGCTTGTAGATCGGTCTTCGCAGATCCAGCATTTTGATGATCCCTGCCGGGCGAAGGTCGAAGTTCTCCCGGATGATCTCTACCAGTTTCTGGTCGCTGACTTTGCCGGTGCCGAAGGTATCTACCATGATCGAGGTGGGGTGCGCCACTCCGATCGCGTAGGAGAGCTGGATCTCGCATTTCTTTGCAAGCCCTGCCGCTACGATATTTTTGGCCACATATCTGGCCGCATAGGCTGCGGAACGGTCTACCTTGGTGCAGTCTTTTCCGGAAAATGCGCCGCCGCCGTGACGGGCCATGCCGCCGTAGGTGTCTACGATCAGCTTCCGGCCGGTGAGGCCGCTGTCGCCGTGGGGGCCGCCGATGACAAAGCGTCCGGTGGGGTTGATAAAGTATTTGGTGTCCGCGTCTGTCATGCCTTCCGGGATCACCGCGTCAAAGACATATTTCTTAATGTCCTCTCGGATCGTCTCCTGGCTTACTTCCGGATTGTGCTGGGTGGACAGGACCACCGCGTCCAGGCGGAAGGGAACGCCGTTTTCATCATATTCTACCGTAACCTGTGTCTTGCCGTCGGGTCTTAAATAGGGCAGTGTGCCGTCTTTGCGGACTTCTGTCAGTCTGCGGGCCAGCTTGTGAGCCAGAGCGATGGGATAGGGCATATATTCCGGTGTTTCGTCGGAAGCGTAGCCAAACATCATTCCCTGGTCTCCCGCTCCAATGGCGTCAAGATCTGCATCGGACATTTTTTCTTCTTTTGCTTCCAGCGCCTTATCCACGCCAAGGGCGATATCTGCGGACTGCTCGTCAATGGCTGTGATCACGCCGCAGGTATCTGCGTCAAATCCGAATTTTCCTCTGGTATATCCGATCTCCCGGACAGTGTCGCGCACGATTTTCTGGATATCTACATAGGCGTTGGTGGTAATCTCTCCCATGACCATTACCAGGCCGGTGGTGGTGCAGGTCTCGCAGGCCACGCGGCTCATGGGGTCCTGCTCCATCAGCGCGTCCAGGATCGCGTCCGAAATCTGGTCGCACATTTTATCCGGATGTCCTTCGGTTACTGATTCTGAAGTAAATAAGCGTCTCTCCATGTTTTTTCTCCTTTTCTTCTCTTCCAGCATCCTTTCTCCAGGTGAGGAGGGTCTTTGCAGCCGCCGGGGGAATGAAAGCCCGGGGGACTTAAGGGCCCTCCCGGTCTTAGGCCCGGCGCTACCACAAAAAAACAGCCCGCATAAGCGGACTGTTTTATATGTTCATAAATCAATCCTCTTATTGTTCGATTGCTCGCTCAGGTTGGCACCTTCCCGCCATGCGGGGGTTGCCGCAGCTTCACAGATCCTTTGTATCTCCACTGCTCTGAATAAGAGAAAGTCTGCAATATGTGATTTTAGGTACGCATAAGACTCTACACCGTTTCTGCTCTCTTGTCAAGAGGATTTTCCAGACTGCCTCTTTCTTCCGCCTTTTCGCTCTGACTTTCCCGCCTGCTTTTGCTCCGCCTCTTCGCCGGTTTTTAGTCCAGTTTTTTTGTGGCCGCTATACCGGCTACGCAGCAAACGCCTGCAACCAACAGCGCCCTCTCCTGACCAAATGCCTCCAGCAGCACCGGGCAGAGTACGGAAGCAATCCCATAGCCAATCATGACGGCTCCAAAATTGCTTCCCTGATGCTTCATGCCGAAATAATCCGACACCATCACCGGAAATACACTGACGACGCCGCCATAGACCAAGCAGATTGCCGAGCACAGCGCTGCGAAGGCCGGTCCGGCCGCTGCCATCAGCCCAAAAGAAGCTCCTGTAGCGATTACAAACAGCCCGTATACCACCGGTTTTCTGCCGATTCTGTCCGACAGCCAGGGAGCAGCCACCCGGCCAATGATATTGGCCACAGAGGCGGCTGTTACGCCTGCAAGTGCCTGCATGGCAGTGAGGCCTCTTTCAAGTCCCAGAGACATCATCAGCGGATTGACCAGCGCGTAGGACGGCACGGCCAGCGCCATGGCAAGGCTTAGCCAGTAGTAGCGGCCGGTCCTCATCATTTCCGCCGCCGTATACTGGCGCTGATATGTCCCCTGCCCTGCCAGGGTCCCTTTTCCAGGCTGCTGCGCTGTGGCCGCCTGTTCCTGCAGTTCTTCCGGCGCCTCCTTCCCAGGCTGCGCGCTGGCTGCCCGTTCCTGCAGTTCTTCCGGCGCTTCCTTAAGAAACCACGTCCCCAGGCAGAGGACTGCATAGATGACCGTCACCACCAGCATCGCAAAATGAAATCCTTTTGCCGCAAGGATCCTGTCGCACAGCGGATTCATGATCACTCCCGAAACACCGATCACGCCGATGGTAATGCCTGTCACCATTCCCCGCTTATCCGGAAACCATCCCTGCGGGATCGCCACCAGCATGCTAAAGGCGCAGCCGGAGCCAAGCCCGCCCAGGGCGCCATAGCCAAGCGTCACCAGCCAGGGCGCGTCCGTCGGCGCCAGCGCAGCCAGCAAAAAACCCAGACACATCAGACAGCTGCCCGCCCAGACCGTTTTTTTCGCTCCGATCTTATGCTGCAGCCAGCCGCCGATCATATTGCCAAACGCAAAAATACCGATGATTACCGTAAACGGCAGACTGGATGCAGCCGCCGACACACCGAACTCCCTCTGCATATATGGCTGGAATACCGTCCAGATATAGGGATTCCCGTGAACAAAATTTACAGCCGAAGCCATAACTAAAATAAAATATCGATTACTTTTCCACTCTTTCCACATAGGTTATCCACATTTTCAACATTTCTCCAAATTGGGGACGGGGGATTTCTGAAAATCCCCCGTCCCCAATTTGGTAATTATCCCACTTTTAATTTAAATTTCTGCATTTCTTTTTCTGAGGATACTTTTTCGATCATGCCGCCCAGTGAGCGGAGTTTTTCTTCAAATCTTTCATATCCTCTCTGGATATAGACGATGTCGTCTACGATGGTGTATCCTTCTGCCGCCAGCCCTGCGATGCAAAGCGCCGCTCCGGCGCGCAGATCCGGCGCGCTGACTCTTGCGCCTGTGAATCCTGTTACGCCTTCTATGGTGGCGGAATTTCCTTCGATCTTGCTGACTGCTCCCATCCTTGCCAGTTCGTCCAGATACTTGAATCTGTTTTCAAAGATACTTTCTGTGATGATACTTGTCCCTTTGCACAGCGCCAGCGTTACGCCGATCTGCGGCTGCATATCCGTCGGGAATCCGGGATAAGGAAGGGTCTTTACATGGGTGCTTCTTAAGTTGCCTTTGGATACTACGCGCACTGCGTCGTCAAATTCCTCTACTTCGCATCCGATCTCTACCAGTTTGGCGATCGTTGCCTCCAGATGTTTCGGGATGACGTTGAGTACGGTTACATCTCCTCTGGTTGCCGCCGCTGCAAACATGAAGGTTCCAGCCTCGATCTGATCCGGAATGACGGAATATTCGGTTCCGTGAAGCTTCTGTACGCCGCGGATCTTGATCACGTCAGTTCCGGCGCCCCGGATATTGGCGCCCATGCTGTTAAGGAAGTTCGCCACATCCACCACATGCGGCTCTTTCGCCACATTTTCCAGGATAGTCAGCCCTTCTGCCATGGCTGCCGTCATCATTACATTAATGGTAGCGCCTACACTTACCACGTCAAAATAAATGTGTCTTCCAATCAGACGGTCTGCCTCTGTCATGATCTTGCCGTGCTCGATCTCCACGTCCGCGCCCAGAGCGCGAAATCCTTTGATGTGCTGATCGATCGGGCGGCTTCCGATATTACATCCTCCCGGAAGCGCCACATCCGCACGTTTGTATTTGCCAAGAAGCGCGCCCAGCAGATAATAAGAAGCGCGAATTTTCTTGATATAATCATATTCAATGGAAACATCATGGATATGCTTCCCGTTAATCTTTACCGTATGTCTGTCGACCCTGTGAACCATTGCGCCGATCCCCTCGATCGCGTCCAGCAAAACATTGATGTCATTTACATCCGGGAGATTATCGATCAGCACAGTATCGTCTGTCATGATCGCTGCTGAAAGGATCGCAAGCGCGGCATTTTTTGCTCCGCCGATCTCCACTTCTCCCACCAGCGGATGTCCGCCTTTAATGATATACTGCTCCATAACACACCTCAAAATATCTATTCTGTCTTTCTCTCATATCAAAATTCTTTTTTACATATTCTTCAATATTATAGCATAGAATCGGGAAATGTAAAATATTTTTTATAATTTGTAACTTATTTGTAATATTTGCAAGGAAGTTCATCCATTTTTTGTACTGCGTCCAGTACCGCCTCTATCGTCTCATCCAGACCTTTTCCATCCTCACAGATCGTAAGATCCGCATACTTTTCAAAAAGCTTTACCCGCTCCTCATAAAGTTCCAGAAGAGACTGTCCTTCCCGCAGTACAACACCGCGGTTTTTTGCATGATGGAGCCTGTTACTTATTGTCTCGTAAGAAGCCTGCAAATATACCACTGTCCCGATTTCCTTATAATGGCGCATCGCGTTTTCGCAGTATACTACGCTCCCGCCGGGGGCGATAACCGCATGGTCCGCCTCCAGTTCTGCGTTGATCCGGTCTTCCACCTCCAGAAATCCGGATCTGCCCCGTTCCCGGATGATTTCTTTCAGAAGCTTTCCTTCTTTTTCCTGGATCAGAATATCCACGTCTATAAAATGATAGCCCAGCCGCTTTGCCGTCACTACTCCCACCGTGCTTTTTCCCGCAGCGGGCATGCCGATAAATATAAGATTCTTCACGGAATTTTCTCCTTTCGCTTTCCGTATTTTAACACATCCGAAAGCAGCTGTCAGCGAAAAATCTGATTTCCTGCAAATCTCATCTTAGAAAAATCTTCTGTGCCCGCTTCGGTATTCCGCTCTCCTCTTTAAGATCTCCTGGCAGGTCATGACCTTTATAAGGTCCGCCATCCAGGCTCCCGGCCTCTCCTCCTCTTCTGCCGCCTTATCAAAAATTCTCCTGCACAGAAGCCGAAACTGCAGCGGATCCGGATATTCGTCATAGATCACGCTCCCGGCGTACATAAGCCGGTCGCATTCTTCTTCCACATATGGCGTCAGCCGTTTTGCCGCGTCCGGATATAATGTTTTCATATACTCCAGATCCCTCCTCATCTGTCTTTCCTCCTCGAAAAACACCGGCATCGGATAAACCATGTAGTAGGGAAGTTTCTGTTCCATGGCGCACACTCCTTAAAATCAGTATCTGTATTATTATATGCAGCGGATCTTTTTTTGCTGCTTTTCTCTGTGCTTATCCTCTCTGACATCCGAACTGTTTCGTCAAATACAGACCCGCAGCGATTCCTGCCCCGCACACAAAAATCCTACACAGGCCTTCTGCCCGTGCAGGATTTCTTTTCATATCTATTTATCTCTTCCCATTTTCGGGAACTTCTTCATATGCTGCCAGTTTCTTTTTAAGCTCTGCAATTTCTCGTTCCTGCTCGGAAATCTTTTTATCCTTCCGGACAGATTCTTCCTCCCGCTCTTTCTTTAATGCGTCGATCTCCTCCTGCATTTCATCGATCATCAGCTGTACGGTATTCCGGTCCAGTTCACGTAACTCCTCCGAAAACATCCCCATCACCCTTTCCACATTTCGGCAAAGCTCATAGATTTCCCGGTAATACTTCTCAAATCCCGGATACTGGTCAAGTAATGTTTCTATAGTTTCCGGATCATCTACACTTAGGAATGTGAGCCATGCATCCAGCTTATTTCTGATACTATTATTGTGCAAAAGTTCCCGAAAGATGTCAAGACTGACAAAACAAAATTCCTGTAAAAGTTCCAGCTTTACGCCCGTATCAGATACCTGCGTAAAACGATGGATACAATTCTTTTTGTCTTCCCGCAATTCTTTCGGACTCTTTTCAAAAAACACAATTGTATATACTCTCTGAATATCCCGATAGCTAAATGCTCTTCCTCTTTCTCCCCGTACGCGTTTATACTGACGCAGGAGAAGATCTGCTGAATAGCAGGCGCTTCTTTGACCCGAAAATTTATAACCAATCTTTTGCACTTCCACGTTCGCAATACTATGATCCTCCAGTTCTACCACAATATCCATAATAACCAGAGAACTTTCATCCGCAATCCGCGTAGAGTCATTGGGAAGTACCTGTAAAATTTTCACCTGCTGCCCCAGGATCAATGACAATAATTCATTCAGCCGCTCCGGGGCATTTTCCGGACTTAATATTTCTTTGAAAAATGAATCATATAAGATTCTAACCCCTTTGTTTCCAGAACAAAACTCCAGAAATTCTTTCTGCTGCTCCATGTCCCAACTTTGAAACAGTTCTTCCAACCGCAGATTTTCCCTGATGATAAGACGTATTTCCTCTTTTGAACGAATCATTGGAAAATGAGATTTGAGAGATTTCTTCATAGACGGACTCCTCCTTTTAGAAATGTAGAATTGAAAAAAGAATATAAGAATTTTAGATCCGGCCTTCACCGGCTAGATAGCTATAGACTATCATAATTGCAAAAGAAAAACAACTCGGATTCTTTCTGCTTTTTAGCAAAAAACACGGCAGCCTTCCCTTAAAAAGGTGAGGCTGCCGCGCTCTTTTTTCTTTATCTGCTTTCTTAAGCTCTTTCGCTGTAGTGATGAGCTTCCTCCAGCATCATATCTTTTACTTTCATCAGACGGATCTGGGAACTTCTCTCGTTCTCATCCAGCTTCATCGTGATATATTTTATGGTCTCCTGTGCTTCCGGAATGATCACATGCTCCAGCGCGTTTACACGGCGTCTGGTCTTTTCGATCTCCGCCGCCATCAGCTGGCACGCTTTCTCCCGCTCTGCAAGCTTCAGCATATCCGGCAGGATGTCTGCCAGGGATTTCACCGCCCCATCCAGGTCGCTGGATGTAAAAGCAAAACCATAAGAGTAAATATCATTGGCGTCCGCTGTCCTGGTCTTTGTCTCGAACGCAGGGATGTTGACGCTCATAACATTTCTCTTGTCTACATTTAAGCTTACTTCCTGCTTGGGCGCCATCAGGGCCGTATTCAGAGTTGCCTCGTCCATTCCGGCCTTTGCGATGACAAAATTCTTATTTGCAGAGAGGATTCCGGCTTCTACCTTTTCACGGAGCTCCATATTCTCCCGTGCCATATCCAGGAACTGGCGCATCAGCTCGTCACGCTTATCCTTCAGAAGCTTGTGGCCTCTTCTGGCGGTGGCAAGTTTCTTCTTGGTCTTAGTCAGTTCCATACGGGTAGGAGTGATCTGCGTAGATGCCATATATCTGCCTCCTTTTCATACTACGCCATGCCCCGGCTCGATTCCGCTTCCGCTTCATCTCGCTGCATGGCTTACTGTTTACCGTAGTACATATCTAAGAACTTATCATCGATACGTTTCAGCTCGGATCTTGGCAGGATGGACAGAAGCTTCCAGCCGATCTCCAGTGTCTCTTCAATGGACCGGTCGGTGTTGTAGCCCTGGTTGACATATTCTTTCTCGAATGCATCCGCAAACTGGGCGTAGATCAGGTCGATCTCTGTCAGCGCCGCCTCTCCTAAGATGGTCATCAGTTCCTTCGCGTCTTTACCACGGGAGTATGCCGCGAACAACTGGTTCATGGTGTTGGAGTGGTCTGCTCTTGTCTTTCCTTCGCCGATACCTTTATCTTTCAGACGGGAAAGGGACGGCAGTACGTCGATCGGCGGCTGCAGGCCCTTGCGGTACAGGTCACGGCTTAAGATTACCTGACCCTCTGTGATATATCCGGTAAGGTCCGGGATCGGATGGGTCTTGTCATCTTCCGGCATGGTCAGGATCGGGATCATGGTGATGCTTCCGATCTTTCCTCTCTGACGGCCTGCGCGCTCATACATCTGAGCCAGGTCGGTGTACATGTATCCAGGATATCCACGTCGTCCAGGCACCTCTTTCTTTGCCGCAGAGATCTCACGGAGAGCGTCCGCGTAGTTTGTGATATCGGTCAGGATAACCAGTACGTGCATGTCTTTTTCAAACGCCAGGTATTCTGCCGCCGTCAGCGCCATACGGGGCGTGGAGATACGCTCTACCGCCGGGTCATTTGCCAGGTTGACAAACAATACGGTACGGTCGATGGCTCCAGTCTCCTTAAAGGATTCTACGAAGAAGTTGGACTCTTCAAAGGTAATACCCATTGCAGCGAATACAACGGCAAAGTTCTCGTCTTTTCCGCGCACCTTGGCCTGTCTTGCGATCTGGGCCGCCAGCTGATTGTGGGGCAGACCGGAACAGGAGAAGATCGGCAGTTTCTGTCCACGTACCAGTGTGTTCAGTCCGTCGATAGCGGACACGCCGGTCTGGATAAACTCGGACGGGTATACCCGGGCCGCCGGGTTCATAGGCAGACCGTTGATATCCCTTCTCTCTTCCGGAAGGATCTCCGGACCATCGTCAATGGGGCGTCCCAGTCCGTCAAAGACACGACCCAGCATATCGCCGGATACGCCAAGCTCCATACTCCGGCCCAGGAAACGCACCTTACTGTTGCTTAAGTTAATACCTGCGGCGTTTTCGTAGAGCTGAACAACTACATTATCGCCGTCTACTTCCAGCACTTTGCAGCGGCGTTTCTCGCCATTTGCAAGCTCGATCTCGCCCAGCTCGTCAAAGGCTACGCCTTCTACACCTTTTACCATCATCAGCGGTCCGGCAACTTCCTGTATGGTTCTATATTCCTTTGGCATAATTAGAAGTCCTCCTTCCCGAATGCACCTGCAATCTCTGTGCTTAATTCATTCATGATCTTTTCATACTCGTCCTCGATATTTGCCACCTCGGTGTATTTGTAACGGCCGATCTTTTCTCTGACCGCCATACCCAGGAGGACTTTCATGGACGCGCCTTTATTTAATGCCTCCATGGACTGCTCATAGAAGGCAAGCACCAGCTTCATCATCAGATACTGTTTCCGCAGGGGCGTATAGGTATCTACTTCATGGAAGGAGTTCTGGTGCAGGAAGTCCTCACGGATGGATCTTGCAGCTTCCATCTTCAGACGGTCCTGCGGAGACAGGGCGTCCATGCCAACCATCTGCACGATCTCTTCCAACTCTGCCTCGTCCTGCAGAAGGCTCATCATCTTCTGACGGTCTTCCATCCAGTCTGGCGCCACCTGGCTGTTGAACCAGCCGCTGACATTGTCCAGATACAGAGAATAACTGGTCAGCCAGTTAATAGCCGGGAAATGTCTCTTGTACGCCAGGTTGGAATCCAGTCCCCAGAATACCTTTACAATACGAAGGGTTGCCTGGGATACCGGCTCTGAGGTGTCACCACCCGGAGGAGATACGGCTCCGATTACGGACAGGGATCCTTCTCTTCCTTCTTTCCCAAGGGAAATTACATGTCCGGCCCGCTCATAGAATTCCGCCAGACGGGAGCCCAGGTATGCAGGATAACCTTCTTCACCTGGCATCTCTTCCAGACGTCCGGACATCTCACGAAGGGCCTCTGCCCACCGGGAAGTGGAATCTGCCATCAGGGCTACGGAGTAACCCATGTCACGGAAATATTCTGCAATCGTGATACCGGTATAAATGGACGCCTCACGGGCTGCAAACGGCATGTCTGACGTGTTGGCGATCAGCACCGTCCGCTCCATCAAAGAACGTCCGGTCTTCGGGTCTTTCAGTTCCGGGAACTCGTTCAGAACGTCGGTCATCTCATTTCCACGCTCGCCGCATCCAATGTAGACAACGATGTCAGCCTCAGCCCATTTTGCCAGCTGATGCTGGATAACTGTCTTCCCGCTTCCGAATGGTCCGGGAACTGCGGCAACACCCCCCTTTGCAATGGGGAAGAAAGTGTCAACCACGCGCTGTCCCGTTACCAGAGGCATATCCAGAGGCAGCTTCTTTACATAGGGGCGTCCCCTTCTTACCGGCCACTTCTGTACCATGGTCAGTTCTTTGTCGCCGTCTTTTGTTTCAATCACGGCGATCACTTCTTCTACCGTATGCTCTCCGGAAGCAATCTCTTTGACGGTACCTTCCACGCCGTAGGGAACCATGATCTTCTGCTGTACAACAGCAGTTTCCTGAACAGTTCCCAGCACGTCTCCGGGCTCTACCTGATCTCCCACTTTTGCAACCGGGACAAATTCCCATTTCTTATCTCTTTTCAGGGCGGCAACCTCCACGCCTCTTTGCAGGTTGTTGCCGGAAATCTTCATAATATCGTCAAGGGGCCTCTGAATCCCGTCGTAGATACTGGAAATCAGGCCAGGCCCAAGTTCTACCGACATGGGCGCTCCCGTAGATTCTACCGGCTCGCCGGGTCCAAGGCCCGAGGTTTCCTCGTATACCTGGATGGACGCTTCATCTCCGTGCATCTCGATGATCTCTCCGATCAGACGCTGCTTGCTTACACGCACCACGTCGGACATGTTGGCGTCCCGCATGCCGGAAGCGATGACCAGCGGTCCCGCTACTTTTTTAATCGTACCTATGCTACTCATAATGGACGAATCACCTCTACTTTCTTAGTTACTGAATAAGATATCGGAGCCCACTGCCTGCTCCACGGACTTCTTGACTCCACGGACGCCATCGCCGGTGTTCCCGGATATTCCCGGGATCTGGATGATGGCCGGGAGCAGCTGATCCTGATACCTTGCAATCTCATGTTTTATCTCTGCTGCCAGCGCTTCCGTGATATAGATGATCCCATATCCCTTTGCTGCCAGCACATGTAATCGTTCTCCGGCTTCCTCATGGGTCGTTACAGGAAATGTATCCAGGCCCAGTGCGGCAAAGCCGTAGATGCTGTCATAATCGCCGATCACTGCAATCTTATACATACATCTCCCTTACCCTTTCTCGGATCGAATCCTCCGGTAAGTCGTTCTGTTTGCCGGAAAGAATGATTCGTACCGTTTTAATTTCATTTTGCCTGGCAATTACATAGGCGATCACAGGGCCTATGGTAAATGCCTGATATTTCTGCGGGCTGATGGTCTGAATGATCCGGTTGTCGCACCATCTCTCAAATGCCGACGGAGACTCCGCCAGCGCTTCCGCACCTTCTGCATAGGCTGTTCCCTGCAGATAATCGCGGATAGCGTCCATGCCGGCAAGCGCAGCTTTGGAGAGCTGGTCTACATTTACACTGTCGCATTCTGCCATGGCCCGTTTCATAAACTCCATTGACTTCGCGGTCTTCTGTGAACGAACGGCTATCTTGATATCCGCCACGCCTACTGTGGATTCCGCATAATCACGGATGATCGCGGCATCCGATTCCTTACCGGCTTCATAGATGGCGTCAAGCGCCGCCCGGTCAATGATACAATCGCACAACTGTCCGTCCCCGGTATGAAGAAGCGACTCATAGGCTTCCTCTGCCGCATGCTGCATATATGCGGGGAGCTTTCCGAAGTCTTTTTCTTCTATGATCCCGCGCATCACACTTCCCGGAACCGCCACATCCTCATAATAAATATGCCGGTTCTTGTCCTGTGTGCATACCTCCTTAATTGCGGCCTTCAGATTATGGAAAAGCTTGGGATAAGAAAGAACTGCAAAATTCTCCATATCGATGTGCAGATCTTTGACCACTTCCCAGATCTTCTCCTCTTCTCTGGTCAGGATCGCCTCAGCGCTGCCGGAGCTTTCTGTGTCTCCCCAGCCCTTTTCCTCCAGAAACTGCAGGCACTGCCCGTAATCCTGGCAGGCGATCAGCTGATCAATGGTGCTGTTTGAAAACAGTCCGACTTCCAGGGCCCGTATGCGCGCAACCGCGTAGGTATATTGTTCACTCATTTTATTCCTCCCATCTGGTTACGCCTGTGAAAATATCAACCGATGCACGATGTCGGACAGCTCGTCTTTCTTTGCATCAAACATGGCATTGATCGTACAGTTTTCCTCGATCCCGCCATAGATCAGAACAAATCCGTTCTCAATATTTCTGCCTTCTCCGGACAGCGTAAGGCTTCCGCCCTTTTCTTCTGCAATTCTGGAAACCTGATCCCGAAATCCTTCCGGCATTCTCTTAAGATCCGCCGGCGAAACACAGATCTCTCCGTCCTGTGGCAGCGCATATTTCTCAACCATCTTAAGGAGCATGGAGAAATATTCCTCCGGCTCCATGGCCTTTACTTTTTCATATGCTTTCCCGAGCACTTCGGCGATCACTTCCTGCTTGGCAGAAAGAATCCGGGTCCTCTTCTGAAGATCCATGGAGGATTCCAGCCGCTCATGGTAATTTGCCACATCAGTTTCTGACTTCCGTAAGATGGCTTCCGCCTGCTTTGCAGCCTCTTCACCGGCAGCGCGGATCATCTCGTCCGCCTGGCGGCGCGCCTCGGCGATCTTGCTCTCGGCGGCTGCTTTCGCTTCGTCCAGGATCTGACTTTTCATTTTTTCTATTCCAGTCATAAATCCTTGCACTCCTTTTCTTGATTTCTGTTTTCTGTTTCCTGTCGCAATTAGATCTGGATTGCTGTTACTGCCAGAATAGAGATCAGAAGAGAAAGGATCGCGTAGGTCTCAACCATCGCCGGGAACAGCATGGCTTTACCAAACTGATCCGGTTTCTTTGCGATGATACCGATGGCTGCTGCGGAACACTGTCCCTGGGATTTTCCGGAGATCAGTCCTACGATGCCTACCGGGAGACATGCTGCCAGGACAAGAAGTCCGGTTTCCGGCGTCAGGTCTGCCGCGCCGCCTCCGAGAAGGCCGATCTTGGAAAGAGTGATAAATCCTACCAGAAGTCCGTAAATACCCTGGGTACCGGGCAGAAGCTGCATTACCAGTACCTTGGCAAATTTACTGGGGTCTTCGGTTACAACGCCGGAGGCCGCCTGACCGGCGATCCCTACGCCAAGCGCGGATCCTGCGCCTGCAAGAAATACTGCTGCAGCCGCGCCAAGAAGTGCATAAACAAGTCCTAAATTCTCCCATATACTCATGATAAACTTTCCTCCTTAATATCTACATATTTTGTATCTGTCTCGAACGGTTCAAAGGGCCGTCCGCCGCCTTCATAGAATTTTCCGAAAAATTCCACAAACTGGAGACGATTGGTGTGTACATATGCCCCCAGAAGGTTGATCGCAAGGTTCATCAGATGTCCTACCACAAAGACCAGCGCAAACAGGATGGCTCCGATCACGCCGCCTCCGAACATGCTTCCCATCTGGTTGACTACGGATGCGATAACTCCGGTCGCAAGGCCAAGGGCCAGAAGACGGGAGTAAGACAACACGTCGCTTAACCATCCGGTGATGTTGTAAATGTCGTAGGCTCCCAGCGCGATCCGAAGCACCGGATTTTTGCTGGACCGGCCGCTCATCAGGAGAAGTCCGACCGCTCCGATGATGGCCAGCACCTTCGCCAGTGTGTTAAGAGCCGGCGGGAATACCACCGTCATCTGTGCGATAGATGCGAAGATGTCTGATGGAATCAGCATCAGGATCAGGCCGATCAGGAAAATGTACCACAGGACTACGTCACAGAAGAAATCCAGATACTGTTTATCCTTAATCTGCATATATCCCTTGATCCCAAGGCCCACAAACAGATGGACCAGACCAAACGCCATGGAATAGATCAGAAGCTTCATCGGGTTGTTCAGAGGCGCGAACCACAGCGGCGGCACCGTTACTTCTACGCCGAAGAAGGTTCTTCCGATCACGTCCACCGCATCGCCGAAATATCCGGAGAATAAGATTCCCCATACGATGGTGGATAATCCGCAGAAGAAAAACAGCTTCAACGACTTGTGCATGCTGGCGCTCATCCGCGGATATTTTTTCAGTGCTACGAAACAGGCGATGGCTACGATCGCTCCATACGCCGCATCCGACAACATCATGCCAAAGAAAAATACATAGAAGAATGACATAATGGTGGTCGGGTCAAACTCGCCTTTGTGGGGAAGTCCGTATGCCTCCAGAACGCCTTCCACACTGGAAGAAAATGCGTTGTTCTGAAGGACTGTGGGCGGCTCTTCGTCATCTCTTAGCTCATCGATATCGATCACGCAGTCGAAGTGGTCTCCGATGGCTTTTTCCACGGCCGGCGCGGCTTTCTTCGGGATATACCCGCTGATCACAAATGTTCTCTGGGACTGTGGCAAGGTTCCAAGCACCTCGTATTTTCTTGCACGCATCCGGAAATAGTCGCCGACGATCTTAAGCTCCTCCCTCTCCTTTGCACAGGAGCGGATCTCTTCCTCCGTTTCACTGATCCTTTTATTCAGTTGTTCGATACTCTCCTTTAGCTCTGCCGTCTTTTTTGCCGGCACAGCATCCGTCACCTGAGACGGCTTTGCGAATCCTGCGGCTCTTAAGGCGTCTTCTACGGCGCCCGCGTCTTTTTTCAGGCACAGAACCGCCAGATATGTGGCGTCCTGATCGCTGTAGATGACCGAAACATCCACCCCTTCTGTCTGGGGCAGCCTTCGGCGATCTTTTCATAGACTGTGGCCAGATCTGTCGCTCCCGGCATGGTTCCAAGTAGCATCTGTGTCTTCCCTGTGCCTTGAAAGTTCATGGGAACATCCAGCGGCATCCACGGGACCAGCGCTTCAATCTGGTTCTCCAGCCTGGTGATCTCCGCCCGGTGTTCTGCGATCTCTTTACTGCAGGCCACCAGACGATCGGCTGTCTTAAGGATCTCATCTTTTCTTGCCGTGACAGAAGCGAACCGGTCGGCTTCTACCAGGGCTTTGCCTTCCAGCCCGGCGAACATGGACTTCTTTTCCGGCGCATACATATCCAGGATATCCAGCGCGTTATCGGAAAGCAACGCTTTCTTTTCAAACCGCTGTCTTGCGCCGAAGGTGTCCATCTTCTCAAAGCCTTCTTCCTCTTCCGCTACCTGGTTCATCTCTATGACGCCCATAGACTGTATTTTTTCCAGGATTGCCTTACGATCTTTTTTCAGCGCGCAGATACTAATTCTTTGCATCTGCAAAACTGCCATAGCCTCATCCCTCCTTTTCTCTTATTTTTTTCCGGAATTTCCCGTCTGCCCGGACCGGTCAGACGAGATCCGCGATCACTGCGGACACCGCTTCCTCTTCTTTTGAAAGCGCTGCTTCCTTTAAAGATGCAATCTGCATTTGCGTTTCCTTCAACGCTTCCTGCATCTTCTTTTCGCCGGCTTCCTTTGCCGACAGCAGACTGTCCTGTGCAGCGGCATTTGCGTCACGAACCGCATTTTCTCTGATATCTGCGGCTTTTTTTGACGCTTCTTCCAGAATCGCAGAGCACTCGGCGTCTGCTTTTTTTACGATTTCTTCCGCCGCGCTCTCCGTCTCTTTGATGGTTTTAATGGTCTCTTCTACCATCCGTCTGTTCACCACCTCTCTTAAGCTTTCGCCCTGTAGTCACAATTATAATATGAATCTTAGCAAAAGTCTAGCACATTTGCCATGGCAGAATGAATAATCAAACAATATTTCCTGCATTTTACCACTGGAGCCTGTGTAGATGCCCTTCCAGATTCAGTCCGGCAAACTGATTCTGGCGAAGCGCTTCATACAAAATAATCGCCGCCGAGTTCCCCAGATTCAGAGAACGGGTATCTCCGATCATCGGGATCCTCACGCAGTCTTCTTTGTGCTCTACCAGAATCTCTTCCGGTATCCCTGCGCTTTCTTTTCCGAACATAATATAACAGTCCGGTTCATACCGGACTTCTGTATAGACCTTTGCCGCTTTGGTGGTTGCCATATAAATTTTCGCCCCTGGATTCTTTTCCAGAAAATCCGGATAATCAATGTAAGTCTGTACATCCAGGTCCTGCCAGTAATCCATGCCGGCCCGCTTCAGATTTTTCTCATTTAACCGGAAGCCAAGCGGTTCGATAAGGTGAAGCTTTGTGCCGGTGGCTACGCAGGTTCGTCCAATGTTGCCTGTATTTGACGGGATTTCCGGCTCCAATAACACGATATGAAACATAAATGGCGCCCTCCTTTTATTCATATTGTAAATAAATGAAGGACGCCCGTCAATATACACATTTGTTAAAATTGTATCATTTTTTTCTCTAGTTTTTACTAAAATTATCTATTTTCACAATATTTTTTCCAATTCATCCGGCCCCGGACGGTCAATATAGCGAATATCTTCTCCATTTTGGATAATTTTATCATTGTTATTGGTCAATTCGCCGATCACCGCGCAGGGGATCCCCCTCTCTTCCAGCCGGTTCCTCACCGCCGTCTCATCGTCCGTTACCACAAGATAACATCCCCGGGAGCGAAGCTGATAGGGATTGATCCGATAGCGCTCGCAGATCTCTATGGTTTCCTGAAGCAGAGAAAATTTTTTCAGATCCGTCACAATGCCTGTCTCAAGCTCTGCCGCCAGATTCCAAAGACCCGTAAAGATTCCTCCCTCACCCAGAGGAAATACGGCCGCCTGCGTCAGCGCTTCCACCTGCTCTTTCGTATATTCCGGCTCCCGGGAGATCTGCCTTTTCGCCTCCCCCAGAAACGCCGGCGCATACCTCTTTTTTAAATCCGTCTCTTTTTTTTCCATGATCACTTTCATACCGTCCAGTCCGAGATGTCCGGTCAGGATGATCTTTTTCATATCTATTCTCCTGTTCTTACTGATTCACCGCAGCCGTGATCCGGTCAGGATCCTGTGAAACAATGGCGTCCCGCACCCGCGCCGCCCGGTCCGGGTCCTCTGATTTTGTCCCCACCAGTATGATCTGGTCGGACTTTTCATAGACGCTGTGATTGATCACTTCTCTGGACTCTTCTACTCCGTCCTGGTAAACCACTTTCCAGAGCTGGGCCGTGGTTCCTGTGTGCGGACTTCCCGAATAGCGGATGCTTCCAAGCGCCGCCGCCGGATCCTCCTGATAAGTGACTGCATATTCCTGCGTCTCCAGTGTCTCGCTTTCATATTCCACCGTCCGGCCCCTGGGCCTTTCGTCTTTTCCGTAAATGGTGAAACGCATCTGGTTGGCGTCGTCGATCTCTCCTGCAATGTAGACCGGAGTCTTGTAATTATTGGTAAATACAAAGTCCAGGATTCCTTCCGCGATCGCCGCGTCCCTTGAGGGTTTTACATAATTGACCAGCATGGAATGCGGATACCTCTGATCTACCTGAAGTTCTGCATAGAGCACAGCGTTGTACAAAGTGGTAGATACCTGGCAGATCCCGCCGCCGTAGGAGTCTACCACCTGCCCATTCTCATAGGAACCGGCCTCCACATATCCGTGCTCCGCGTCGTAGGGCGCCGTGGCTTTGCACACAGAGAGGCTCTCGCCCGGCATCAGGATCGTGCCGTTTAGCTTCTCCACTCCGGTCTTCAGGTTCTGCCAGCGCTCACCGCCGCCTGCATCGGTAGAAAAAGCTTCCCAGCTCATCTTCTATGGTGTCCAGATCTGCAGCCGTTACCTTTGGCTCTTCTTTTTTCATGACCAGATCTACGGTAATGTCCTCATGATCCCAGTTTTTCCCGATAGCCTGCCCGATTTTTTTCACGGATTCTGCAACAGCCACCGTGTGGCCGGTTTTTTCTTTTACAATCTGAAACTCTCCGTCTGCGCTGCGCTCAATATAAGCATCCTCTGCACGGACCGCCAGAGGCACCGCCCGTTCTCTGATCACAGCCTTCGCCTCTTTTTTCTTCAGTTTTAATTCCTCTTTTACTACTGCCGGTTCTTTTTTCAGACTGCGGATCTGCCGGAACCTTCCAAAGACCGTCCCTTCTTTTCCATAGCTTAGCGCTTCCTCTACCAGTCGGTCCACATCTTTGTGATAAAGCCCAAGCTCTCCTAATGTAGCTTTTGCAGACGCTTCCTCTACCTTCATGGTCACCTGATATTCCAGATGCTCCTGATGATGTTCCTGCACCGCTTGCTTCGCTTCTTTCCCGGTCATCCCGGATACGTCCACTGTCCCGATATAGACCCGGTCCAGGATCCGGTCTTGCGGAAACCCGCAGACATAGTGGCGCAGACATCCATATGCAACCCCCAGGCAGGCCAACGCACCGACAAAAGCCAGGCACAGGGCCCGGCGGATTTTCTGCTTTTTCCTTTGTTCTCTTCGCTTGTTTCTGGCAATCCGGTGTTTCAGCCTTTTGTCTGACATGCGTCCTCCTTTTAGCTGTTCATTCGCTATACCATCAGATATGGGATCACCATCGTCAGCACCATGGCAAGGATTACGGCAATAATGATAATAGCAATGATCCTTCTTGTTTTCTTATTATTAAAATTCATTTCTCTTTTCCTCCATATCTTCCACATCTATCTTACAGACTCTCGCGTCCTGGTTCAATGGATTTTTTACAAAATAATCGAACAGTACATATTGATCTGCAGCAGAAAAATACTCCAGATGGGTCATCCGGCGAAGCTGGTTTTTATCGTATCCCCTGCAGTCCGGGAGATATTTTCCGGCTTCTGCTTCTTTTTCATAGAAGCGGCGCTGCTTTTCTTTGTCTACAGTGCAGGGCCCCGCAAACGCCGGCCGGTTCTTTGCGTTCTCCCGCAGATAATAATCACAAATCAGAAGTTCCCGGATCTCCTTTTCTTCCTCCGGAAAGCCTTCTTTCGCCCAGGCAAGCAGGATCTCATACCTGGCCTCCCGCCTGTGACGGATCTTCTGAAGATCCCGTCCCTGATAATACTCCCACAAGGATTCAAACATCCGGAAGGGAGAGTCGTAGAAATGTTCCAGACGCCGCAGCGTATGAGCAAACTGCCCACTGTTATAATATACCTCTACCATCTCTTCTACGCCTTTTAAGAGCAGCACGTCTTTGTAAGACAGCCACCTGGTCTCAAGGACCTCATACGGAGGCCGGCTCTGGCAGACCAGGCCGTAGGACTTTTGCATCTCTTCCATATAAGAGCCCTTCAGCACTTTCAGAAATCCCAGCTGCAGCTGGTCCGGTCTCATCTCATACACCTGGTCAAAGGATCTTCGGAAACTGTCAAGGTCTTCAAAAGGCAGCCCGGCGATCAGATCCAGATGCTGATGGACATTCCTCTTTTTCCGGATCCTGGATACCACCTCTTTTACACGCTCCACATCCATCCGCCGCCGGATCTCGCAGATCGTGGCAGGGTTGGTGGACTGAACGCCGATCTCCAGCTGGATCAGGCCTGGCCGCATCCTGGCGATCAGGGACAGCTCTTCTTCATTGAGCAGATCCGCCGCTACCTCGAAGTGAAAATTGGTCTTCCCCCGGTCATGTTCCAGCAGATACTCCCAGATCTCCAGCGCCCGGCTATGGCTGACATTAAAGGTCCTGTCCACAAACTTCACCTGGGGAACCTCCCGGTCGATCAGATACTGGAGCTCTCTCTTTACCATTGACAGATCCCGGAACCTTAACTTCTTGTCCACCGAAGACAGGCAATAACTGCAGGAAAATGGACAGCCTCTGCTGGATTCATAATAAATGATCCTGTGGGGCGGAATCTCCATCTGCTCATAGACAAAGGGAACTGTGCTAAGATCTATGGGCTCCCGCCACGGATGATCCCGGATCCTGCCTTCCCTGTCCCGGTAAGTGATCCCGGACAGCGCTTCCAGCTCCCGCTCTCTTCTGTCAGCTTCTTCCTTTCCTTCCCCTTCTCCATCCCGGAAGATCCGGCACAGGCAGGCAAAGGTTTCCTCCCCTTCTCCCTTCATAATCCCCTCCACCACAGGAAGCCGCTTTAGCGTCTCCACCGGATCGTAGGAAACTTCCGGGCCGCCGATCCAGATCTTTGCCGTCTTACAGACTTTTGCAAATTCCACGGCCAGATCTTCTACATAGTTCAGATTCCAGATATAGCAGGAAAAGCAAAGAAGATCCGGCTCCCTTCGATAAAGGTCGCCAAGGATCTCGTCCTTCGTCTGATTGATGGTGTATTCCGCGATCTCCACCCGGGGATCCCGGGCGTAAGCCTTCAGGCTGTAGACCGCCAGATTGGAATGAATGTATTTCGCGTTAATCGCAGCCAAAACTATCTTCATATTCTTGACATTTCCTCCAAAACAGGGTAAAATTAAGAACCGTGCAGCCGGGGTGTTAGCGGTACCTTGTACCTGCAATCCGCTATAGCAGGGGTGATATTGCGCTGAGGGCACAGCTTTGCAGAGCTGCCCTTGACAAGTGGCATTGAGGCTTGGGTCTTACGCGACGGAAATCTGTGAATCGTGTCAGGTCGGGAACGAAGCAGCACTAAGCAGAATCTTCCGGGTGCCGTAAGGGCGCCTGGGCTGAGTCAACTGTCAAGGTAACGTCTGGGGATCTGCGTTCGAGGCGCAATGCACGCTTTTTTTCTTTTTTCGCAATTCTTTAAAAAATGCTTTCATCATCTGACTGCATTCTTCCCCCAATACTCCTGTAACAAGCTCTACCTGATGATTAAATTCTTTCATCTGCAGAAGATTCAGGATCGACCCCGCGCATCCCGCCTTGGGATTCATGCACCCCACCACCACTCTGGTCATCCGGGACTGTACAATGGCGCCCGCGCACATCTGACAGGGCTCCAGCGTCACATACATGGTACACTCCTCAAGTCTCCAGTCATTCATCTTCCTGCACGCTTTGCGGATGGCGATGATCTCCGCATGGGCAAGGGTATTTTTATCCACAGTCCTGCGATTATACCCCCTGCCAATGATCTTATCCCGATAAACAATCACACATCCGATGGGTACCTCTCCCAGGGCACAGGCCTTCTTTGCCTGGCGGATGGCTTCCCGCATATATTTTTCGTCTTTTTTCTGATCCCGGCCTGTTGTTTCCATGTGCTTCTCTCCTGTATCTATCTTCTGTTCCCGGGTTCCAGCCTTTTGATCAGCCGGCACCAGTAACCAAACTCCTCTTGTTCGTCCGCTTCTTCGTCCGCAAGCTCTACCTCAATATCCCTGCGCCGGATAAATTCTGCAAATCCGAAGGCCGCAGCCGCCTTTGCCTCCCTGGGATGGTAGATCCCCGGCACGCCGAGCCGCAGCCACTCCCCGTCATCCAAAAATACCAGGTGACGGTAATTGTAATACCCGTGCAGCAGAAAACTGTTATTGGAAAGCTTCCATTCACACCGGGGAAGCCTCGCCAGATCCTTCCTCTGGATCTTGGTGCAGCAAAATCCGGGACGCTCTTCGGTTTGCTCCGGTTCCCCGGCCGCTTCTGCTTCTGTCGGGCTTTCTTCCGGCTCCACTTCTGCCGAATGTTCCTCCGGCTCTTCTTCCACGGGGCTTTCTTCCGGATCTTCTTCCGCCGGATGTTCCTCCGGCTCTTCTTCCGCGGGGCTTTCTTCCGGATCTTCTTCCGCCGGACATTTCTCCGGCGCTATCAGGGTTCCGGTCTCCAGAACCGGCACCTTACTGATATTGACCGGCCGCTCCTCCCACAACGCGGCAAACCGCCTTCCGTCTTCTGCCAGGAGCAGCACGCCTTCAACTTTTGCGAATGGTTCCCGGCCTCCGATCCCGGCCGCGCTGTACTGCATCCGGTAATTAATGGCAGGGTTCACATTGTCTGTTTCCCCCTGCCATATTGCATAACACTGTGTTTCTTCTGCCAGAAGCAGATAAATCTGCAAAGTCTCTCTTTTACGGGGCATCATCCCCCTGCCATGTATGTGCAGCACGCAGGTTTCTTCATCCTGCTCCGCTTTTACAAAGCCAACATTGCGAAGTCTTTTGTCCTGTTCATACTCGTACAGATAGCGGATCCATCGTTTCAATCCCACACGTCCTTTCACCGGTCTATTTACCACAATCTATTCCCCGGTTTCCGGAAATATGCCTGGATCCCTACCCGGATCCGTACCTAGATCATCGCTTTCAGCTCCTGATAGAGTCTTTTTGCATAGCTGTCTGTCATTCCGCAGATATAATCTGTCACCAGAAGGATCCTAAGGTACAGTTTCCAGACCTCGTCGCGTCCTCTGGCATGATAATGATAGGCATTTTTGTAATTATTTGAGATAAAATATACCATTCTCCGGTCAATGGAGCTTAAGGCCTGCCCCGGATCGTCATACTTCACCGCAGCGCCCATAAACTGATCCAACAGATCGTTGAGGATCACGGCTTCTTTCACCTCCATCCGGTAAATGGCCTCGGAGGTAAAGACTTCCCGGTAGGCCAGATCCCCCAGCAGATCCATCAGCTCTCTTGCCGGGGTGTCAAAGAAGATATCGTCCGGGTAAACGCCTTCCATGATCTCTTCGTAATGACCGGTAAACCCTGCGGTGGCGCAGCCGATCAGAAATCCCTGGATCCGGACGATCCAGTTCTTTACCGCGTATTCTTCCGGGTCTGACACTTTCTTGTCCAGCCCCTTCCGATAATATTCTTCCAGCTTTGCCGCCGGGGAAAATCTTCCCTTTTCATCCTCTTCTCCTGGCGTCTCCAATGCCTTCACTTCCTGGAGGAGCCTGGAATAACTGATAAATCCCTTCACAAACGCATCTTCAATATCCGCCGTCTTGTAAGCAATGTCGTCTGCCGCTTCCAGGATAAATGCCAGCGGATGACGGGCGCCGCAGGCCCCGGTCTCTCTTTCAATATCCCGGAACAACTCCTGATCCGCCAGATAATAGCCCAGTTTCCGGTTCCGGATATCTCTGGATCCGGGATCCAGCTCCAACGAGGAAACGGGATACTTGATCAGAGTTCCCAGAAGGCCGTAGGTCAGGTTCATGCCGTGTTCGTCCACCAGGAAATGCAGCTTGCTTACCAGCCGCAAAGCCTGGGCATTTCCTTCAAAATGATAGAAATCCTCCCGCATCTGCGGCAAGAGCACCTGGGATATTGGGCTGCCGTGAAAAGTCATCACAGGCAGATTCTTCTGAAACCATTCCCGGATGGCGATTTCTCCAAAATGGCCAAAGGGCGGATTCCCGATATCGTGAAGAAGCCCCGCGCACTGAAGGATATGGCAGATATCCTCCTTCATCCTGGGCGTAAACGCCGGATCTCTCTGGTACTCCAGAATATTTTCCCCGATATTCTGCCCCAGTGATTTGGCAAAAGACGACACTTCCAGAGAATGGGTCAGGCGGGTCCTGATAAAATCGCTTTTGTCCAGCGGAAATACCTGTGTTTTATCCTGCAGGCGGCGAAAAGACGCGCTCCCTATGATCCGGTGGTAGTCTTTCTCAAATTCACTCCTAAGATCTGTATTTTTATATATCTGCGCCTTTCCCGTGCTCTCCCTGCTTCGCTTCTGCGACAGTAACTGTTCCCAATTCACTTTCTGACCATCCTCTTTAGTCCAGATAGACCGGCGGGTCGTAATCCTTGCCCATGATCGCCTTCTTACGCTCCTGGTAGCCAAGGAAGGCCCACTCTGTCATATCTGTCCAGGTATGCTTTCCTCTGTCATACACCTGCACATATCCGATCCGCGTCGGATGCATGCGGACGCTGTTGCTCTTATATTCTCTTCCGGTATAAGGATTGATATCTCCTTTTTCCAGATCTTCTTCATTGGACATACGGAATTCCGCATAAGGATCTTCCGGTACTTCTTCCATCTCTTCTTCCGGGATGCCGACTTCTTCTTCGCCGTATCCATATCCCTCATAGTACTCCGGCTCTTCTTCCGGCGCATAAGCTTCTGCCGCGCTTTCCGCCATGGCTTCCGGCATACGGACGAGGGTGCTGTCTGCCTCCGGCTCTGCCGCGTCTTCTACTTCGGCTGTTCTGTCGCCGGTCTCTTCTGCTGCCGGCTGTTCTGCATGCTGCGCTTCCTCTCCCTTTCGGATCTTCTTAAAGAAAGAACGCCAGCCATGCTTTTTCTCTTCTCTGGACGCTTTTTCGGCCTGTGCCTTTTCTTCTTCCATGGCGTCCAGTTCTTCGTGGATGTCCACCAGTTCGCCGATGGTGATATCCCTCTCTGCAGTCGCCGGTTCTTCCGCCGCTTCCTCTGCTTCTTCCGGCATCGGCTCTTCTGCCACGGCTTCCTCTGCTTCTTCCGCTACCGGCTCTTCTGTCACGGCTTCCTCTGCTTCTTCCGCTACCGGCTCTTCCGCCACGGCTTCCTCTGCTTCTTCCGGCATCGGCTCTTCCGCTGCTGTCGTCACAGGCGCTTCTTTGTGCAGTTTTTCTTCTGTGGGTGTGGTCTGGCCGTCTTCTTCCAGAATACTGAGCTGAAATGGACACCCAAGGATCTCCGCGATCATCCGCATATCCTGTTCCTGGAAATTGTCACGTCCGAGACGCTGTGTCAGATTCTGACGCGACATCTTTTTTCCGGTACGCTTCTCGATGGTTTCTGCGAGTTCCTTGATTGTCATGCCCCTGCGGCTTAAGATAAGTTTCACTTGTTCCCCAAATGTTAGGTCCAGCATAATTCATCCTCCTTATTAACTTTCCTTTTATACTCTCCTGACGGTTTTATCTCTTTGTAAACAATATTCTTTCTTGATAAACCCAGTCTTTTCCCTTTTTTTATTTTAGCACCTGGCTATATCTGCGTCAACCGTTGCTTCTTCTCCCTGCGCCCGGATTTTCACCTGGTACAGCCGCCCGTCAATCTCCGGATCTGTCGTACAGACCGCCATCCCGGCAGGAATGCTTTCCTCCCGGTATTCCTGATAATAATAAGTCTGCGGATACTGCGCCGGCTGCCTCATAAGAAAAGGACGGCCGTCCCGGTTCCGGCCCACGCAAAAAGAACGGGTGTCCAGCCCCATTCCCCTTCTTGTGGCCTTTAAGAAACTTTCTTTTAATACCCAGTACCGGTAAAACCAGATCCGTCTCTCTTCTTTCCCTTCTCTTCCTATAATATAGCGATACTCTTCTTCGCAGAAAAAACGTCTGGCGACCTTGTCCCGGTATTCTCCGTACACCTCCAGATCGCATCCTACCTGAACGTCTTTCTTATCGCTGACAGCGCACATTACATAATTTCCGGAATGAGACAAATTAAACACCGCGTCCTGCGGCAACCTCTCTTCTCTTTGCACCTGCATCCACAGCATCCAGGCTCCCACGCTCTGGGCTTTTGCCCTGCCGCCTTTTAAGCGGTCCGCCTTGTCTCTTCTCCACAGGGGAAGACGGCGCTTACAGTCCTCATAAAATTCCTGCTCCAGAAGCGGCGAGATGTCCGCCACCCATACCTTCACCATTACCTGTCCCCTCCTTCCCCACCGGAAACTCCACATGTGCAATCATTATACCACACGCGAAGGGAAGGAAGCGACGCCGCAGGCGGCATTTACTTCCCAAGCTGTGGATCACCGGTAGAATTCCCGCGCAGCGGGGCGGCCCAATGCAATTGGGCCGGATTGCACTCATGTGCAATCATTATACCACACGCGCAGGCGGTTTTCGGGAATTTTCTTCAAATCTGTTGACATCTTTCCAGGATTCATGTAGTATACAATTGTTTTCACACTTTAAATAAGTAAAATTTTACAGTATAAATATTTCTGTCATATGTAAATATTGGAGGAAGCATCTATGATTATCGTACTGAAACCACGGGCAAAACAAGAAGACATCAATCGCGTGGAGCAGATGGTCAAAAGAAAAGGGCTTGATTCCCACATTGTAGTGGGCGCAGAGATGACCATCATCGGCTGTATCGGCGATACCACGCAGGTGGATCCCAAGCTTTTTGAAGTCGACTCAGCCGTTGACAAGGTTATGCATGTCCAGGAGCCTTACAAGCTTGCCAACCGGGCCTTCCATCCGGAAGATTCCGTTGTGGACGTATCAGGCGTCAAGGTCGGAGGCGGCCATCTGGGCATGATCGCCGGTCCCTGCTCTGTGGAGTCTGTAGACCAGGTGATGGAGATCGCAGAAGCAGTCAAGGCCTCCGGCGCCAACCTCTTAAGAGGCGGCGCCTTTAAACCCCGCACCAGCCCCTACTCCTTCCAGGGTCTGGGGCTTCAGGGCCTGGACATTCTCTGCGAGGTCAGAGAGGCCACCGGTCTTCCCATCGTCACAGAGCTGATGTCCCCGGAGTATCTTGACATTTTTAATGAAAAAGTGGATCTGATCCAGATTGGCGCGAGAAATATGCAGAACTTTGATCTTCTCAAGCAGCTGGGACAGGTGGACCGTCCGATCCTGCTAAAGAGAGGACTTAACGCTACCTACGAGGAATGGATCATGTCCGCCGAATATATTATGGCATCCGGAAATGAAAATGTCATTCTCTGCGAACGGGGCATCCGTACCTTTGAGACTTACACCAGAAATACCCTGGATCTCCAGAGCATCCCTGTGCTTCGCAGACTGACCCATCTGCCGGTTATCGTAGATCCCAGCCATGCCGGAGGAAAATGGTGGCTGGTAGATTCTATGGCCAAGGCTTCTATCGCCGCCGGCGCTGACGGGCTGATGATTGAGGTCCACAACAATCCGGAATGCGCTCTGTGCGACGGCGCACAGTCTCTGAAACCACACAAATACGACGACCTGATCCGGGACGTCTCCCAGATCGCCGCCGTTGTAGGAAAGACCATGTAAGGAGAATCTTATGAAACTGACTGTAAATCTGGGGGCGGACAGTTACCCCATTTACATTGAACCTCACATTCTGGACCAGGCTCTGTTCTATGTGGAAGAAGTGTTTTCCGGCAGACGGATCATGATTATTTCCGACGATCAGGTCTATCCCCTGTATGGAACCGCTCTCAAAGACCGTCTGGAAACGCGCTATGAGTGTTACCATCTGGAGCTCCCCCACGGGGAGGCCACCAAAAATTTCAACACCCTTCCGGTCCTCTATGGCGCCATGCTCGATGCAGGCATTTCCCGCAGCGATCTGGTGATCGCCCTGGGAGGCGGCGTCATCGGAGATCTGGCCGGATTCGCGGCAGCCACTTACCTAAGGGGCGTTCAGCTGATCCAGATCCCCACTTCCCTGCTGGCGCAGGTGGACTCCTCGGTAGGAGGAAAGGTGGCAGTGGATCTTCCCCAGGGAAAAAATCTGGCCGGCGCTTTTTACCAGCCTTCTCTGGTCCTTATCGATCCTTCAGTCCTTGACACCCTGGACCGGCGGTTTGTAAGCGATGGCATGGGAGAAGTGATCAAATACGGGTGCATCCGGGACGCCGGGCTCTTTCGTCTCCTTAGAAGCCACGCTTCCTTTGAGGAGCTGAAACCGGAACTTCCCGCCATAATCCGGCGCTGTGTGGATATTAAGCGTCAGGTGGTGGAGGCCGACCAGTTCGACACCGGTGAGCGGATGCTCCTGAATTTTGGACACACTCTGGCTCACGCCATCGAACAATACAACCATTATGAAAAAGAAAGCCACGGGGAAGCGGTCGGCATCGGCATGTATCAGATCACACTTCTGGCAGAAACGCACGGCCTTACCCGGCCCGGAACCGCCCGGGAGATCCTGCAGGTCCTGGACCAGTACGGACTTCCCCATGCAAGCGGTCTTCCCCTTTCGGATCTTTTAGGCGCCATGTCCAGAGACAAGAAGCATCTTGGAGGAGCGCTGAACCTGATCCTTCTCCGGGAGATCGGAGACAGCCGGATCTGTCAGGCTCCGGCAGATTTTTTTGACCCGGAACTCATCGTCTAACACACAAAACAGGAGGAATCATTATGCGTCTGCAAGATAAAATTGCTGTCATTACCGGCGCCGGCAAAGGCATCGGCCGGGCCTGCGCCCTTGCCGTCGCCCGGGAGGGCGCCTTTGTGATCGCAGTGGCCCGCACACAGGCGGACCTTGATGAAACGGTAAGCCTCATTGAAAAAAACGGCGGAAAGGCCATGGCCCTTTCCCGGGATCTGACCTGCGGCGAAGCAGTCCATTCTCTCGTGGACACGGTACTTGAGACATTTGGCCGCATCGATATCCTGGTCAACAATGCCGGCGGCTATCCCAGAGAAATCTATGAAGGAAGAGAACACCAGGCCATCCGCCTGTGGGAGTGGAGCGAAGGGCAGTGGGACCAGATCATCCGCACCAATTTAAGGATCCCCTTCCTTTGTATGAAGCATATTCTTCCGGTGATGATAAACCAGGGCAGCGGCAAAGTGGTCAGCGTCTCCTCCCGCATGGGACGCATTGCCTCCCAGATGGGCGCTTACGCCGTAGCCAAAGGCGGCATCGTAACCATGACAAAGACCGCCGCGATCCAGACCAGAGAATACGGCATTCAGGTCAACGCAGTTGCCCCTGGCATTGTCGACACACCGGGACAGCGGGTCTACAATCATTCTGTGGGCCAGGACGATATCTCCATGGGCAGCGCAGATGATGTGGCAAACGCCATCCTGTATCTCCTGCGGGACGCTCCGGACGTGATGACCGGACAGTGCATCGACCTTTTTACCACCGTATGATCCCGCCATGTTCCGTACACACTTCAAAAAAAGGGAGCCATCCGCCCGTTTTACACGGGCTTTGATGGCTCCCTTTTTTAGTCTCTTTTATCTTTTAAAGTACAGATGCTGTGGTTCCAGATCTACTTCCGGGAACGGAAGGAACTCTACTCCCTCCGCCGTAAAGTGGAACGGCTTCTCTTCTGCTTTGAACTGATCCAGCCGGGGCAGTGTTAAGAAGTCTTTGCTGTCTGAAACAGCCGCCAGGAAATACGGACCGCAGGCAAGATTTACCAGGCTCTTATCTTCTGCGTTTTCAACGATCCGAAGTTCGATGGGCAGCTCCATACGGATCTCCTCTCCTGCCTTTACGGAATCAAACACGGCATATCCGTCTTCGCAAACCAGCTCTGCGGCTTCTCCGTTCCGGAATACGCGGACTTTCTCATTCGCCCACTCCGGTACGCGGATCTTCAGCCTCTGTTCCATATCTTTGTGGCAGCGTACGGTCACAAGGCCTTTCTCCATCTCTGTGGTCAGCTCCAGCTCTTCCCTGCCAGACAGCACAGAGTCGATCAGCAGGTTGACGTATACATTCTTTTCATCATAGGCGTAAATGTTTTCCATATAACGGAACCGGCTTTCCATGCCTGTTCCATGGCAGCAGGTATTCTCGGTAGTCGAATACTCTTTCACTCCGCCCGGGCAAAGGGGCATAAAGTAAGTGGTGCCGCCGTCCGCCTCATGGCTGCTGCTGGCAAGAATATGGTTGCACAGCGTATTTTCATAATATTCCATCAGCTGCTCTTGCGGTCTGTACTGGAAGATCTGTCCAGTCAGGCGCAGCATATTGTAGCTGGCGCAGCTTTCCGCAGCTTTTTCAGTCAGATACTGTAAGTTCATTCCCGCCCGGTGGAACATCTCTGTCTCGCCGGTGCCTCCGATGCAGTAAATATGGCCGCCCGTTACGATATCCCAGAAGTGTTCGCCGATGTCCCAGAATTTCTTCTCCTTCTCCACTTCATAGAGATCCATGGCTCCGAGGATCTGCGGAATGTGCTGGTTGGCGTGCATATCCTCCAGCGTATCGCAGTCTTCCTCCATCGGATAGTAAAGTTTCTCATTATAGAACATAAGAGCCGCGTCCAGATGCTCTTTCTTTCCTGTGATCTTATACAGCTTTACCATAGCCCCCGGCATACCGCCAAACTCTCCGGCAATGTACATCGACCACATTTTCTCTCTCTGCTCTCTTGGCAGACGGGACAATCTTGCATATACCCAGTCTCCCAGGGGATCCAGGATCTGCAGCGCCACCTCTTCACCGGCCAGCAGGTAACAATCCTCCAGGCCTGACATGATCTTATCCAGGGTGTAATAAGGAGCCCAGATCTCCGGATATTTGGTATATTCTTCCAGAAGATCAAACTGTGCTTCATCATAGGCGCTTAAGAATCCCGGATGGATCCCTTCCTGCCCCTGGAAAGCGTCCTGACATTCCTTCAGTCCGACCGCCATCTCGTGGATCTTCTCCCGGAATCTGACGTCTCCGGTGGCCGCCCATGCAAGCGCGATACCGGAAAGATAGTGGCCTGTGGTATGTCCTTTCAGCTTACAGCTGTCTTCATCCCATCCTGTCATGGGTTTTGCTCCTCTGGTGTCCAGTCCGGCTGCTTTGCGGAAATTGTAAAGCATCTGGCCGTCGTCCACCTGAAGCAGCCAGTCCACCATCAGCTTCTGATATTTCTCATAAAGTGTTCCTTCTTTCAGGCGGACGTCCGACAGCGGAAAATACCAGATCTTCTGCTGTGGCCCTTTCTCTTTCTCCAGGCTGTCTTTGTAAGTAATCTTTGCAAGGGCGCGCTGATCGCTTCCTGTAATGATCCCTTCCACTTCCACGGTTCCCTCTGTCTTAGACGGATCCGGTTCTTCCCAGGCAACCGGTACGGTAGTCAGCCTGCCGTCCGCAGTCTTTACGATCACTACAGAAGGCAGATGGGGCGCGTCTCCCTTCTTCGCTTCCAGAGACACAGTCCGCACCTCTGTAATGAGCAGCTCTTTTGCCTCCTGCAGCACAGTAGCCGTAAACTCTCTTTTGTCAGAGGCGCCCTCATATTCTGCCGTTACAGTCAGGATTACCTTGCGGTTTCCCATTCCGTGAAGGGGGCGGTGCACCGTGCCGTCTTCCTCGATAAAGCGGCTCTCGCCGGTTTCCCAGGTAAAGGAAGAGCCGTATTTTCCTTTTTCCGGGAGCTTCAGATCTGCGTCCACCGTACTTAGATTGCCGATGTAAATCTGTTCCAGATCCTGCCTGATAATCTCTTCTCTTGTCATAGTCTTTTCTCCTTTGCTATTTGACATCTCCTTTTTCTAGCTGTATACTGAGTACATTATACAGTACCCTAAAGGAGGATTTTTATGAATCGTTTCTTCAATGTCGATGGTAAATTATTCACCTTCCTGTCAAAACTATGTGATATGCTGATCGTAAGTGTCCTCTGGACACTTTTCTCTATCCCGCTGATCACAATGGGAGCGGCAAGCGCGGCGCTCTACCACACCGTACATAAATCCATCTTTCAAAATGAGGGATATATCACGTCCACGTTCTGGCGCTCCTTTCGCTCCAGCCTGAAACAGGGCGTTCTTCTTACCCTGCTGGCTTTCGGTCTTGGCGCTTTCTGTGTGGCAAGCTATCTCTTTTTTACGGCAGAGGGACAAAATCAGGTGTTTGTGATCCTGTATTTTGCTCTCTTTATCCTTGCCCTGCTCTTTCTTCTGATCCTGATCCTGTACGGCTTCCCCGTACTGTCCAGGTTCTATATGAGCTTTTCCGGCATTCTGAAGACTTCTGTGGCACTGGCCGTAACAAGAGCCGGCTTTACGCTGCTTTTGCTCTTTATCTTCCTGCTCTGCGCCAGCATGTGTCTTCTGGCTCCTGTCCTTCTTACCTTCCTTCCCGCCTGCTATCAGCTTGCGGCGGAACGGCTGATTGAACCTGCTTTCCAGAAAGCGCTGGATGCGAAAGAAAAGGCCGACCATCCGGAAGAATCCGAAGACCAGGAAGAGCCCGAAACACCGGAAGAGCCTGAAACATCGGAAAAGCCCGAAGAGCCCGGAGCCTGAGACGTTCTCACAGCTCCGGCTCTTTTCCGTATTGATCAGTACCGGGCTGTTATCTCTTCTCCTGCGGCCAGGCGTTTCGCCGTACTAAGCATATTTTCCAGCAAAGACGCAGACATCCGGTATCCCCGTTCTCCCTGATCCAGCTTTACATAAAGCTGACGGGGAGCTTCCTGGAAACAGGTCAGAACATCTTCGCTTCCATCCTGATAAACAAACCGGATCCTGGCTGCCTCTTCCATTGCGGAAGTGTCCGGATAATCCTCAAACAACACTTCATCTGCGGAAAAACTGATCAGGGAATAATAAAAGCTCCTGAAGGAATCTCCGTCCAGCTCTTCTTCGCCGTACCGGAACGTCTCCTCTTCTTCCCCTACATTTTCCATCTGAAATGCATATTCTTCTTCCCCTGCGCGGATCTCCAGACTGGCAAGGGTTTTAATATCCGGCGCCAGCACCGTATGGCTCACCAGGTCTTGTTCGGTCACATTCATCCAGGAGAGCTTGTCCTGGCTGCACTGATAGATGACGTCCACCCCATCTGCCATCACAGGAACCTGCCCGTCCTTTGGTTCTCCCACTGCCAGAGAAAAGGACTGTGTCTTTCCCTCTGCATCTGTGTATTCCACCTGCAGGATTTTATACGGATCGGAAAGCCCTGCGGCTTCCTTCTCCGATTCCTCCGGATGTACCGACGCCACCGCGTCTGCTTCCAGGCCAAAAAGCCCGGGGAACAGATTCTCCGTAATGGACGCGTCTGCCGGATACTCTCTTGGCGATACCATTTCATAGGAATTCACGGTATACCCGGACAACTCCTGGCTGTCCGTATATGCAAGCGTCATTTCCTCCCCGTCCCTGGGGACGATAGACACTCTGGTGACCAGAACCGTCTGATCTCCATCGGTCTCGGAAGGCGTCAGGGTCCGGGACAAAAAGTCGCCTTCCCCGTATTCCAGCCACTCCACGTTGCCTGCTGCAGTTGTATAAACTTCTCCGTTCCAGGAGATATAACGCAGGCTGGTTTCCTCGTCCGGAACCTCTCCTCCCAGGAGCAGCTGGCTTTCTGTTCCATCTTCCCACCGGATCTCTGCCCGGGCGGAGGCTTTGCTTAACCCGAAGTCCTCCAGCCTGTCCGCGCCATCCTCAATCTTACGCTCAACGGTAAGGGATTCCAGCGCAGCTTTTACATCTTTTGCCACGGCCTCGTCAACCGGAAGATCTTCCAGGCCTTTGACCGCCGCCTTCTCCTTGTTCCACTCGATCGTATATCCACCCTGCTCATTTTCAGCAAGGATCGTACGGGCGGTTTCTCCTTTTCCCGAAAGGGCGATCTCCTCCTTCTTTTCCTCCGGTTTGGAAGAATTTCCCATTGCAAGCCAGACCGCGCCCAGAGCCACCAGGCACAGGCACAGGATCCCCGCCATTATCCACTGTCTTTTCATGTATCCATCCCCCTGCTACCGATGTCTTCTTCGCAGCCATACGATGACGCCTGCTGCCAGCACGATGACCGGCAGGCCCGCCATAAAGCCCCAGGTGCGTACAGAAGCCTGGGAAGCCGTCATGGTATGGGTAGCGGCTGTCAGATCCTTGGCCGGGATGTTCAGGCTTGACTCTTCCCCGGTCAGCGTAGTAAGTACGCCCAGGATATACTCTCCATTTGCAAAAGTATCCCCTGTAACCAGACTTCCGGTAAAGGCAAGCGCCGATCCGGACAGGACGACATTCGAGGCGGTCACTTCCGAACCGTACCAGCTGTGGGTAGACATAACCATTCCCTTAGCGTCTCCTGTCACCATATCTTCCGTTACTTCTTCCGCGTCCGCAGTCACAGTTCCCGAAGTCTCGGAGAAATCAAGAAGGGTACAGGTCTCATATCCGTCTTCTTCCTCGAACAGCACGTCCACCGGGCGGCAGAGGGCCATGATCGTAATGTCATTTGCCGTAAAGCCTTTAGCATACTCTTCCTCTGCATACTGCGCTACCGGATAATAGATCTGATCATAGTAACGTCCGCTGCTGGATTCAAACACATATCCATCTTCCGCAGTAAGTCCCCAGTCCTCCAGAAAAGCTTCCAGATTCGGCAGATCCACTGCTCCCGGATCCATGAATACAAAGAGGGTTCTTCCCTGCTCTCCGTTATTGTCCAGCCACTCGGACAATTTCTTTACGCTGCTTTCCTCCAGATCCTTTCTCGGCGCATAGAGGACTGCGGCCTTTGCTTCGGCATCGATCTCTTCGGTCAGAAGGGAGCTCTGTGTTACTTCGCACCGGTTTCCTTCCAGCAGTGTGATCAGGTCATCCGGTTCTGCTTCTCCATATCCGTTCAGGACCGTCACATGAAGCTTGTCCTGGGCGGTCACATCCATCAGCGCGCCGGTCACTTTCTGCTCCACTCTGGAAGCAGTGATCTGGCTGCCGGTGGTGTCATAATCATAAAGATCCTGTAAAGATAATACCGACTGGTTCTCTCCGCTTTCGATCAGAATATCATAAGCGCCCAGATCCAGATCCGGATATTTAGAAACAAACGCCGGATTCTCCGTCACGTCCACAAATTCCAGCTCCACCCGGTCTGAATGCCGCTGATACTCCAGCAGGTTCTGATAGGCCTGGACCATATAGTAGCTGCCTGAGGCCATATCTTCTTCCTTTACTAATACTGTGATTTTAACATCCTGATCCAGGTTTTCCAACCAGGAAACAGATTCTTCTGATATCGCATACCTGTCGTTTGCGGTCAGATCCACATCCCAGCCAAACTTTTCTGTCAGCCGGTCTGCCACCAGCACCAGGGCCAGCGCCAGGATGATCCCCAGCACAGTCACTGCCACCGACCATATTCCGATCTTCCATTTTCTTCTTATTTTGTTCATGTGTCTTTTCCTCCTGTTCGTCTACTGTCCGCTCCATCTGCGCCGTTCCAGAGCGCGGGTGGTAAGGAAGAAGAACAGGGCGGCAAAGGCGAAGAAAAACGCCAGATCCGACACCCTGAAAATCCCCATGGTCAGATTATAGTAACGGTCATAAAAGGAAAGGGTATATAAAAAATCCTGCAGCGGGCCAATGGAGATCACATCCGCCAGCGAGTTCAGAGAGATTACAAACAGCATACATGCAAATCCTCCGATCGCCGCTATGATCTGGCTTTCTGTCTGGGCAGAGATGAACATACAAAGAGCGATCCCGGCCATTCCCATCAGCGCAAGGCCTGTAAGATTGCCCCAGAAAATTGCCCAGTTGATTTCCGAATAAGGCGCAAGGAACAGCGCGTGAAGCACCGTCACGCCGATCCCCACAAGAAAGACTACCACTGCGGCAAAATATTTGCCGGCTACGATCCCGCCCAGAGACACCGGCGCAGAGAACAGCATCTGATCTGTTTTCTGCTTGCGGTCCTCGCTCATCAGCCGCATCGTCAGGATCGGCGTAAGCAGGAGGACGACCGTGTATAAAAAGGTAAATTCATAGCTCATCTCACCCTGTCCGCTTAAGATCAGCACGCCGTACCGGTACCCTGCCAGGCAGTAAAACGCAGCCAGATATACATAGCCGGCCGGCGCGATAAAGTAAGATGACATTTCTCTTAAAAATATGGCTCTCACCGTCTTTTTCCTCCCTTCTTTCCCGTAAGCTTCAGGAAAATGTCTTCCAGAGACAGATGAACTCCGGCCATCTCCGTCATAAGCCAGGGACTCTGCTTCATCCGGGCCGCGATCAACCTTCTTGCTGCAGCTTCATCCTCCACCTTCAGATCAAAGGCGCAGCTGCCCGGCTCCTGGCAGTCGGTTCTTGTCACCTCCAGTACGCCGGGGATCTCCCTGAGCGTCTGGGACACTTCTTTTTCCGGTCCTGCCACGCAGACCCGGACCTGCTTTCCTTCCAGCCGTTCTTCCAGTCCGGACGGCGTGTCGTCTGCCAGTACCTTTCCCCGGTTGATCACTACCACACGGTCGCATACCGCCTGGACTTCCGGGAGAATATGAGAAGAAAAAATAACTGTATGCTTCTTACGAAGACTGGTGATCAGATTGCGGATCTCGATCATCTGGGCCGGATCCAGTCCGGACGTAGGCTCGTCCAGGATCAGGACCTTCGGCTCCCCGATCAGAGCCTGGGCAATCCCGATCCTCTGCCGGTATCCTTTGGAGAGGTTCTTGATCACCCGGTCATACACATCCGCGATATAAGTAGCTTTGCACACTGCCTGGATGTGTTCTTCATAAGGCAGTCTGCACTTTTTTAAACGATACGCAAATTTCAGATATTCCTTTACCGTCATATCCATATAGAGAGGTGGGTTTTCCGGAAGATATCCCAACTCCTTTTTCGCCTGAAGCGGTTCCTCCAGGATCTCATGCCCGTTGATCCGGACCGTTCCATCCGTAGAGGAAAGATTTCCTGTCATAATATTCATAGTCGTTGATTTCCCCGCCCCATTCGGCCCCAGCAAGCCCAGGATTTCCCCCTCGTTCACATTGAAACTCACATGATCCAAGACTCTTTTTGTGCCATAATCTTTTACAAGTCCGTTTATTTCAATCATTTCCTACCCCCAGTAAAGAAAGGCTTCTGCCGGCATTCTTTCCGGCAGAAGCCTTCTTTGTTGTTTTTCGCAATATTTTTTTAGCCCTTCAATCCACTCATGGCGATACCACGGACAATGTATTTCTGACAGCATACAAAGAGTATGACTACAGGAATCAATGCCAGGATGGATCCGGCCATGATCAGATCGTATCTCGATGTAAAGGAATTCCGGAATGAGGAAAGTCCCATCTGCACCGTAAATTTGGCGTCTGATGCGATGTAGATAACCGGTCCCATAAAGTCGTTGTAAGAGCTCTGGAACTGGAATACCGCCAGCGTGGAGATGATCGGCTTACACAGCGGCAGGAAGATCTGCCACCAGATACGCAGATGACTGCAGCCGTCCACGATCGCGGCCTCCTCCAGCTCTTTTGGCAGCGTCATAAAGAACTGCCTGGTCAGGAACACGGAAAACGGTGTTCCGAACATTGCCGGAACGATCAGCGGTACATATGTGTCGTAGAATCCCAGATCTCTGAACATCAGGAACCGGGGAACCAGTGTAACAACAAACGGTACCATCATCGCCGCCAGGAATCCCATAAAGATCTTGTCCCTGTGAGGGAAGCGAAGTCTTGCAAACGCATAACCTGCCAGCGAGGAGAAGATGATGTTAAACACCGTACTTGGCACGGCAATCTTCATACTGTTGACAAACATGGCCGCAAAACTGATACTTCCACGGGACGCCGCCTCCGTAAAGTTTTCAAACTTCCACTCTGTCGGGAAGAATGTGGGCGGATAGGCAAACAGCTCCCTCTGACTTTTAAACGCAGAAACAACCATCCACAGAAATGGCAGGACAACCAGCGCCGCCACGAAAAGCAGAAGGATATAAATTAATATTTTATTTTTCTTTTTCTTCGTCACTTTTCCGGCCTCCTTCTAATTGTCGTATTCTCTGTTCAGGAATTTGTTCTGGACCAGAGTGATTGCCATAATAATTACAAACAGGACAACTGCCATTGCACAGGCATATCCCATCTTGGAATATTCAAACGCATTGGACCACAGGTAGTAGGATACGGTGTAAGTTGAATATCCGGGACCGCCCTTGGTCATAATAAAGATCTCAGTATACATCTGGAAAGCGTCGATCACCGCTGTCAGCATTACAAAGTAAATAGACGGCATGATCAATGGAAGTTTGATGTATCTTAACTTCTGCCATGGTGTGATACCGTCAAGAGCAGCGGCCTCGTAAAGGCTTTCATCAATTCCCTGCAGTGCAGAGAGGAAGATCAACATGTTGTAACCGGCCCATTTCCAGGTCGACATAATGGCAATGGCCAGAAGAGAAAATCTCTCGTCTGTCAGCCACCCTACAGGGTCAATTCCTACTACCCCCAAAAGGTAGTTCAAAATACCATAATCTGTGTTGTAGATCCACACCCACAGGAGCGCTACTACTACGATCGGGCAGACAACCGGAATATAGTAAAATGTCCGGAAAAAGCCGGCCGCCTTCATCTTTCTGTCCAAAAGAAGAGCTAACAGAAATGAAGTAACCACAGACATGGGAACATAAATAATTACCCATTTAAAAGTATTTAAGAGGGATACTCTAAATACTTCGTCATTTATCATGGTCTTGTAATTTTCCAGCCCGATAAAGGACGGATCTGTCAAAAGATCCCAGTTAAAGAAACTGATAAAGAAGGATCGGATGATCGGATAATACATCAGGACGATCAAACTGATCAGAGGCAGAAGGATAAATGCGTAACCGGTCAGCGCCTCTTTCTGATGCAGTGTCAGTCCTTTCCGGGAAGTATTGGTTTTTTTCATAGGCTCGTAACTCCATTCCTTATTAAACTGAACTTACATTTCTTATCTTTCGCTTTTCTTGAGAAGGGCATCCCGGAAACCCGGGATGCCACATCTGATTGTCAATAAACTTTGTGATTTGCAGGTTTATTCTGTAAATACAGTGGAGTTCGCCTGGTCATCAATTTCTTTTGCAGCTTCCTCGATCGTGGTCTTTCCTTCAAAAGCGTCAGACAGATGAGCGGTAATGATGTCGCTGTACTCAGCCCATTTTCCGGTCTGGCATGCTTCGATCTGAGACTCGTTGCCCAGATAAGAAGCAGAATTGATAAAGGCATCTGTTGACGGAGGAGTATTTACATATGTCTCGCTTTCCATCAGGTCGGTGTAAACCGGCAGAGACAGAGCAGATTCCATAACCAGTGCAAGTCCTTCATCACTCATCTGGAAGGAAAGCAGGTTGGCTGCTGCATCTTTGTTCTCGCTGGTTTCAGCGATACAAACCATACTACAGATAAACGGACAGGTCCGTGTGGTTCCCTGCGGCATCTCTACTGCATCCCACTCAAAGTCGCACTCTGTACGGAAGGACGGGATTACCCAACGTCCGGACGGATACATTGCAACCTGACCGGTAATGAACAGACGGTCTTCGCTGTCACCAGTAGCGGATACAGATCCCGGAGACGGTGCAGAACCTGCCTGAACAAGGTCATACATAACTCCTAAACCTTCCAGAGCCTCTGCGGAAGACAGGTTGGACTTTCCGTCAGCAAACCAGTCAGCGCCATAGTTGCCCATCCAGTTGATCCAGTCAGCACGATAGTTGTTGATCGCGGTACCATATACCAGAGTACGCTCGCCGTCTTCACTCTTCTGTGTCAGATCAGCTGCGATCTCTTTGTAGTCTTCTACGGTCCAGTCATTGGTCGGCACGTCAACGCCTGCTTCCTCGAACATATCCAGATTGAGGTACATTACATAAGATGTCCAGTCTTTCGGGAATGCTACCTGGGTGCCATCGATGTTACCAAAGTCCAGAACACCGTCGATGATGTCGGCTGTCAGATCCGGATACTCTTCGATCACGCTGTCCAGCTCGGAAAGCATGCCAGAGTCGTTGTATCTTCTGACTCCGGACTCACCTACCCAGAACAGATCCGGAAGGTCGTCGCCGGCTGCCAGTGTCTGCAGTTTGGTGTCATAGTCGGAAGGAACATACATCTGCTCAACTTTTACGTTCGTTGCGTACTGCTCATATGTGCTGAACACATTTGCATACATCTCTCTCTCGTAATCGTCGCCAGAGTGCATGTAAGTAAGGTCGCCGCTTAACTCTGCTGCCTTTTCTGCACCTTCCCAGTTTGTGTCTTCTGCGGTCTTCGTGGTTTTCTGCTCTTCAGCTTCTTCTTCGCCAGATCCACCGCCACATCCAACTAAGGATACCGCCATCGTGGCTGTCATCAGGAACGCCAGTGTCGCTTTTACGGATTTCTTTTTCATAATAGCTTCTCTCCTTTCTTTTTTGCGTTCTATCATTAATGCACGAAGCACAAATGATCTGTCGTTACCGGAACATTTCCGGTTTCAGTTCTGATCCCTTCCGCAGGAACAAAGGAATCCTTTCCAGAGGGGCCTGGACTGTGAGCCATGCGCCGCCCTCGTATTCCCTGCCATCAAAAGCATCAATAAAGGTCTCTCCCTGGGGGAGATACACCCTGCGTTCTCTTACTCCCTGTTCATATACCGGGCATACCATCAGATCCGGTCCGAACAGATACTGATCAAAGATGTCATAGCAGATTTCTTCTTTATAATCAAAGAACAACGGCCGCATCACCGGCAGCCCTTCTTTGGACGCTTTGTGGAACTGTTCCAGGATATAAGGCCTTAACCGCTCCCGGATCTCGATATAATGCTTCAGGATCTCGTAGGCTTCCCCGCCGTAGCTCCAGATCTCGTTGGGCCCGCCGGAGTAACAGAATCCGTCCAGAGTAACCGGGGGTGATACCGGCCTGTCTTTTTTGTCCCGGAACCCGTGCAGTCTGAATACCGGGCAAAAAGCTCCGAACTGGAACCATCTCACCATACACTCCCGGTAATCTTCCGAATCCGGATCACCTCCATGGAAACCGCCAATGTCTGTGGTCCACCAGGGGATGCCGCTGACCGCTACATGAAGCCCTGTCTTGATCTGCCGGCGGAGACTTGCAAAGTCCGCGCAGATATCGCCGGACCAGAGGACCACGCCATAGCGCTGGCTTCCTGCCCACGCGCAGCGTATCAGGTTTACGATCTCTTTTTGTCCTTCGCTCATCTGGCCGTCATAAAAGGTCTTCGCATAATAGAACGGATACAGGCTGCTGACTTCCATTCCATTTCCGATCCAGTAGCGTAAGTTATCGTAATCATAAGGTCCGATCTCCGGCTCTGCTTCATCCAGCCAGAAATTACGGATGCCCAGACTGTAATAATTTTCTTTTACGCGCTCCCACACAAACGCTCTTGCCTGTGGATTGGTCGGATCATAATAAGTCTCAGGTCCCCTGCAGTATACCAGAGGTCCCGGTCCCCGCTCCGCCCGGATCAGCATGTTCTGATCCCGCATTGCAAAATAATTCTCGCTGCGCGGATCTACGGTGGGCCAGATCGACACCAGAAGGCGGACGCCCATTTCGTTCAACTCCTCCACCATCGCTTTGGGATCCGGCCAGCAGGCCTTGTCAAACTTCCAGTCTCCCTGCTGCGGCCAGTGGAAATAATCGCACACGATCAGGGAAAGCGGGATCTCTCTTCTTTTATATTCTCTTGCCACTTCCAGGAGCTCTTCCTGTGTCTCATAGCGAAGCTTGGACTGCCAGAATCCTGTCGCCCACTCCGGAAATTCCGGAGCAAAGCCGGTGAGCATGCAGTAACGCTTCTCAATCTCGGCCGGCGTATCTGCAGCGATCACAAGATAATCCATCTGTCTGGCCGACTCCGCCACCCAGCGGGTCTGGGAGGTCCCAAACTCGACTCTTCCGATGGCGGGATTGTTCCAGAGAAATCCATAACCTCTGGATGAGATTACGAAGGGGATCGTACTTTTTGTATTCTGCTGGCACAGATCCAGAGTCGCGCCTTTTAGATCGAAGAGATCGTGCGCCTCCTGGCCAAGCCCGTAAAAATGCTCTCCTGCCATGGCGCACAGATGCTGCTCTACATGAAACAAGCCGCCTTCTTTTCCGCGGATCACTCTGCCAGGAATATCCCGTTCATTCCTCCAGAGTTCTTGCAAAAGCAGCTCCTCTTTCCTGTTCCAGAAAGAAATCTTTCCATCTTCCGTAACTTTGACTTGAATGTCTCCGTTTATTAAAACAGCCTCTTTTTCGGTGGTTCTGATCTCCGCCTCCGCCTCGCCCGGCTCCAGCAGCGTCCAGTTCAGGTCCTGGATCTCTCCGGCGGCGGCGCGGACACGGATTATATGCTTCCCGTAAGGCTCGATCTGGACATTTTCTCCTTCGCGCAAAATTGTAATTCCAGTATTATCTGTCCGTATCATTCGTGCCCTTTCTATCCATATAAAAGTGTTTATTTTTCGCAGAGCTGTCTACTCTGCGAATCGTCCGAACGGTAATATCTATAGACTACAGTTTACCTGTTGCCCCCTTCTTTGTCAAGAAAATAAGCCGGTAAATTGGTCGTTTATGTCGTATAATCAGCATTTTTATGCAATTTTTTGCAAATAAATAACAACTTTTTCAAACTTGTCTTGAATAAATTTTCGTGATTTTATACACTTCGTTTACCGGTGCATGAAACGTCAAAAATGCGCCCTGGAATCAACCAAAAAAAGCAGCTTGTCCTATCAACGGATGCCTGTAAAACATACACCAGAACAAACGGGAGGAAAAACGGTATGAATAAAATGAGCAACCTCAAAATCGTAACTTTTGAAGAGATCAGCAGAGAATGGCTTTCCCTGGTCCGGATGCAGGTAAAAGAATCTTCCTATAACAGATACCGAAATCAACTGCAGAAAAACATTCTGCCAGTGCTTAGAAGCTGCCCCTGCTGTGAAATTACCACCCGGCAGCTTCAGGCTTTTTTATGTCTTCTTTTATCCGGATCGGCGAGCTCTGCGCGCTGACCTGGGGACAGATCCACCTTACGGAAGGTGAGATCTTCGTAACCCGCACGCTGCAAAGGCTGCAGGATATGAGCCACTCAACCGGGAACCGCACCCGCATCATTATCAGCACCCCAAAGAGTACTTGCTCCTTAAGGACCATTCCGCTTCCTGATTTTCTGGTCCGCTGGCTTACGCCCTTTCGGTCGTCGGAAGATGTATTTTTCCTCACCGGGCGCAGCGATAAATTTGTCGAGCCCCGTTCTCTTGAAAACCATCTGAAAAAGGTTCTTATCCAAAACGGTATCCGTCCGGTCAATTTCCATGCCCTCAGGCACACCTTCGCTACGCGTTGTGTAGAAGCTGGCTTCGATCTGAAGCGAGAAGGAAGCTGCTCCTTCCTTTTCGCAGAGTAGACAGCTCTGCGAATTAAAAGATTGAAACCTGCAACCCGGGAATATATAATACCTTTCAAACAGCATGTTTTCTTTGTGTCTGTAATCTGCTGAACGCTGGCTATTATGAAAGGAGTTTTCTTATGTACCAATTACAAGAACTTGCAGATTATGTCTCTTTTGACCGGATTCCTCTCTCCTGGGAGCACTGTCTTGCAGATGCTCTTGACAGCTATGACCCGAACTGGCTTGAAAGTCTTCCTTTTGATGAGATCATGACATTTTACGAGCTGGAAGAGCCTCTTTGCCGCAGGCTTTCCCGGGAAATCCAGACCCTTAGATCTGATGAAAAACTGAACTTTCTGTGCTGGCTCTGGAGACAGATTCTCTTTTTTGCTCCCGAAGCCGACTGCGGCGATATCTGGACCTGGGACAGCCATTCCTCTGCATTTTCCAGCCATGGGAGTCCTGTGATGGCGACTCTTGTCCTTCTAAGCGGGTATCCGATCCACCAGAAAAATATGGAAAAATATCATTTTGACGAGGCACAGATCCGGATGCAGAAATACGGCATTCGCTATTACTGCACCTGGGACGGCGAAAAGCACGGGACCGACGGGATGCGATTCCGCCAGATGATTTTTTCCAGTGGTCTTATTTCCGGACTGATGACCTGGCACGGATGTCTGCAGTTCGAATGGGTCCCCGGAGGTCTTGCTGTTCTCAAACCATTTTTGACCGGCAATCCACCGGTGATCTTTGTTCATATTCCGGAAGACGGCCCTCTGGACGAGACTATCGTCTCTTCTTCCTTAAAGACGGCCACTGAATGGATTCCGAAATACTACTCTTTTTCCGCAGAGCAGCCGCCTGTTTTCTTTACCCAGAGCTGGCTTCTTAGTCCCCAGCTAAGAGACTGCCTTCCCGCAGACAGCCGGATCTTAAGCTTCCAGAAGCATTTTAAGCTGCTGGACGTAGAGGAGTGTCCCAAAGACTTTCTTTACTTTGTCTTTGATTTAAGCGAAGCTCCCCAGTCTCTGGAAAGTCTGCCGGAAAACACCAGCCTGCAAAAGGAGATCAAGAAACGGCTTGTAAATGGCCTCCCCCTGGAACGAGGGCTTGGCATCCTGCAGGATTGATAAAGAATCCAGGAGATTCTTTATCATTTCATTCCTGTTTTTCATTAATCTATGACCGGAAAAGGAGATGTCTTACTGACATCTCCTTTTTTACAACTGCCACCAGATCCCTGCTGCCGCCAGATCCCTGCTGCCGCCAGATTCCTGCTGCCGCCAGATCCCTGCTGCCGCCAGATCCTTTTCGCTACCAGATTCCCAGCATGTGCTGCATACCAAGGCTTACTACCGTAATCCCGATCCAGCAGGCCATTCCCATCAGGATCGGTTTTCCTCCGGTTTTTACCAATTTCACAATGTTCGTATTCAGCCCCACTGCCGCCATGGCCATAATGATAAAGAACTTTGACAATTCTTTCAGAGGCGCGAAGATTTCCGCCGAAACGCCCGCCGCAGTTGCAACTGTGGTGATCACAGACGCACCGATAAAAAACAGAATGAAGAATGGGAAAATCTGCTTCATAGAAACTTTTCCATTTCCATCCCCTTTCTCTTTGCGAGTGCGAAGAAATGCCAGCGCCAGTGTGATCGGAATGATCGCCAGCGTCCTGGTCAACTTTACAGTGACGGCTTTATCAAGAGTGGCGCTTCCCAGGCCATACAAACTGTCCCAGGTAGATGCCGCAGCGGTTACGGAAGACGTATCATTTACCGCAGTTCCTGCAAATACGCCAAACGCTTCTCCCGAGTCCGTCGCAAATCCCAGTATTCCTCCCAATGTCGGAAACAACACCGCCGCCAGTACATTGAAAAAGAAGATCACCGAAATCGCCTGCGCCACCTCTTCATCATCCGCATCAATCACCGGCGCTGTCGCAGCGACGGCCGAGCCTCCGCAAATAGACGATCCCACGCCCACCAGCGTAGATATTTTTCCCGGAATGTGCATCGCGCGGTGCAGCACATAGGCAACCACCAAAGATGTGGCAATCGTTGAAACAATGATTGGCAGCGACTGCTTCCCGGTCTGCAGGATCACCTGCAGATTCAGTCCGAAGCCAAGCAGGATCACCGCATACTGCAGAATCTTCTTAGACGTATATTTGATCCCGCTCTCCAGATCCCCCTTCTCTTTTATCCCTAACGTCAGGATCATACCAGCCAGGATCGCGATTACCGGCCCGCCGACAATCGGAAACCGCTTCCCCAAAAGCCAGGACGGGACCGCAATACACAGACACAGCAAAATCCCCTTCCCATTTTTTCTCACAAACTCCATATTCTCCCTCCACACATTATCCACAACATTTTCCACAAAGCAAATCCTATCACGAAAATTTCATAATGTAAAATTATAAATATTTATTTTTTTATAAAAGTATGTTATCATACCATCAATGGGGACGGGGGATTCCCAGGAATCCCCCGTCCCCATTGATGGAGGTTGCCATGCTGGATCATCGTGTTTTTACTTTTCTGACCGTCTGTGAGGAGCAGAGTTTTACCCGGGCGGCAAAGAAACTTCATATTACCCAGCCTGCGGTATCGCAGCATATTCAGTTTATCGAAGAATACTATGGAGCCAGGGTGTTCTGTTTTCAGGGGCGGCGTCTCTGCCTTACCGAGGCAGGCGCTCTTCTTAAGAGCTCTCTGACTTCTCTCTACAATAATGAAACTTATCTGAAGGAACAACTTTTGTCTCTTTCGGATCTTCGTTATCGTCTGCGTTTCGGCGCTACGCTGACTGTGGGGGAATTTATGATCGCCGATCCTCTGTCGCATTTTCTGGCGGCACACCCGGATTCTGATATTTCGGTTACTGTGGCCAACACTGCTTTACTTCTGCAGAAGCTGGATGCCGGCGAGATTGATTTCGCCATTCTGGAAGGGAATTATCCCCGTCATCTGTACCGCCATACCCCATTTATCACTGACCGCTTTATTCCCATCTGCGGCAGGCATTACAAGTTTAAAAAAATGCCCCGGAGTCTTTTTGAGCTGACATCGGAGCGTCTTCTTGTCCGCGAGCCGGGTTCCGGCACCCGCAGGATCCTGGAAGACGCCCTGTCTGAATATGATCTAGGCATTGAAAACTTCACGCACGTCACCACCATTGGAAATATGAATACGATCAAGGAAATGGTGAAAAACAATTGCGGGATTACCTTCCTCTATAAAACAGCTGTACTGGACGAACTGCGTGATGGTTCTATCCAGGTGATTGATTTGCCGGACTGGCAGGTCCATCACGAAATCTCCATTGTATGGAAGGCAGAGCGTCTGTTTGAAGACACGCTCCGCGATCTTTTGCAGGAACTGTTCCATGTTTAAGGATTCTGCGTTCCTTTTCCAATCTGGACATTTCATAGTTTGTTTACATTTTTTTCTTAATTTAAACACAGAATCATCACAACTTTTTTCTATACTGTAACTGTTCAAGAAATTGAACACAAAATCTTTTTCATAACTTTTTCCTCAGGACTGCACTCCTCCCAGGCGCAGTCCTATTTTATGCCCGGCTTTTCACCTGGCTTTCCCCTGGTTTTCTCCTCTTTTATCCCATTTCCCCCAAAAGATCACCAAAATTGCCAGAAAAAAATCACACATAAAAGAGCCGATCCTGTCGTGCTTTTTTATGTGTGATTTTCTATATTTTATGTGTAATTTCCCGTATCCTAGATATCCCCGTGCTTATTCCGGGATGCCTTAAGCCTTGCCATGGCTCTTGCCAGCGAAGCCTGGGACAGGTGATACTCCTGGATGCTCTGCTTCTGACGCAGCCGCTCCTCGGCCCGTTCCTTTGCTTCCTCAGCCCGCTTCACATCAATGTCCTCGGGGCGCTCTGCCGTATTGACCAGCACAGACACCCGGTTGTTCATGATCTCTGCAAACCCCATGGACACCACGGCTTCCACCCATTCGCCGTCCGGCTTACGAAACTTAAGCTCCCCCGGATCCACGGCGATCACCATATTTTCATGATGGGGCAAAACCCCCTTTTGCCCGTCAGGCGCAGGGATCGTCAGGTACTGGCAGGGGCCCTCGTAAAATATTTTATCGCTGGATATGATCTTTAACGAAAATGTTCCCATGCTTTTTTACACTCCTTATGCCTGCTGCATCTGAGCCTTTGCTTTTTCTTTTACGTCCTCGATGGTTCCCACGTTAAAGAAGGCGCTTTCCGGATACTCATCCATCTCTCCGTCGATGATGGCCGCAAAGCCGCGGACTGTTTCCTCAAGCGGTACATATTTTCCCGGAGTGCCCGTAAATACTTCCGCCACAGAGAATGGCTGAGACAGGAATCTCTGTACCTTTCTTGCACGGTTTACTGTCATCTTATCTTCTTCTGACAGTTCTTCCATACCAAGGATCGCGATAATGTCCTGAAGTTCTTTGTATTTCTGCAGGATCTCCTGCACCTTTCTCGCCACCCGGTAATGCTCTTCTCCTACCACGTCCGGCTCCAGGATCCGGGAGGTGGATTCCAGCGGATCTACCGCCGGATAGATTCCCTGCTCCACGATCTTTCTGGAAAGAACGGTGGTGGCATCCAGATGGGAAAATGTGGTTGCAGGCGCCGGGTCTGTCAGGTCGTCCGCAGGCACATAGACTGCCTGCACGGAAGTAACAGATCCCTTTCTTGTAGAAGCGATCCGCTCCTGCAGAGCGCCCATTTCATTGGCCAGAGTCGGCTGATATCCGACTGCGGACGGCATACGTCCAAGCAGAGCGGACACCTCGGAACCCGCCTGCACAAATCGGAAAATATTGTCAATAAACAACAGCACGTTCTGATGCTCTTCATCACGGAAATATCCGCCATGGTAAGTCCCGTCTCCGCCACACGCATACGGGCTCCCGGCGGCCTCGTTCATCTGTCCGAATACCAGAGCTGTTTTGTTGATAACCCGGACTCGCTCATCTCGGTCCAGAGGTCATTTCCTTCACGGGATCTTTCTCCCACACCGGTAAAGATAGAATATCCTCCGTGCTCGGTGGCAATGTTGTGGATCAGCTCCTGGATCAGCACCGTCTTTCCTACTCCGGCGCCTCCAAAAAGACCGATCTTTCCGCCTTTGGCATACGGAGTCAGAAGATCAATGACCTTGATCCCGGTTTCCAGCACCTCCACAGCCGGGCTCTGCTCTTCAAAGCTTGGAGCCTTCCGGTGGATCACCCAGCGCTCGGCGTCTTCTGCGATCTCCTCTTTATCATCAATTGTTTCCCCCAGCACGTTAAAGAGACGTCCCAGGGTCTGTTCGCCTACCGGCACCTGGATCCCCGCGCCTGTGGCCGTAACTTCCATTCCTTTATAAAGTCCGTCGCTGGAAGCCAGCATGATACAGCGGGCCACATTATTTCCCACATGCTGAGCCACTTCCATGACACAGCGTTTGCCGCCGTTCTCTACCTCCAACGCATCCTTGATGCGGGGGAGTTCTTTCTGGCTCTCAAATTCCACGTCTACAACAGGCCCCATGACCTGTATGATCTTACCCTTTGTCATAATGTTCCTGCTCACTTCCTTTTCTGTGCATTTGCCCCGCCGATGACTTCCGTCAGTTCCTGAGTGATATCGGCCTGGCGCACACGGTTATATGTTATCCTAAGCTCATCCAGCATATCCGACGCACTGTCGGTCGCATTCTGCATTGCCTGCATCCTGGCGTTGTGCTCGCTGCAGTAAGACTCTACGAGGCAGCCATAGATCAGTCCCACCACATAGTTTGGCACAATATTATCCATAACGCTGTGGGCCGACGGGTACAGGATCATACCTTCCTGATATACGCCCGCAATGGACGGCATGTTCTGGGGCGTGAAACTGACCCTGTGCAACGGCAGGATCTTGATCTTCTCCGTCACTGCCTGCATCGCATTTTCCATCCGGGTGTAAATGATATAAATATCGTCCAGTTCCCCTTCTTCAAAAAGGGAAACCATCTCCTCCGCAATCACGCGGGCCCTGTACAGCGTCGGCTTCTGCACCGTATATCTGAATGAAGTATCCAGCAAAAGCCCCTGTTTTTTGGAAAAATACTGTCTGCCCAGCTCGCCAGCACATACATTTTATGGATTCCCGGCTCCGCCAGCACCTGCTCCGCCATCTTAATGACGTTATGATTGTACGCGCCGGCCAGCCCTTTATCCGCAGTGATCACGATACAGCCGATCTTGCGTTCTTCCGGCGGGATCTTCTCCCGGGTGTCGAAGAAATGGCTGTGCATATCCGGAACGTGCCGCAGGATTCTGGAAATTTCCGCCTGGATCCCAAAAAAGAAGGGTTCTGTATCCGCAAGCTTTTTTCTGGCCTGCTTCATTTTTGAAGAAGAGATCAGATACATGGCATTGGTAATCTTTCTCGTCTCCTGGATGCTGGCCATCCTTTCTTTCAGCTCTCTTGCATTTGCCATCGTTCCACCTGCTTATCTTGTTTCTTTAAACTGCTTTACTGCCTCTATGATCTGTTCTTTCAACCCGTCGTCCAGCACTTTCTTCTCCTCCAGCGTCTGGCCGATCTGCGGGTGCTCCCGGTCAAAATACGCCAGCATATCCATCTGAAATTCTTTGACCTTTGCCGTTTCCACGTCCATCATCAGACGGTTTGTCGCCGCCACAAGGGTAATCACCTGTTCCTGCATGGACAGCGGCCTGCCAAGAGGCTGTTTTAAAAGTTCCGTCAGGACGGCGCCGTATTTCAGCTGTTCCCTGGTTGCTTCATCCAGATCCGAACTGAACTGGGTAAAGGATTCCATTTCCCTTGCCTGGGCAAGGTCGATACGGATGCTTCCGCTGGCCTTTTTCATCGCCTTGGTCTGGGCCGCGCCGCCCACACGGGATACGGAAAGCCCTACATTGACCGCCGGGCGCATGCCGGCGTTAAAAAGGCTGCTCTCCAGAAAGATCTGCCCGTCTGTAATGGAAATGACGTTGGTGGGAATGTACGCAGGACACGTCTCCCGCCTGCGTCTCGATGATCGGCAGAGCCGTAATGGAACCGCCTCCCGCCTCTTCATTTAACCGGCTGCTTCGCTTCCAGCAATCTGGAATGCAGATAGAAGACATCTCCCGGATAGGCTTCACGTCCCGGAGACCGTCCCAGCAAAAGCGAAATGGCGCGGTAGGCCACCGCATGCTTGGACAGATCGTCATAAATGATCAGCACATCTTTTCCCTGATACATAAAATATTCTGCAAGCGCAGTCGCAGAATAAGGCACGATATACTGCAGCGGCGCGCACTCGCTGGCCGTTGAGCAAAATACCGTGGTATACTCAAGCGCGCCATGTTTGCGAAGGGTATTTACCAGCTGCGCTACTGTGGACGCCTTCTGGCCGATCGCTACATAGATGCAGATCACATCTTTCCCCTTCTGATTAAGGATGGTATCCATGGCGATCGATGTTTTTCCGGTCTGGCGGTCTCCAATGATCAGCTCACGCTGTCCCCGCCCGATCGGGAACATCGAATCAATGGACAAGATTCCTGTCTCCAGCGGCACGCTGACCGACTTACGTTCCACAATGCCGGGAGCCTCCTGCTCTACCGGCCGGTACTCGCTGGCCTCGATCCCGCCCCGCCCGTCGATGGGGGAGCCCAGAGCGTCCACGATCCTTCCGATGTAGGCCTCTCCTACCGGAATGCCGGCGCGTCTTTTTGTCCGGGCTGCTTTTGTTCCCTGTGTAACTTCGCTGTCATCTCCAAACAAGATGCAGCTGATCTCATTTTGTTTGATATCCTGAACCATGCCTTTCAGGCCGTTTTCCAGGGTAATGATCTCGCCATACATGGCATGGTCCAGACCATAGATCGTGGCGATCCCGTCTCCTACGGAAACCACCGTCCCTACTTCCTGGTTGCGGCTGATCTCGTCATAGTTGTTTATTTCTTCTTTTATGATAGAGATAATCTCATCTGAACTGATTGCGCGCAATCCATTCACCTCCAGGTTAATTTTTGTTCCAGCCTGCTAAGCCTTCCTTCTACGCTGTAATCATACTCTTTGTCGCCGACAGACAGAATAAAGCCGCCAAGAAAACACGCGATCTAGT